>CAZKLK010000049.1:0-11862 GCA_964553535.1 uncultured Nitrospiraceae bacterium
TTCCTAACACTTCAGACGGAGCCCGGCCTGCAGACCAGCCTTTTCAGATCGACGCCGATAAGGGCTGCCGCCGCAGTCCAGCGGTCATTAACCGGCGTGTCGAAGATAATGCGGTTGTCTGAAGGGGCGATCAGCCAGCTGTCTTCCATTAATTCACGCTCCAGTTGACCCGGCGCCCAACCTGAAAAACCAAGGATGAAGATAAATTTTTCAGGCCCTTTCCCGCTGCCGATATCCGACAGGACATCCCGCGCCGTTGTCAGAATGAGGTTGTCATGAATCTTTATTGAAGGATAGTAGCTATGACGCGATTCGTACAGGACATAACCCTGTTCGGGCTTCACCGGACCTCCGTAGTAAACGGGCATATCCGTGCTGAGTTCATTTATATCAAAACTGTTTCTGAGCGGCAGGAAACTGCTCAGGAGGATCCGGTTGATGACAAGTCCGAACGCGCCGTCTTTTGAATGATCGCAGATCAAGACCACCGTTCGCGAGAACCCCGGGTCCCTCAGGCCGGGCACAGCGATGAGAAAAGTATTTGTCAGATCTCTTATATCAATCTTGTTCACGCAGTGTCCTGCGCGGCCTTCGTCCCGCATTTCATCATAGCAAGGCGGGCAAGCCTGTCGCAGCGCTCATTCTCAGGGTGTTGATTATGCCCTTTGATCCATATCCACTGCACATCATGATGCTGCGAAAGCTTTAAAAGCCTCTCCCATAAATCTCTGTTCGCCACATCTTCTTTTCTGCTGTTTTTCCAGTTGTTCCTCATCCAATTATGAATCCAGGCCTTCATTCCCTGAACGACGTAGTTTGAATCCGTGACAACCCTGACAAAACACGGCCTTTTAAGCGCCTCCATGGCTTTAATGACAGCCGTCAGCTCCATGCGGTTATTTGTAGTTGCCGGTTCACAGCCGGACAGCTCCCGCTCGCGCGTTCCCGAACGCAGAATACTGCCGTACCCCCCGACACCGGGATTGCCGGCGCACGCGCCGTCGGCGAAGATTTCGACCGACGGTTTTAAGTTCGCTCGTTTCATGAGGGACTTCGCATATTGTACATCAAATCATCTCATTCGTGTTCGCCGTCTTTCGCCACCGCGGGGACCAAGGGGGAGAAGGATGCGTTGTCCGTTTCTTTTTTCTCGTTGCGCGCCGGATATGGTATAATTCCGGGAGGCCCAATGTGATTCCGAATGTAGAATATTTTCAACCGGAAGACCTGCCGAAAGTCCCTTTTGTCCTTAACGGCATATCGTCGCGCTTCATACGCGAGAACAAAATTATCCCCATTGAGATGAAAAACAACATCCTGAAAGTCGTCATGGCAGACCCCGGAGACCGGATGGCTATTGACGCGCTGGGGGTGGCGACATCGGCAGATGTTATGGTGTACGCCTCTGACAACAAAGTCATCGAAGACTTTATTACAAGGTTTTACGAGCAGGAAACGCAAAATATCAACAGAATAATCGAGGACCTCGGTGAAAAGGGGATTGAATTCCTGAAAGAAGAGGAAGAGGACATCGGGCATCTGAAAGACCTCGCTTCCGAAGCTCCGATTATCAGGCTCGTCAATATGTTCATAACGCGGGCCGTCGAGAGCAGGGCCAGTGACATACATGTCGAGCCGTTTGAGGATGAACTGAAGGTCCGTTACCGGATCGACGGCGTACTCCATGATATAGAATCTACTCCCAAGAGACTTCAGGCGGCTATCGTGTCAAGAATAAAGATCATGGCAAAACTCAATATAGCCGAGAGAAGATTGCCGCAGGACGGGCGGATCAGGCTGAGAGTCGGCGAAAGTGAACTTGACCTGAGAGTATCGACTATCCCGGTATTATTCGGGGAGAGCGTCGTAATGAGAATACTCCGCAAGGAAGGCATCGTCATTGACCTTAATCTTCTGGGCTTCGGACCGGAAATACTCAGGGCATTCAATCAATTGATCACAAAGCCAAACGGCATTATCCTTGTTACCGGTCCCACGGGAAGCGGGAAAACCACAACGCTTTACGGGGCGCTGGATAAGATCAATTCCCCCGACAAGAAGATCATAACCGTTGAAGATCCGGTCGAATACCAGCTCAAAGGGGTTAACCAGATTCAGGTCAAACCCCAGATCGGGCTCAACTTTGCGAATACGCTGAGGCATATCGTAAGGCAGGACCCCGACATCATTATGATAGGCGAGATCAGAGACCTTGAGACGGCGGAGATTGCGATTCAGTCGGCTCTTACGGGTCATCTTGTTTTTTCGACATTACATACCAACGACGCGCCCAGCGCTATTACGAGGCTTCTTGACATGGGCGTTGAGAACTTCCTGCTGTCATCTACGATCCGCGGGATACTGGCACAGAGGCTTGTGAGAGTCATCTGTCCGGCCTGCAAGGAGAGGGACGCCGCGGCCTCGAGCAAGGGTGAACTGAGGCTTTTCGGGATCGGTGACGCGCAGGCGCTCTACCGTGGCATGGGGTGTGAGCAGTGCGCATCCACCGGATATTACGGAAGATCCGGGATATTTGAATTGCTCGCGGTTGATGACGCAATCCGCAAACTCATCTTGAAAAATGCGGACGCCAACGAGATACGGGACGCGGCCAGGCAGTCCGGCATGAAAACTCTCCTCGAAGACGGCGCAGACAAGGTAAGGGCGGGCATGACAACCCTGAGTGAGGTGCTCAGGGTGACGCAGGAGGCCTGATGCCGGTTTTCTCCTACCGGGCAACCACGATTGAAGGCGCGATCATCGAAGGTGTCATTGAAGCTGTCGATGAAACCTCCGCCATCGGCAGGCTGAAAAATTCCGGTTATATACCCCTCCGGATAGCGGCTCCCCGTGAAGACTTAAAGAAGAAATTCTCGCTGAGGTCCTCAAAAGGCGACCTCCTAACCTTTACCACGGAGCTGTCGGCGCTTCTCGGAGCCGGTCTGCCGCTTGACAGAAGCCTGAATATCCTTTCCGACATATCGGGAAGCAGGGAGATGAAGGATGTGGTTCAGTCAATCCTGAAATCTATCAGGGAGGGCAGCTCATTTTCGGATGCTATTCAGAAGCATCCGAAAATATTTCCGAGACTTTACGTTAACATGATACGGGCCGGCGAAGCGGG
Source organism: uncultured Nitrospiraceae bacterium (assembly GCA_964553535.1). Classification (GTDB taxonomy): domain Bacteria; phylum Nitrospirota; class Thermodesulfovibrionia; order Thermodesulfovibrionales; family SM23-35; genus JALHSV01. The sequence continues at coordinate 3,125 of CAZKLK010000049.1, forward strand.
TGGAGTTCTCGATGTTGTCCTTGACAAGTTGAACGAATTTTTAGAATCTTCCAAGGCCTTGAAGGATCACATTGTTTCCGTCATGATTTACCCGGCTATCCTTATTGCGACAAGCGGCCTGTCGATAGCAGTCCTTCTTGCATATGTGCTCCCGAAGTTTTCCGTCATATTTGATGAGCTCGGGGGAGCGTTGCCGGTGCCTACGCAGGTGCTGCTTGCGTTCAGCAACGCGCTGAAAGACTACTGGTGGATCGCTGTCGCGATCTGTATTGCCGGATGGCTTTTGCTGAAAAACTACAAGCGGACAAAATCGGGCAGATACAATTGGGACAGGTTCAAACTGAGGCTGATGGGGGATGTCATCAGGAAACTCGAGACAGCCCGCTTCTGCAGAACTCTTGGGACGCTGCTCAAGAGCGGAGTCCCTCTGCTGCAAGCCCTGAACAACGCCAGGGACGTCGTCAGCAACCAGGTCATCGCGTCCGCCATTGACAAGGTCTCCGCCGGCGCGAAGGAAGGGAAGGGGATTGCGGTCCCGCTTTACGACGCCAAAGTTTTCCCGCCGCTCGCCCTTTCGATGATCAAGGTTGGCGAGGAAACAGGCCAGCTCGATGCCATGCTGTTGAAAGTCGCCAATACGTACGAGAAGAGCCTGAATATTGCCATCAAGAGATTTGTAAGCCTGCTCGAGCCCGTTATGATATTGACCATGGGGCTCATCATTGCGGCCATAGTCATATCCATTCTGATGGCGATATTCAGCATCATCGAGCTGCCTTTTTAAGAATGCTTTTCCGGGACGCAAATGTATTCACTTCGCATGGATTCCTCACTAAAAAAGGAACAGCCTCTCATAGAGCGGGGTTCATGCTGCTTGAGCTTATCATTGTCCTGTTTCTCATGGCCGTGATTTTCGGGCTGTCGGCGCTCTATTTTGCCAACAGCCTTCCGGGCTACCGGCTGAATGCAACGGCAAGAAATATCTCGACGACGATCAAACAGGCGCGTACTTATGCAAAAATGCTGAACGAGCAGCAGGTTGTGACGATAGATATTGACAACAGGAAATATGTCCTTGAGGGCAGGACCGTCAAAGACATACCGCCGGATATTTCTGTCAAGGTCGTTGATCCTGTCGAAGGGCTGATAACGGACGGGAAATACAGCATCACTGTCCATAGAACCGGAGGGGTGGAAGGGGGGGCTATTGTTTTGTGGAATAACAAAAAAACTATCAGCATCCGGATAGACCCTGTCATCGGGACCGTAGGAGTTCAGTAGATGCGCGGCGACTGTCTCAAAGCAGTAATTTCGGGCGGAATCTGCAGGCCTCCCGAAAGCAGGGGCCGGTGAAAGCGCCCGGGAAAATGGTTTCCCGCCTGCACCGTAATGCCGGGAACAAATGTTTGTCTTCTCACCGCGGCTTCACTCTGCTCGAAGTCCTCGTAGCAACCGCGATACTCGGCATTGCCATTGCGGTTATCCTCCAGCTCTTCTCCGCCAATCTGAGAGCTATTGCCGCTTCTGAAGACTACATGTCCGCGGCAAAGATGGCAGAGTCGAAGATGCGGGAGATACTGGATGATGCATCCCTCAAAGAAACAGCATTTGTTGAAACTGCCGCCGAAGGATATAAAATAAATGTTTCGGTGACAAATTCCATTCAGGAGAGGACGGAAAATCTTCCGGTGAAACTCCTTGAAATCAATATGACGATTCATTGGACGAGCGGGACAAAGGAAAGATCGCTAAGCCTGAAAACCATGAAGGTCGTCAATAAAGAGCAAATCTTATGATATCTTATAAACCGGGCGCCGCCATATTCCTCGATTGCAGTGGATTCCCGGCGGGCGGGAACGAAGGAAAAGCCGGCCATAAAAAGACCGGATGCGCACGAACTGCGGGCGGCTTTACCCTCCTCGAATTAATCGTCTCAATCTCGCTGATAGGCGTCATCGTCCTGATCATCTCAGGCGCCATGAGACTGGGAACCCGGGCCTTTGAGTCAAGCGAGAAACGCACAGCCCATCTTGAACGGATCAGGTCCTCGCTCAATATTATTGATTCGCAGATCCAGTCCTATATCCCGCTCGTGTATAAGGATGACGGCGAAAAAAAATACTATTTCAGCGGAGACCGTGAAACACTCAGCTTTTCTACCAACTACTCCATCTGGGGAGGAGAGAAGGGCTACGTCATAACCACATATTCGGTAAAATCGCTTGACAACGGGAAACAGGCGCTATTTGCGTCGGAGACCGTTGTCGGCAGGCGCAATACCGTTGAGACTGTGCTCACGAATCCCCATGACAGAATATATTTCGAGTATTTTTTAAAGGACCCGACAGAGGTATCAGGCGCATGGAAAGACCATTGGGGGAACGCGCCGGGCATCGATGGCGCAGAAGACGTTAATCTGCCGTACAAGATTAAGATTCATTTTATTGATGGGCATGATGAAACCGCTTTTATGGTGCCCGTCAGGGTGAGAATATCGGCCGAGGATCTCGCGGCTGCCGGCGGTTTTGAGGAAGAGTTCATCGCGGAAGAATAAGGACGGCATGATCAGACCCTGTCTCAAAAAGGCAATCCCGCAAATGATCCGCCGCCACTGGGGAGGCGGGGGGGCGTTTTATTCTTTGAGGAAAACGGATATCCGCCTGCGCGGGGATCAGGATTGGATGCGGCCCGGCGATGAAAAAAATACTGAACCGGGTTCCGCTTCCAATTCTTCACAGAAGGGTGTTGCCCTCCTTATGGTATTATGGGTTCTTGCCATTCTCACAGTCATCGTCTTTTCATTCTCATTCATGACACGGACGGAAACACTCTCGACAGCGTCATTTAAGGGCGGGCTGGAAAAGAAATTTATTGCCGAAGGCGCTATGGAGAGGGCAATCATGGAGCTTTTCTACCGGAACGCGTATAAAACCCAGACAATTGAATTCGAAGGACTCGAAGTCTGGCAGGTGGACGGAACCCCTTACACCGGATCGATCGGCGAAGGCGCCTATACGGTCAGCATTATTGATGAATCAGGCAAGGTAGACATTAACTTTGCTTCTGAGGTAGTATTAAAAAACCTTTTTCTGAATGCGGGAGTTTCCGATGAAGAGGCTGATACGATAGTCGATTCTATCATGGACTGGAAGGACCCTGACGACCTCCACAGGCTTAACGGAGCTGAAAGCGATTATTACATGTCCCTTCAGAACCCCTATAAAGCAAAGAATGCCCGGTTCGACAGTCTGGAAGAGCTGCTCCTTGTAAAGGGGGTCACGTCGGATATCCTTAACGGAAACAAAGAAAGGAAAGGGCTTATAGAATTTATTACGGTGCACTCAAGAAAGAAAAGGATCAACATAGATGCCGCGCCAAGGGAGGTTCTCATGGCAATACCCGGCATGACCCCTGAACTTGCCGACAGCATTATCAGCGCCCGTCATACGGCAGGCGCGGCGGGCAGGATGAGCGCCCGGCAGGTGCTGGGCGAGCACTATGGTTCGATATCCCGGTATGTGGCTGCCGGCGGATCGAATATATATTCAATCAATGCCGTCGGACACAAAGAAAAAGAGAGAGGATCCTATGCCATAAGGGCAACCGTGGTTTTAGCCGCATCAGAATTCCCTGATGAGTTGCCCTACCGGTTTGTTTATTATAAAAAACCGGTTGCAATGACTCAATGAACGGTACCGCCGTTATCCATAAACTGTCCAACTGGGCATCGGCGTCTTCTTCGATTCTGAAGAAGATGACGGACCCCATTGGCCGGCTTCTCACCTTCAGCCTTGCCGATGACAGTATTTATCCGGTGGTTGACGTCACCGCGTCCATCGACAAGGGGTCACTCTCAGTGGCTGCCGTCAGAAGAGTTTTTTCTCGCATGAAAATTCGGGGAATCCGGGAGTATTCCTTTGAAGGCAGGTTTCCCCAGCCTGAAGTCTTTGCAACCTCCCTCGCTCTTGCGATCAATGATCTCAGGGCGCGGAATGCCCGGGTAACCCTCAGCATTCCCAAGGCATGGACCGTCATAACTGCTGCAGAATTTCCGGCGGCGGTCAAGGAAAATCTTTCAGATGTAATTGCATATGAGCTCGACAGGATCACGCCATTCGGCGCCGGCAATGCATATTATGACTTCAGGATTATCAAAGAAACAGAAGGCAGGCTTTCGATTCTTGTGGTTGCGGTGAAAGCGGACCTGCTGCAGCCTTACATAGACGCCTTGCAGGAGAAAGGCATATCGGTCGGCAGGGTGACCGTCAACCTTTCGGGCATCGGGACTCTTTGCCGGTTCCTTGGAGTAAAGCGGGACACGGTATTTCTGGAGGTTGGCAGGGAGGGATACGAAGGCGCCCTATTTGACGATGCCTCGATATCAAATCTTATCGCGGGCAGTTTCTCTGCCGCCGATGAACAGTCACAGGCAGATTTGGTTGTCAGGGGAATCTCTCCTCTCATTGACGCAATAAGGGGACGGGGGAGCGACCCGCGCATCGTGGTTTATCTCAAAGACGCGGACTCCGGACTCAAAGAACTGCTGAAGGCGCAGTTGCAACAGTCTGTCGTATTTCTGAACGAAATGGATATCAGATTGAAAGGGCCGGCTGACGGGAAAGGCATTCCCTATGCGGCTGTCGGAGGGGCTCTGGAATCTCTGTGGCCGAAGGCTGACGGGCTGAATATGCTCACGCGCGGGATACACGCAACTGTCCGGACTCCAAAATTCCTGACGGCTGTCCTCATGTTATTGATTCTCGGGCTGTGGATTGTTTATCTGATCGCGCCGCTGCAGATAGAAGAGAAAAGGCTTGAGGAAATAGACCGGCAGATCATGGCGAGAAAAGAGGAAGTGAAGAAAGTTGAAGGACTCAGAAAGGAAATAGAGGCCTTGGAGACAGAAATTGCCGCAATCAATAATTTTAAGCTGGACAGGAGAATGTCTTTGGATGTATTGAAAGAGCTCACGATGATTCTTCCGAAAAGCGCATGGCTTTCGCGGGTCAGAATTTCAGAGATAAATGTCGATATGGAAGGATATGCTTCTTCTGCCAGCGGACTCTTGTCGAAACTTGAAGCCTCGCCGTTTTTCAAGAAGGTTGAATTCTCTTCGCCGACCTTCAGGGACACCAGAATGAACGCCGACAGATTCAGCATAAGAATGGAGATCGAGGGAGTTGATATCGAAGCGCTCAGACCGAAGGAGGAGATGGAGGAGTATGAAGAAGAGGAATAGGACGCTGATCTTCACGATTCCATTGATGCTCGTGCTTTTTGGTTTTATCCTTTATCAGTATGTTTATCTGGGGATACAGTCGGATATCGCTGCCATCAAAGAAAGTCAGGCCATGAAGACGAAAACCCTCGAGAAATATATAAGACTTATAGGCGAAAAACCAGAAATGGAAAAAAAGCTTGCATCGCTGAAAGAGACGAGAAAGGCTGAAGATGTCAAGCTGATTGAAGGCGAGACGCTCTCCCTTGCCTCGGCAGCCCTTCAGGATATGGTCAAGGACATAGTGTCGCGCAGCGGGGGCACCATATCGAGCCAGCGCGTCGGAAAGCCCGATGACCGCGGCAAGTTCAAACTCATTACGGTGAGCATGGATACTACCATGCCAGATCCGAGGGCCCTGCGGGATGTGCTGTACGCAATCGAGACCCAGACGCCGTATTTGACTGTGAAAGACCTCGACGCGAGGATCAGGAACTTTAAAGACCCGCGCGACCAGGTGGTAAAACTGGACGTCTCCGCCCTGACGAGCAGCAGATGAGATTCAGGAGGCTTCTCCAGAACTTCAACGTTCTCAACATCGTCCTCATAGCGGCGGTCATTTCATTTGCCGCATACAGCATATTGCCGACCTTTGAGACAAGCGTCAAATTCACCCTTCCGGCGGCAAAGAAAGTTGAAGAGACAGTGAGTAAAGAACCGCCAGAACCTGATATGCCCTCTGTGATGCAGTATGCCGGCGTCATTGACGAAAATCTTTTCCATCCCGAGAGAAGAATGCCGCCTGAGAAGAAAGAGGAGGCGCCCCTTCCCAAGCCGGAATTCGTCCTTTACGGGACGATGATTTCCGACGACCTCAGTCTTGCTTATATAGAAGATATGAAAGCGCCACGGAATACGCCGGGGCGGGGGAAGAGACAGGTCGCCCTCAAGAAAGGCGATTCGATGAGCGGATTTATCCTCGGAGAAATTGAGACCGATAAGGTTGTGATGACGCGCGGTGAAGAGAGGCTTGTCGTAGCAATAAATGACCCGCAGAAGGCAAAGGCGAGGGAGTTTGCAGCGCCGGCAACCACCGCGCAGCCCCAGGCGGCTCCGGCTCCTACCGCTCCGGCGCCGAGGCAGAGAGAGTTGCGCAGAGCAGCCGCAGCGGGTCAGACGCCGGCCCAGGCAATCCCCCGATCCGCCCCACAGGCAGCTCCAAATTAGATTTTACCCGGTGATCTCCGGTATGGTTCAACATGTTTTGCGGCATAAGGGCGGAGTGCCGGCAGGGGATATGTCAGGGAGTGTTCAGATTCAATTCTTTAAACGGTTCGCTCTGGTAGGCCTTTGTTTTATCCTGTTCCGGCAGGTTTTTTACAAACCCGTCTTTATCAATATCCGCGCGGACGCCTTTCATCCTCTGGAGATAGTCTGACGTAATATTTCTTGCTTCGTCCTGATTCCTGATTACGTGCGGTGTAAGCAGGATTACGAGTTCCTTCCGTTCATATTTATCGGTCACGGCGCCGAAGAGATACCCTAAGAGCGGTATCTTGCTTAAGAACGGGATGCCTTCCTTCGTCTTATCCGTCTGCTCTGATATCAGCCCGCCTATTACAATCGTCTGGCCATTCTGCGCGACAAGATTGGTCGTTGCCTCTCTCTTGCTGATCACGACCTGGTCGGAGCCAAAAATCTTTTTCAAAGAATAAGTAGACACCTCCTGGGATAATTCAAGAGACACCAGACCGCCTTCGTTAATCTGCGGTTTCACTTTCATGATGACGCCGGTGTCTTTGTACTGGATCGTCCTCTGAATTTCAGTAGACCCTGAAACGTTTGTTTCAGACGTTGCTATAGGCACCTGGTCGCCGATCTGAATCCTCGCTTCACGGTTATCAAGGACAATCACGTGAGGAGACGCGAGAACCCTCGCTTTCGCTTCCTGAGCAAGAGCTTCAAGGCGGGCTCTCACAACCCCGGCGGAATCGGTCGCGAGGAATGTGAAGCCTGAACCGGACAGTGTATCCGCATTCTCCCCTGTTATTGTTGAGGCACCTTGCCCCATCTGGCCATCGAGCCTAACCGGATTATCAAATGGTTTCAGGGAAAAATTGACGTTTGTTTTCAAAGACCAGGCAAGTCCGAAACTCAGATCGTCAGTCAGTTTTATTTCAGCTACAAGGGCCTCGATTACGACCTGCCGCGGCAGAATGTCAATCTGCCTGATCGTCTGTTCTATGAAAGCGTAGTCGGCCGGTGTGGCAAGAATGATGAGAGAGTTCGTTATTTCATCGGCAAAAACTTTAGTTTCCGGGGAAACGAATTTCCCCCCGCCGGCAACTGTAGCCGCTGCTCCTATCCTTGGTTCAGCGCCGGCGGCAGTCGCCGGCTGTGCGGCAGTTCCGGGCGCTGTAGTTCTTGTAGTCGGCGTCTTTGGCGTCGCCGCCGGCGTAGTTGCCGTTCCCGCAGTACCACCTGAAAAAATTGATTGCATGAGAGAAGCGATGTGCGCTGCCTTGCTGTTTTGCAGCGGATAGACGAAAATTTGCAGCCTCGTCACGGCAAACATATCGTCAAATACCTGTATCCATTTTTTGATATACATAAGCTGTTCGCTTGATGTGGCGACAACTACAAGTGAATTGAGGCGGTATATGGGAAGTATCCGCACTGTCCCCCCCTTCAGGTGCAGTCCAAGCGCGTTTTCGATATCGGGCATCGCTTCCTTGAGTTCCAGATTCTTGAAGTTGAACATGTCTATCGCCACCTTCTCCGGAGCCTTTCCAATCTGCGAATAGATCAGTTCCCTCGGCACGTCGGTCAGAGGGACAATCCGGTAAAGACCGGCTTCTTCAACGAATCCGATTCCGTTCATCCTCAGGACAATCTCCATGATGGCCAGCACGTCATCCTTCGGAACAGGCGTTATCGTCCTGAAATTTACCCTCCCCTTGACCTGAGGATCCACGATGTAATTGACTTTCAGAACATCGGCAAAGATGGTCTGTATCACCTCATAGACATCGGCGTCGTCAAAGAAGAAACTGACGGTCGGGACCGGCTTGGGCGGCAGAGGAACCGGCGGCGGTAAGACCCTTGGCTGTGGCGCAAGAGGCTGAGCAGCTGACGGTTGCTGGGGACTAACAGGTTGTTGAATCCCCTGAGGCGCCTGCCCGGGAACTACAGTCTTCGGGGGTTCAGCAACAGGCGCTGCCGGAGGCGGAATGACGCCCTGCGCGCTCTCCTGGTCATCCGCGTGCCCTTCCTCAACTGCTTCTTCGTCCGGGATATTCTGAGGGAAGGCTTTGGGAGTTATATAAAGTGATATGAATAATAAGAGCAACAGTGAAAGGATAACCCTGCCTCTATGCAAATACTCCTCCTGTCGGAATTAATCAGCTGAAGCTATTATGTAACAATAATTTATTATAACTGCATTGTCAAGTGCAGCGCGGGCCTTTGCCATTTAAGAATTAAAAGTGAACACCTGAAAACCGTTCATACAGGTCTTTAT
>CAZKLK010000050.1:0-11787 GCA_964553535.1 uncultured Nitrospiraceae bacterium
CTTTTAATTCTTAACGGACAAATTTGCACAAAATAGTTGACACTATCCAATTCGAAGCCTTATACTTGACCTTCAACCTATGGGCAGAGAAATAAAAAAGATACTCATTGCGAACCGCGGGGTGACCGCGGTCAGAATAATGCATACCTGCAGAGACAGGAAGATTCCCACCGCCGCTGTATACAGCACGCCTGACCGGCTTGCTCACCATGTATTTATGGCCGATTCCGCAGTGCATATCGGAGAAGCGCCGCCGATCGAATCATACCTGAACATGGAAAATATGATTGCGGCCGCGGTTGAGAGCAAATGCGACGCCATTCATCCCGGGTGGGGATTCCTTGCGGAGAACCACAGGTTTGCGCAGATGGTCATGGATGCGGGTTTGCGGTGGATAGGCCCGCCGCCGAAGGTCATTGCGGCTCTCGGGGACAAGGTGCAGGCGAAGCACCTTGCGCAAAAGGCAAATGTACCGACCATCCCCGGCGTCCTTGATGTCACAAGCGCCGACCAGATCAAAAACTGGATGAAGCACGACAAGGTGAATTTCCCGATCATGATAAAGGCAGTCGCGGGCGGGGGCGGCAAGGGAATGGTCAAGGTGGAAAATAAGGATCAGATCGCCCAGTTCCTCTCTCAGGCCCGCTCTGAAGCCCTGAAGTCCTTCGGGGATGACAGGGTTATGGTCGAAAAGTATGTGGAACGCGGCAGGCATATAGAGGTTCAGATTGTGGGCGACGAGGACGGGAACATAGTTCATCTCTATGAGAGGGAATGCACCATTCAAAGAAGGAATCAGAAAATAATCGAGGAAGCCCCGTCGCCTTCCCTGGATGATGACCTGAGGCGCGAAATCTGCTTTACCGCCACGCGCCTTATGCGCGAGATAGGATACACGTCGGCGGGAACCGTCGAGTTTATTTTTGATTCCACTACGAAAAAGTATTATTTCCTTGAGGTTAATACCCGCCTGCAGGTTGAGCACGGCGTTACCGAACTGATAACGGGACTGGACATAGTGGGAATTATGATCGATGTGGCGCTGGGGAAGACGCTTCCGTTCAAACAGGCCGACATTCATCCGAACAGATGGGCGCTCGAGGTGCGTCTGAATGCGGAGGATCCGAGGACTTTCAGTCCGTCCTTCGGGACGATTACACGGCTGCAGGTGCCGCAGGGGCCCGGTGTAAGGGTTGCCTCGGGAGTTTACGAGGGGGCTGACATCCCGCCTTATTACGACTCGCTTTTCATGCTTCTGATAACCGCAGGCGCCGACCGGGCGGATGCGATACGGGTTATGGACAGGGCGCTGAGCCGGAACCTCCGGGTTGAGGGAGTGAAGACCCTTGCGCCCATGCTTTTGAGCATCATCAGACATCCTGCATTCAAAGCAGGAGAGTTTTCCACGCGGTTCATAGAGGAGAACATGGAAAATCTGATTTCCATGTTCAAGGAGAAGAACAGCGAGGACGAGGTCCTGAAGATCGCGCGTTATGTCGCCGAAATATCCGCTTTAGGCCCCCGGCCGTGGATGTGAGGGGTATTTTCCCAGTATGAAGAACAGCTATGTTTTTGCGAAGCCCGGGATGTCTCCGCGGGAGATTGTCAAGGCCATCCGTTCGCTGAAGGGAGTGTGCTTCACTTCAGTCGGCATGCGCGATTCGGGGCAGTCCGATTTCAAGAACAGGCATCGCATCTATGATCTTGCGACCCTTGCCCCGTATTACAACAAAATGGGGCTGTTCAGTTCCGAGTGTCACGGCGGAGCGCGCTGGCATGTCGGGGTCATGAACAGGAGGGAGAGTCCTTTTGAAGAGATAGAGATGCTGAGGCAGCACATGCCGGATGTCCTTCTCCAGACTCTTATCCGCGAGACGAACATGTGGGGATACAGGCCGTATCCGAAAAATGTTATCGAGCATGTTGTTTCGCAGGTCGATATCGATGTATGGCGGTGCTTTTCCTTTCTCAATGACGTTAGAAACATGCGCGCGGTTGCGGAAGTGATAATGAAAAGGGGAAGGCTGTTCGAGCCGGCTGTATCTTTTACGATGGCCGGCTGGGCAACGGACGAGTATTATCTCGGGGTGCTGAAGGATATTGTTGACCTTTGCGGCGGCATTGATGAAATAGTCTTTTGCATTAAAGATATGGCGGGGGTTGGCAGTGTCAGGCGCGTCGGCAGCCTGATCGACTCGATGATGCAGAAATATCCGGAACTGATTGTGCATTACCACAGGCATATCACTGACGGTCTCGCAATGCCCGCTCTTCTTGCCGCGGCGAAGGCGGGCGCGAAAATTATCGACGTGCAGGAGGACTCGCTCGTCAGATTTTACGGGCATTCGCCGATTCTTGGCGTACATGCGTATTTTGAGGAATCCGGCATGCCGGTGCACCTCAACAGGGCCGAGGCAGAGGCGGCGGTGCAGAAGGTGCGCGAGTGGATCAACCGCTATGATTGGGCTGAATCGCCGTTTAAGGGTCTCGATCACACTGTCACCGTGCATAAGATGCCGGGAGGGGCTTTCCCGAGCTCTTTCGAACAGGCGCAAAAGGGAGGATTTCTCAACTATATGCCGGCCATCCTGAAAGTAATGTCGCTCTACAATACTTTCATTCATTATTTCGACGTGACTCCGGGGTCGCAGATTACCTGGGTGACCTGCAGCGGGATCGTGAACAAGTACGCCAAGGCCAAGGGTGAAGCCGGCGTAAGGCACCTGATAAAGCTTCTGACGAAATTCGTTGAGGAGAATCGCCTGAGCTTTGAGTCTATGAGCGCTGATGAACAGGAGGAGCTGCTGGCATTGTTTAGAAACGCTCCGGGAGACTTCAAGAACCTTATCCTCGGGCATTACGGCAAACTGCCGATGGGGTGGCCTCCGGACTGGGTTTACAAAAGCGCGTTCGGCGATGAATGGGAGAAAAAAATCGGTGAACGCACCGAAATGTCACCGCTTGATTCGATAGGGGACGATGACCTCGACAAGCTCAGGCGGGAGCTGTCGGGCCATATAGGAAGGAATCCGACCGAAGAGGAATTTATCCTTTTTCTGATGCACCCGAAGGACGCTGTTGAGATGATCCATTTCAGGGACAAATACGGGGAAGCGCCAATTGTCCTTCCGACCGACGTCTGGAGGAACGGGCTAAAGAATCCCGGCGATAAGGTCGATTTTGATCTCTGGGGGAAACCTTACAGCATTGAGCTTGTTTCTGTGGGATCGGAGCATGAAGGACTGATTCATGTCGTGATGCGCGTGAATAACAAGACACGGGTTTATACGGTTGAGACGCCCAGGGCAAAAAAGGCCGAGATCAGGATGGCTAAGGCCATGAATGAAATCGGAGCGCCGATCAACGGAAATATATGGAGGATCGGCAACCCTCAGCGCGGCGGGCTTAAGGTCGGCGACATTGTCCATAAAGACGAGGAGATCGCAAATCTTGAGGCGATGAAAATGGAAAACGCAATCCTTGCGCCGTTTGATGCGCAGATAACGGAGATCTGCGTGAAACTCAACAGTTTTGTCGTTGAAGGTCAGGTCATCTTTAGCCTCGAAAAGACATAGCGCCCTGTGAGATCGGGATTCTACGCGTGACGCGATTCCGACGATCCCGGAATGATAAAGTAAAAGTTATTTCCGTATTGCGTGGGTTCGTAGCCCGCTGTCCCGCCATGTATCTCAACTGCATTTTTGATGAACGTAAGCCCGTGCCCGGTGCCGGGCTTGCTCAATGAGCTCTTTGCCCGGTAGCCTTCTTCGAAAATAATGCCTTGTTCATCGGGCGGGATATGGCGGCCGGTGCTGAATACGTTGTACTTGACGCCGTCCCGGTCCGGCCCGAAGAAGTTTTTCAAACGCTCGCGGCCGTATGATATATATTTCCTGCGTTCGCCCGACTCGGTAACAATCTCTTCGGTGTATTTCAGCGCGTTCGAGAAGAAATTCGCAAACACCTGCGCTATCAATCCGACATCCACGACATCAATAATATCTTCATCGGGTATGCCGCTCAGTCGGTCGTCTATAACTATGCCAGCCCTCTTAAACTGTTCCTTGTACCGCTCCAGTTGCGGCTGAACCACGTCCCTCTTCATATTGCATGCCTTTGTGCGGAGCGTCAGTTTTCCCTGATCGAAGTGATCCCTGCGGAACAGTGTTTCAAGGAAGAGGCTCATGTTCCTGTAGTGTTTCTCTATGTTCTGAAGCTCCTCGGTCAGCCCCGCATTGACTTCCTTCATTTCCCTCAATAAATCATGAAGCGCGTTGCCGGGAGGCTGGTTCTGGACGCTCTCCTGAGCGAGAAGGCTTTCCAGTTCAATGTTCTTGGAGATTTTTCCCTTTAGTCTCCGAAGGAACAATTTATAGATCATGTTCGGAACGATGACGTTGTGTTCGATGTCGGCGACAAGGGTGCGGATGAATTTCAGATGCTCGATATTTTTCTCGGCAATGAATTTATTATGAAGGTTGAAGCCGATGCGGTTGGCGTATTTCTCGAAAAAAAGCTCATTGCGCCCGTTGCGTCCCGAAACTGGAAAGACCTCAAGAAAGCCCATGATGTTGTTTCGGCCGTGAGAGGGCGGATGCAGTTGATCTGCAAATGCCTGTTTCCCGCGTATGGAAAATATGAGACCCTCGTTCGTATGACGAGGAAGTTCGGACGGTTCCAGTTCTTCCGGCAAATAGATCCCGACGTTTTCGTCTGCCGGATCAGTTCTTGCGATCAGGCGGAGGGCGTTCGATCCGGAATCCCTGAGATAAAGACGGGAATCGAGGCCGAAAAAACTTTTGGGAATGGCAACGCACAGATGGTAGTATTCTTCGAGATCGTCAAATTCCTGAGCCAGATCGAAGAAGGTCATCATTGCGCAATATTCAAGCCGGGAAAAATTATAGCGGTCGTAGGCCCCCTTTTTGATTTCTATTCTGTCCAGTATGCTTTTGAGCGTTATCATGCCATAACTTATGCGGCGCCACGGAATGTTCAAAAAAGCCTGCAGGCGCCGGGTCAGGAATCCAGCGCCCTGAGAACAATGTGTTCAGCGGCTATAGCGACATTGAAAGCGATGCGCGAACCAAGTTGCCTGCCGTCATTTCTCAGGATGCTTTCGGCAGTTCCTTGAAGACCTTCCACGTCTTCAGAATGTCAATCGCCCTTTGAAGCTGAACGTCATTCTTCTCGTCCATCTCGATCGGCATTACTTCCTCAGGATCTAATGGCTTCTCTTCCATTTCTTCGCTGTTTCTGAAATGCCGTTCAAGATCCCTTTCCCTTATGACAGGGCGCCCCTTTTCGCCGTTCTTCAGTTCTGCCTTGACCAGGATGTCAGGGGTGATGCCCGTAGCCTGGATTGACACTCCTTTCGGCGTATAGTATTTTGCGGTTGTAAGCCTCAACGCCGACCCGTCGCTCAGAGGCACCACGGACTGGACAGAGCCTTTTCCGAAAGTCGGGGAACCGACTACGACTGCCCGGTTCCAGTCCTTCAGGGCGCCTGCGACAATTTCCGAAGCGCTTGCGCTGCCCTGATTGACGATAACCACCATCGGGATAACGTAGTTCCCGTTGCTCCTGTTGCTGCGGTATTCGATTTTTTCACCCTTTTTATCCTTGATGAATACCACCAGCCTGCCCGGCGACAGAAAATGGCTTGAGACGTCAATCGCGCTGTTGAGAAGACCTCCCGGATTATTCCTGAGGTCCAGAACCAGCGAATTGACATTGCCCTTGAGCAGTTTTTCCATAGTCTGCCCGAGATCGGAGGAAGTCTGCTCCTGAAACTGGTTTATCTTGACGTATCCTATGCCGTCATCGAGCATCTTTGACCGGACGCTCCTGATTTTGATCACTTCGCGCGTAATCGTAAAATCCCGCGTTTCCTTCCAGCCCTCCCTGAATATGGTTATTTTGACCGTCGATGCAGGAACTCCTCTCATTTTGCTGACCGCGTCCTGAAGGCTCATGTTCTTCGTAAAATCATTGTTGATCTTGACGATCTTGTCGCCGGCCATTATGCCCGCCTTGTGCGCGGGGGTGTCCTCAATCGGGGCGATAACCGTGAGCATTCCTTCCTTGAGCCCGATCTGAATCCCGATGCCGCCGAACTCTCCCTTGGTGTCCACTTGCATCTCTTTGTATTGTTCGGGGGTCATAAAGGAGGAATGCGGGTCGAGAGAGCCTATCATGCCTTTGAGGGATCCGTAGATGAGTTCCTTCGGATTTAGTTCCTCCACATAATTCTTTCTGACAAGCGACACGGCCTCTGAGAAGAGCTTCAGTTCGCTGTAAATGTCGCCCTCGGCGTTGACATAAGAGACCGTCAGCCTCCCGACCGATATGCCCGCGGCAACGGTTGCGCAAATGAGAATAATAATCAGTATTGTTTTTTTGTTCATTAACCTTTTTGCCATTCGTTTAATACCTCCAAATCTATTTCCTTTTCAGCCATTGCATTGGATTAAGGGGCTTCCCTTTATACCGCAGCTCAAAGTACAGACCCGGCAGATCAACGAGGCCGGAATTCCCTACCCGTCCTATTATCTGCTTTTCCTTTATTATATCCCCAACACCCGTAAAAATCTCCGACAAACTGCCGTAAAGCGAATGATAGCCTTCCCCATGATTTATTATAACGAGCTGCCCGTACCCCTTAAACCATTCAGCAAAGACAACTTTGCCCTCGTGCACGGCCCTTGCCCCGGAATCGGCATGAGATTCAATGAAAGTTCCGCTCCTGAATACGGGCGTGTTGAACTGTGGATCCTTCTGTGCCCCGTACGGTATGATGACTCTTCCGTCAACCGGCCATGGCAGCCTGCCCTTCAGGCCGGCAAACCTGCCGGAAAGCGGCGTCTCGGCCGTTTCGGATTTTCTTATAATCTCGAGGAGCTTTTTTGATGATTTTTCCATTTCACTGAGCATCTTTGCGTAAGATGATTTTTCTTTTTTCACGGAGGCAAGTGTCGCCTCCTTCTGTTTTCTCGCCAGCGCAAGCGACGCTTCTTCCGCATGGACCTTGGATTTCTGCGCCATCAGCTCTCTTCTCAGAATCGCGAGCTGTTTTTCCTTTGCCTGCAGGCCGGTCAGTGTTTCCTGATATGTTCTCATGCGTTTGTGCTCATGGGCGGCTATGTGCTGCAGGCTCTTGCCTGTGCGGATCAACTGCGGGATGTCCTGAGCGCCAAGTAAAAGAAGAGCGGCATCCGAATTGCGGCCGTACCTGTGAATGGTCCTGAGTTTTCTTTTCATCCATTGCCTGTGGCGTTCGATGGCGCTCATTGAGGCGGAGATTTCGCGTTCAACCTGTGATATTCTGACTTCGGTATTCATGAGCCTCGTCCTGTATTTGCGAAGTTCATTGTCTATCGCCTTCATTTGCCGGCTGGCGTCCTCGATTTCCGAAAGGATTGACGACTCGCGCTTCTTTGCCCGTTCCAGTTTTTCTCTTTGCGTCCTGATCTCGCGCTGAATCTTATTGTATTCACTCTGCGGCGATGAACCCTCGCAGGTGGAAAAAGGGACGCTGTGGAACAGGAGAAGGAAACAGGAGCAGATGAGCACCCGGCGGGGACTGATTGCGAGTCGCGGAAGACTGCTCAATATCTGATCCTCCCGACTGCTGTTGCGGCGCCCGCCATTCCGATCAGGAAGCCCGACAGAGGCATGGCGATAATAAGACCGCCCGGGAAAGCAATGAGATTAATGAGCGGGATTGCCGCGCTCAGTTTGATGACGAGAATATAATACAGCCCCAGAATGCCGGCGAGGCTGAGCATGCCGCCGCAGAAGCCGATAACGGCTCCCTCAAGCAGAAACGGCATTCTGATAAAGCCGCGGGTCGCGCCGAGCAGCTTGTAAGTCTCAATCTCCCGTTCCTTCCGGTAAAACAGGATTTTAACGCTGCTGTAGCATACAAACAGCATCCCGGCGCACATTACGATGGTTATGATCACGCCGATTGTCCTCAGCCCGGTTCTCAGGGAATGGATGGATGACAGGAATTCCTCGCCATATTCAATTTCATGCAGTCCTTTCATATTTTTCAGGTTGTCCGTCAGGCGCCGCACGGATTCAGGACCGACGGCGTCGCTCCTGAATTTGATCTCGACCGAGTCCGGGAGCGGGTTTTCACCGAGGCCCTCCAGTATGAATGCGGAGTCTTTCAATGTTCTTTTCAACTCCTTTAAAGCCTGATCTCTGGGAATAAACAAGGCTTTCTCGACGGCGCTGTCCTTCTGAGCCGCACTGATGATGGTGTCAATATCCTCCTGAGACGCCGAATCGCTGAGATAAACCATGACTGAAAACTTCTCGGGAAGTTTTTTTGTAGCGAGGTCGATGTTATAGACGGAAAGGACGGTAATCGTTGTGAAGGTGAGCCCCGCCGCCACCGTCAGAATGGAAAGCAGATATATCCATTTCTCGCGCAGCATGCTCTGCAGGGCGAGCCGCATGGAATAAGGAAGCGTCATTTATCCGGCCTTCTCGCCCGCCAGATTTCCGGAATCGAGCCGCAGCACCCTTCTGCCGGTATCCCGGAACAACTCCCTGTTATGCGTTGCGATAAGAATTGTCGTTCCCCGCGCATTGATATCTTTGAATAATCTCATAATTCCGCAAGCAGTGTCTGGATCCACATTCCCTGTCGGCTCATCGGCCAGAATGATTGCCGGGTCCGACACGATAGCTCTCGCAAGGGAAATTCTCTGCTGTTCGCCGCCGGACAGGGACGGGGGGTAATTATCGGACTTGTGCCTGAGATTGACGGCTTTAAGCGTTTCAAAAACCCTGCTTTTGATTTCTCTTTCGTCAACACCCCGCATCCTTAACGCAAAGGCAACATTTTCAAATATGTCCCTCTTTTCGAGAAGTCTGAAATCCTGAAATACAACGCCGATATGCCTGCGCAAAACCGGGATGTCGGATTCCTTCATGGTGTTCAGCGCCAGATCCATGACCCTTATGCTGCCTTCATCGGCCTTTTCGGCCCCGAATATCAGCTTCAGCAGGGTAGACTTGCCGGAGCCGCTTGGCCCGGTGATAAATACCATCTCTCCCTTGTCCACTGAAAGGGTGATGTTTCTGAGAGCAGTGAGGTTGTCATAGCGCTTTGATACGTCCTGGAAATGAATCATTTCGCCGCAATAAACGCAAAATCAGGCGTCGCAAAACATCGATGCGGAAAAGGTTCGAAGGCGTCCATATTTACATTTTGCCAAGGGCCTCTCTGATGGAATGCACAAGATTATCCGCGGTAAGGCCGAACAGGCGCAGCAGTTCATCGGGAGATCCCGAACATCCGAAATGGTCCCTGACGCCAATCCTGATTACCTTTACCGGATTGTTTTCCGAGAGGAATTCGCAGACGGCGCTTCCCAGGCCGCCGATTATCGAGTGTTCTTCCGCGGTGACGATGAGCCCGCAGGCAGATGAAGCTTCAGCGAGAATCTCGCCGTCAAGGGGCTTTACCGTGGACATGTTAATAACGCCCGCGTCGATTCCCTCAGCCCTGAGAATGTTCGCGGCTTCAAGAGCCGCGGACACCATGATTCCCATAGCGACGATATTTGCGTGTCTGCCGAGATGAAAAGCAAAAGATTTCCCTATCTGAAATCTGTACCCTTCCGGCATGACAACTGGCACTTTTGACCGGCCAAGCCGGACATAAACAGGTCCCGGGCGCTCCGCCACGGCATGGATGGCCTGTTTTGTCTCATATGCGTCGGCGGGCACGATCACCGTCATATTAGGAAGCACTCTCATCAGAGCGACGTCTTCTACCGCCTGGTGGGAGGCGCCGTCTTCGCCCACGGTGACGCCGCTGTGGGTCGCCACGAGCTTGACGTTCAGTTTTGCATAACAAACGGTCTGCCTGATCTGTTCCCACGCCCTTCCTGTCTCGAAGACCGCAAATGTTGAGGCGAACGGCAGTTTCCCGGCGAGAGAGAGTCCGCTTGCCGTTCCGATAAGATCCTGTTCCGAAATGCCCACATTAAAGAACCTGTCCGGGAAGGTTTTTGCAAATTTTGCTGTTTTTGTCGATCCGGACAGATCCGCGTCCAGGACGACGACGTCACTGCGATGCCCGCCGATTTCGACCAGCGCTTCGCCATATGCATCCCGCGTTGCAACAGCCTTTCCCGCGGTCATCCGAGCGCCTGCGCCGGGGGCATGTTTTTTTTCGCCCATTATTGATGAAGCTCCTTTAACGCAAGCGCAAGCTCATCGGACGTCGGCGCGAGGCCGTGGTACTCCGCTTTGCCTTCATAAAAAGAAACTCCCTTCCCCTTTATCGTTCTGGCAACGATCATGGTCGGTTTCCCCTTCAGCGTCTCCGCCGTCCGGAATGCGTCCATGACGGCTTTAACATCGTGTCCGTCGATGTCAAGGACATGCCATCCAAACGCATCCCATTTGCTTGCGATCGGTTCAATCCGCATCACATCCGAACAATGGCCGTCAATCTGCAGGCCGTTGTTGTCGATGATCGCGCATAGATTATCCAAACGGTAATGGGCGGCGGTCATTGCCGCTTCCCATATCTGTCCCTCCTGGATCTCGCCGTCCCCCAGAAGACAGTAAACCCGTGAAGGCAGCCCGTCCATTTTAACGCCGAGCGCGATGCCGTTGGCGATGGAGAGTCCCTGGCCGAGGGAGCCCGTCGATATTTCGACGCCGGGGAGCTTGCATGAACAGGGATGGCCCTGCAGCGGGCTTCCAACCTTGCGCAGCGTTTTGAGAACTTCCCTGTCAAAATAGCCGGACAGCGCGAGCGCTGCATAAAGGACAGGCGCCGCATGGCCTTTTGAAAGAATGAATCTGTCCCTTTCCTTCCAGAGCGGGTCGCGGGGGTCGTGCCTCATCGTGTGGAAGTAGAGCACCGCCACAATGTCCGCGGCAGACAGTGAACCGCCCGTATGGCCTGAGCCGGCGGCAGCCAGCATGGAAAGGATTTCGATTCTGAGACTGCGCGCTTTTTCCGCCAGCTCGTTGCTATCCCGGATTTTCGTCCCTGATTTCATCCTTTTTTATGGTAAGCTTTGCTTGCATATGGCATATCCCGCCTCCGCGCGGTGTATTCATAACGCGCCGGCAAAAAGCGCGCTGTATTTTAAAATAAATTGGTAATATTATAAAGAACTGGAAGGGAAAATGGAAAGCGGCGATACGCCGGGGATGGTGATCTGGATAACGGGACTGCCGGGAAGCGGCAAGAGCACTGTTGCAGATGAGATAACAAAAGCTCATCCCGGCTTTGCCGTGCTGAGAATGGATGAGTTCAGGAAGGTTGCCACTCCCGAACCCGCCTATTCCGACTCCGAGAGAGATTTGCTTTACCGGTCGATAGTATATTTCGCAAAGAAACTCTCGGAAGCCGGCAGGAATGTCATTATCGACGCAACCGGAAATCTCCGCAAATGGAGGGAGCTCGCCCGGCAGCTCATTCCGGCGTACAGGGAAGTATATTTAAAATGCCCGATCGGGTTATGTGCGCTGCGGGAGCGAAAAAGGGTTGACGCTCGGGGCGCCCCCCCGGATATTTACAGGAAAGGGGCGGAAGGATGGCCGGTGCCGGGCGTGGGCGCGCCGTACGAAGAGCCGCTGAATCCTGACGTCACTATCAATACGGGCGCGACGTCTGTGGAAGACGCGGTAAAAATAATTGAAAAAGCTCTCCTTGGCGGGCGCTGAACGCGGCCTGTCAGACGCGGTATCTTTAATAGCCTCTTCTGGGAACCTTGTGGATAGGAATTGTTCATTCTTTTATAAAATATG
>CAZKLK010000051.1:0-11760 GCA_964553535.1 uncultured Nitrospiraceae bacterium
CGGGGTATATAATTCCAATAAAAATAAAAGAATGAACAATTCCTATCCATAAGGTGCCCAGAAGAGGCATATTTTTTGATGCGACTGTGTCAATTTGCCGTTGAAAATATATTGCGAAAGACGCAGCTATCCAATAATCAAACTATAAAAGCGAGGTGTCTAATGAAAAAAACAAAACTGCTCTTTTTGATTTTAATGTTATTGAACGCCTCTTGCGCCGCCGAGCAATACGGCGCGGGAGTTTCCAAAGAATCGCCCGTCGTAAAGGTAAAAGACGTCATTCTCGACCATTCATTTGAGGGAAAAGTTGTCAACCTTGAAGGAATCATCACAACCCAGTGCGCGGCAAACGGCTGCTGGTTTTTTTTGCATGACGGGTCGGGGCAGATATTCGTGGACCTTGCCGCAAAAGGCTTCTCTATCCCGCCGAAACAAGGCAAGAAGGCAAGAGTTACGGGAGTTGTATCCAAGGGGCCGGCAGGCGTTCAAATTACAGCCTTCGGAGTGGAAATAGGCTGATGTCATTTTTAGTTCTCGCCTTTAAAAATTTATTAAGACACAGAATCAGAAGTTTCCTGACTCTTGTCGGCATATCAACCTCCATAGCTGTTCTTTTTTCTATAATCTCTTTTAACAGGGGATTCGAAAAAGGTCTTGCCAGGGAATTGGAAAAAACCGGCATACACTTCATGGTTGTTCCTTCCGGATGTCCCCACGAAGTGGCATCGTTAGTGCTGCATGGGGCGGTCATACCGAAATTCCTGGATGCGGGAGTAGCGTCGAAAATCAAGGAGGTTGACGGTATTGAGCTTGTTTCGCCAATACTTGTCTCCCAGTTGCCGAATCCGGCTA
The DNA here is from genome assembly GCA_964553535.1 of uncultured Nitrospiraceae bacterium. GTDB lineage: Bacteria > Nitrospirota > Thermodesulfovibrionia > Thermodesulfovibrionales > SM23-35 > JALHSV01. The sequence goes on from CAZKLK010000051.1 coordinate 853, forward strand.
AAGACAGAATCGATATTGTCTACGGCATGGAGATGTCCCATATCACCGCGCTAAAACCCGCTTGGAAAGTAAAAGGCAATATTCCGGAATCAGACCGTGAAATTATTGTAGGGTCGGAAGTTGCAGAGCACGACAAAATAAATATCGGTGATCTTGTAGCCTATGATAATGAAAAAAGGACGTTCAGGGTTTCTGGAATTCTGGAAAAGACTGCAAGTCAGGACGACGCTTTTATTTTTATGCCCGTCGCCGCCGTTCAGGAATTGCTCGAGAAACCCGGCAGGATTACGGCTCTCGGGATTAAGGTTTCCAAGCCCGACCGGCTATCGCCTGTTATGGAAAAACTATCCGGCGAAGTGCCCGGAATCCAGATAGTTACAATGAGTCAGGTTATGAACAGCATATCAAGTTTGGCAAGCTCCGCAAAAGTATTAAGCCTCTCTATAGCGCTCATCGCAGTGCTTGTGAGCGCTGTGGGCGTCATGAACTCCATACTAATGGCGATATTTGAGCGCACAGAGGAAATCGGGATGATGAGGGCCATTGGAGCATCGCGGCTCGATATCTTCCGGATAACAATAAAGGAAACCGTTTTGCTTACAACGCTGGGCGGTTTTGCCGGAATAATAACTTCAGCCGCCGGATCCGGCGTCATTGAAAGCCTGGTCAGGAAATATATGCCCTATGTGCCCTCTGGAAAGATGATCACAATCGAACCATGGCTTGCGGGCGTTTCCATCGCCTTCTCCATTGCGGTCGGGATAGTGTCAGGCCTTTATCCCGCATGGAAAGCGTCAAAGGTCAACCCTATTGAGGCGATCAGAGGATGATAGAGCTCAGGGGCATCGAAAAGGTTTATATCAGAGGGGATGAAAAAGTGCACGCCCTGCGCGGCATAAACCTCGACATCGGCCGAGGGGAATTTCTCTCTGTTGTCGGTCCTTCGGGCTCCGGGAAAACCACGCTTCTTCACTTGCTGGGCTGTCTTGATAAGCCGACCGGGGGTATTATGAACATTGACGGAGTTCAGACAAAAAATATGCGGGAGTCTGATCTGGTAAAGCTCAGAAGAGAAAGAATAGGCTTCGTTTTCCAGCATTTTTACCTCATTCCCGGACTCAGCGTATATGAGAATGTCAAATTGCCGCTTGTCTTTGGCAGAACGGAAAGGGAAAAAGAAGACATCGTTTCTCTAATTGAGCTCGTGGGGCTAAAAAACTGTTTGCATCGCACTCCGAACAAGTTAAGCGGCGGCGAGATGCAAAGAGCGGCAATCGCAAGAGCATTGGTTCACAATCCCGAGTATATTCTTGCAGACGAACCAACGGGAAATCTTGATACCGAAAACAGCGAAAAGATATTTCAGCTTCTAAAATCGCTGCATCAAAAAAACATCACGATAGTGCTGGTAACGCACAATTCCGAACTCGCGGCGCGCACGGACAGGATCATCAGACTTAAAGACGGCAGAATTCAAAGCTAAAGCCCGTTCAGATATGCGCGGCGATTTCGCCGACCTTTGCCTTGACGATATTTTTTGTCTTTCTATCCTTTACTTCCACAAAACCTTCCTTCAGATTCTTTTCGCCGACTATGATCTGGACCGGTATGCCAATTAAATCCGCATCCTTGAATTTCACCCCCGCCCGTTCGTCGCGGTCATCCATCAAAACCTCGACCCCCTTCGCCAGCAGGTTTGCGTAAAGGCTTTCAGCAACATCTTGCGTCTTGGCGTCTTTCATGTTCAGAGGCAGTATCTCAACATCGAACGGAGCAATGCTTCTGGGCCAGATTATGCCGTCCTTGTCATGGTTCTGCTCGATGGCTGCCGCGGCGATGCGCGCAGGGCCGATGCCGTAGCTTCCCATGATCAGCGGCTTCTCCTGTCCCTTGTCATCAAGGTACAATGCCTTAAGCGGCAGGGAGTACTTCGTGCCAAGCTTGAATATGTTACCTATTTCTATTACTCTCTCGATTCGTATAGGTGCGGCGCATTTGGCGCAGAAATCACCGTCTTTCGCAAGAGTGATGTCATGCCATGCAGCGGAAAAATCCCTTCCGGGACGTATGCCTTTAACATGATAATGCCGCCTGTTAGCGCCGCTCACATAAACGCCTTCCTGAAGACAGGCATCGGCAATTATCCGGACACTATGACCCATGGGTCCAATAAAACCTGCTTCAACGCCAAGCAACTCTTTTATCTCTTCCTTATGCGCGGGCCTGTGTTTCCCGATAATTCTTGCCATCTTTTTTTCGTGCAGCTCCTGATCCCCCCTCACCAGAGCAAGCACAGGCTTATCGTCGGTCACAAGCAGCAGGCTTTTGATAAAATACTCCGGTTTGAGCTTCAGAAAATTCGAAACCTCCTGAACGGTGCGCTTTTCCGGAGTGTGAACTTCCTCGAAGTTCCAGTCCATGACCTCAATCTTCCCAGGATTCGAGAGCGCGAGTTCCACGTTTGCAGCATACCCGCAGGAATCGCAGACAACGATTTCGTCTTCGCCGGCGGAACTTGGAGCCATGAATTCATGGGATGCGGCGCCCCCCATCATCCCGGGATCGGATTGAACCATATAAAATTGCAGGCCGCACCTTGAAAATATCTTTCCATATGCTTCAGCGTGAAGCTGATAATTCCTTTCGAGTCCTTCCTCGTCAGCGTCGAAGCTGTAGCTGTCCTTCATAAGGAATTCCCTCGTCCTCAGGACTCCGCTCTTCGGTCTTGCCTCGTCCCTCAGCTTGGTCTGGATCTGGTACCATATCTGCGGCAGTTCCCTGTAAGACCGGATTTCCCGCGCAGCAAGCCATGTCATTATTTCTTCATGGGTCATGCCAAGGCACATGTCGCGTCCGGTCCTGTCTTTCAGCCTGAACATCTCATCCCCTATGTCGTGCCACCTTCCGGTCTCCTGCCACACCTCAGCCGGATGCAGCGCCGGCAGAGCAATTTCCTGTCCGCCTATCGCGTTCATCTCATCACGGAGAATTTTATGGATACGCCGGGTGACCCTGAGCGCAAGGGGAAGATAGATATAGAGCCCCGCTGCAAGTTGCCTGATATATCCGGCTCTCAGCATAAGTATATGACTTGCCGCCTCCGCGTCCGAAGGGACTTCCCGTAGAGTCGGAATAAGCAATTTTGAGAATCTCATCTCTATACTCCTCGTATATTCAATGGTTTTCAGGCATACGCCCTGACATCTACTATAGAAAAATTCATGATAAAAGTGTTACATTAATTTATTAAAAAAGTGGAGAAAATTTTGCTTGGCAGAATACCGATAACACCCGACGGCCACCGGAAATTGCGGGAAGAACTGGAACGACTCCTGAAAATTGACAGGCCCAGAAATATCAAAGATATCTCGGAAGCAAGAGCGCACGGGGATCTTTCAGAGAACGCGGAATACCATGCTGCGAAGGAACGGCAGTCTTTTATCGAGGGGAGGATTCAGGAGCTGAAGACCAAACTCGCCCTTGCAGACATAATCAACCCTTCAAAGATCTCACAAAAAAAGACCGCCTTCGGAGCAAAGGTGAAAGTCATCGATCTGTCGTCCGATGAAGAGAGGAATTTCATGCTCGTCGGCCCTGAAGAGGCAGATGCAAAGAACGGGAAGATATCCATAAGCTCGCCCGTGGGGAAAGCTTTGCTGAACAAGGAAATCGGCGATGTTGTGACGATTAAGGCGCCGGCGAAAACAGTGGAGTATGAGATCTTAGAGATCAGCTTTGCATAGGATTTTCACTGCAAAAGTTACCGGCAACGCTCCATTAAACAAACTCAATTTTCTCCTCTCCGTGGAGCCCATCGAACCTGTGACCGACCCGTCACCCGGCCAGTTCTATATGATACAAACAGGCAATTCCCTTGATCCTCTGCTGAAGAGACCATTCAGTTATTTCAGGAAAACTGTTGATACCATTCAATTCCTTTATACCGTTAAAGGAAGGGGAACGTTGCAGATGAAAGCGCTGAAACCCGGAGATCAAATGCGGGTGATCGGCCCCCTCGGGAACGGCTATACAAAACCTCCGAAGGGCCTGTCCCCTTTGCTAATCGCAGGAGGAATCGGCGCGGCATCCCTTTTCCCTCTTGCGGAGCGCCTCAGGCAAAAAATATGCTTCATATACGGCGCCCGGTGCAAGAGTGATCTCCTCATCCTGAACCAGTTAGAGCGTTTGGGAATTGAGATGATTACATGCACCGATGACCGCTCATTCGGCAGAGCGGGCAAGGTAACCGATGTTCTGACCGGTTTTCTCGCTTCCTCTAAAGGCGTTTCTTACGTGATTTATGCCTGCGGGCCGAAACCCATGCTTTCCGCGGTGTCCAGGATTGCCACAAGCAATCACATCAGAGGCTTCGCGTCTCTCGAGGAAAATATGGCATGCGGTTTCGGCGCGTGTTTGGGATGCGCCGTACAGACTGTTAACGGCTATAAGAGAGTGTGCAAGGAAGGACCGGTATTCCCGATGGAGGAAATCGTATGGTAATGGAAATGCTCCCATGGATTTATCCGTCAGCATAGGCAACCTCAACCTCAAGAACCCGGTTATGACGGCATCCGGCACTTTCGGATACGGGGAGGAATACGCTGAGTTTGTGGATCTGAATCTTCTCGGGGGCATTGTCGTGAAAGGCATATCCCTGAAGCCGATGGAGGGGAATCCTGCGCCGAGGATATGTGAAACTCCCTGCGGCATGCTCAATGCAATAGGCCTTCAGAATGTCGGCCTGAAAAAATTTTTAATTGATAAACTGCCCTATCTAAAAAATTTTAATACAAAGATTTTTGTCAACATCCTCGGCAATAGTGTTCAGGAATATGTTACGCTTGCAAAAAAGCTGGATGACGCGGGGGTCGACGGAATTGAACTGAATGTGTCATGCCCTAATGTAAAAAAAGGCGGGATGACATTTGGCATTGACAAGCGTTCGCTCGCCAGGCTCATCACCTCTGTCAAACGGTCGGTTAGCGCCACAGTTGTCATAACGAAACTGTCTCCAAATGTTTCCAGCATACCCGATTTTTCAAAAGTAGCGGAGGATGCAGGAAGCGATGCAATTTCACTCATAAATACCATACCGGGGCTGTCGATTGATATCGATACATGGAAACCAAGGCTTGCAAATGTCACCGGCGGGTTGTCCGGCCCGGCGATCAAACCGATTGCTGTTAGAATGGTCCGGGAAGCGTTTAAGGCTGTCAGGATCCCTGTTATCGGCATAGGCGGTATTGTCAATCCCTCAGATGCCATAGAATTCATGCTTGCAGGCGCTTCCGCTGTTCAGGTTGGCACAGGCAATTTTCTGAATCCAATGGCTACTTCTGAGATTATCAGTGGATTAGCTGTTTATCTGCAAGGAAAAAATATAGATAATGTCGGGGATATAATCGGGCGGATTATGGAACCGTAACCCCGCCATTATTTTATTTCTGCATTCTGGTATGAATGCCCTTCACTATGCGCAGATATTATTAAAAAATGCATAAAATTGTCCGTCCTGCCTCATCTATAAAAACCTTTGTCTCCGGATTTGGATATTAACAATTCTTATTGATTCATAATGTCTTTAAAATGGACAAATGATTTGCAAAATGATAAAAACTTATAAAAACATAAACCCAAATTCAGCGATAACTATCTCGAACGATTGATAAACGCGTCATTGCGAGCACCTGCAAGGTGCGTGGCAATCTCCTTTCATACGACGAGATTGCTTCGCTGCACTCGCAATGACAATTCTTATCGCTGGATTTGGGATAAACATACTTCCAACAGCTACAGGAGGGGGAGATGAACGAACTATCTTTTCAAAGGCGATTGTTTGTCGGAATTCTGGTTATAGTTTTTATATTGTTTGCAGCTGCGTGGACGCCTGCTCAGGCGCTGTCTGTGGTTTCTACAAACCCACCGAGTGGTGCTGTCGGCGTACGACCTGATTTGGAAGGTATATTCATCACATTCGACAAACCCATGATGTGGCCTAATCTGATTCCGTCCAACAGATGCTTCAGTATCAGCAGCAATTGGGGAACGCCTTATATTATAAAAGCACCGTGGCATCCGGATAATATAGTCCGGATTGGCAGGGAAGGCGGAGATTTTGGTTTTGTCAATAGAACGAATCTCCCTCCGGGAGCCGCCATCAGCCTAACATTAAATCCCCCTGGAGCCGCAACTGACTGTTTCAGAGATCAGGAAGGAAACACCCTTCCTACTTTTAATTTAAGTTTTACTGTCAGGCAGAATCCGGGAGATCCTCCTGTCGAACCTCAAGTGGTGTCCACGAATCCACCAAATGGCTCGACGGGGGTGATCTCTAATATTTCTTCGGTATCAATTACATTCAGCAAGCCGATGGACATTACTGCGCGCACATATATTCACCGCTATGGCTGGGGGGAATTCTCCGGTCGCTGGTCTGATGATAAGAAGACCTTAACGCTGACGAGAACCAATGCAGGAACTCCACTTCCCGATGGGGAAGACATCGTATTTATTTTGAGCACTGATGAATCTAACCCTTTTCGAGACATGGACGGAAATGCCTTGCAGGAGTATACTTTTTCATTTACAATTAGTGGCGATTTCAAGAAGTGGATCGAAAATACCTATGGTGTTGAAATTATCCAGGTCCCGGCTGATCCGGGCAAGGGATTTTATTGGCACTATTATCTGAGCATACCTAAAGCGCCGCCGGAGACTTCAGTGCTCTACGTTGCACCGAACAATACCGGCTGGCCCGCGGTTGACCATACCTTTCATGATATTAGGGCAAGACGCACATTGTACTGGCAGACAGGCAATGTCTTCAACTGGAGACTCGATGCCCCTGTGCTTGTGCCAACCTTTCCTCGGTATGCGGGGCACTACCTTCAGAATCTCTGGCTCGATCCACTTAGTGAAAATAATCGCATCGTGGAATTACGGAGAATCGATTTGCAGTTGACCGCGATGATTGAAGACGCAAAGGAACGGCTTCGTGCAATGGGGTATGCGTTGTACGACAACGTGTTTATGCACGGTTTCTCTGCGTCAGGACATTTTACCGCTCGTTTCACGCTCATTCATCCCGAGATTATCAGGGCTGCTGCATTTGGCCCCGGCACTTCGACCTTCCCTGTATCAGAGTGGCAAGGCAGGGAACTGAAATGGCCTGAAGGAATTTCTGATATCCGAGCGGTTGCCGGAAAACCTTTCAATAGCGCGGCGTATCGAACTGTTCCAAAGTTCATTTTTATCGGCGACAAAGAGTATGGGTTTGATCCTGACGTTTGGGAGATGGTAGAGCAAATATATAATTCAGTTGCGGCAAATGCGGAGTTTAAAGTCTACGCCGGCGTGGGCCACCACTACAGCGATGAGATATTATCGGACCTGGGCAAATTTTTTGCTCAAAATAAATTTCCGAGGATGGTTGAGCTTCTTTCCGTGACCAAAGCGGGAGCCGGAAACGGAACGGTAACAGGCAGCCCTCCCGGCATTCATTGCGGGGATGACTGTTTCGAACTGTTTCCTCAAGGCACACAGGTCAGTTTGACAGCCGCACCCCATGACGGATCAACATTTGCCGGCTGGAGCGGAGGCGGGTGTTCAGGGACAGGCTCATGTGAGTTGACAATGAATTCAACAAAGAGTGTAACCGCAACATTTACAAAAACTGGGAAGCCCATAATATCAGCAAGTCCCATGTCGGTTAACCTCGGTTCAGTAAAGGCTGGAGGCATATCTGCTCCAAGAATGGTAGCCGTCAAAAATACGGGCCTGTCAGACCTTGTGATAAACTCGATAGAGATAAGAGACCCTATTACCGGAGAATTTTCCTCTGAATTCAGTCAAATAAACAACTGCACGACAGCGCCAATAGTGAAAGGCCTCCCTCCATGCAACATCACGGTATTATTTGCTCCCGCAATTCCGTTCGGCAAAAAGAACGCTTTAATGAAAATTGAATCAAATGATCCAAAAAAACCGGCTATTGCTGTAAAACTTTCAGGAACAGCTCCTCCACCTAAGATATCTGTTGCTCCGAAGGCTGTTAATTTCGGACCTGTGAGCGCCGGAAGTGCATTTGTTAAGACGGTTACAGTCAAGAACAACGGCATCTCAGACCTTGTGATAGATTCTATAAATATTACCGGGACAGACGCATCAGATTTCAGTCAAACAAGTGACTGCACGGCAGCGCCTGTACAGACTGGCATAAATTGCATCATTAGCGTGGAATTTAAACCTGCATCCATGGGCAAAAAGACAGCAATGATAAGCATAACTTCCAATGATCCCAAGAAGCCAACCGTTAGTGTAAGTCTTTCAGGCAATTGAGACTTCAGGCGAGATATTATTGCTATACCCTCGGCTTGGCAAGTACTTCAAGGACCTTCAAGTCGAGAAACCGTTTAGAGGCGGAGGACTTAAGAACCATTACTGTATCTGCGCCTCTTGCCGTACCTGCAGAAGCAAGAACCTCTTCCCCCTCAGGGATAAGGCCGGCATCTGCAGCCATCATGACAATTTCACAGCAAACCTTGGCCCCCTCACCAAACCTTCTCAGGGTATTTGCAACGATAAGCGTTGGGTAAAGGCCGCTGAACTTTGCTGAAAAGGATGTCTCGATGGAGTGAGTAAGCATAGAACCTGTGAATATTTTTGCTCCATATGCCTCAATCTTTATTCTGGCATTTTCAGACATCTCGGAGGTGTTCGGGTTCTTGAAACCGTATGAATGAGTTACTACAACAATGTTTAACCCGAGTCCTGCTAATTCTTCTGAAAATAACAGCCCTGTCTCACCGGTAGTTGAGGCAATAACGATATGCTTATATCCGTAATCATCAATCGCCTGCTTCGCAACCTGAAGACACGCAGATGTATTTTCTGCTCCCGCCTTTTCAAAATATATGACTTTTCTTTCCATGTCGTAATAATATCATAAGTGAACTGGTATAATACTGCTCATGCTTCTTGTTGGGTTGACCGGTAATTATGGCATGGGAAAGAGTACAATTCTCGGGATGTTCCGGAAACTCGGTGCTCTTACCAATGATGCAGACGGAATCGTCGGGTCACTTCTCGAAAAAAAGGAGATACTTCAGAAAATCAGAACTGTCTTCGGAGATGGAATATTTCGTGAAAATGGCAGCCTGGACAAAAATAAAGCTGCCGCCATAATTTTTTCAGATGCTGCCAAGAGGCGTTGCCTGGAAGATATCCTGCATCCTCTTGTAATCAAGGAGATAAATCTCTTTCTTGAGGACGCGAACAAAGAGTGCAGGATAGTTGTTGTCGAGATTCCATTACTTTTTGAATGCGGTTATGAAAGCATGTTTCAGAGGGTTATTACGGTGCAAACAGAGCAGGAGAAGGCATTGCTCCGTCTTGAAAAAAAAGGCTTGGAACGTGGAGAAGCTCTCAGGAGGATACGATCACAACTTCCCATAGAGGAAAAGACGGCAAAATCTGATTTCATTATCAATAATGATGGAACAACAGCCGAGACTGAGAAGCAGGTGGTAAACATCTATAAAATACTTCTCCAAGAGGGTCATAATGGAGATCATCATAGGTCTTGAAGCTTTAAACAGAATATATCCTGATACGGTGCTCACCATAGGCAATTATGATGGGGTTCATCTGGGCCACCAGAAGATCCTCTCAAATGTCATAAGGAGGGCTGCCGGGATAAAAGGCACTTCCATGGTGATGACCTTTGAACCCCACCCTGTGAAGGTTATTTCACCGGAAAGAAATATTAAACTGCTTACCACCACAGAGGAAAAGGCGCGCCTGATTGAGGCGATAGGGATTCAAGTCCTGCTTTTAATAAATTTCAATAAAGAATTTTCCAGTATGCTCCCTGATGATTTCATAAATGAGGTGCTGGTAAACAAACTTCATGTCAGGGAAGTAATTGTTGGAGACCACTATACCTTTGGAAGACAAAAGAAAGGGACAATAGATCTGCTAAAGACACGCGGCAAACTCCTTGGATTCGGGGTCCAGGCAATCAAAAATGTCATGGTACATGGAAATATCGTCAGCAGCAGCGCCGTCAGATCGCTTCTCCAGAAGGGGGCAGTCTCTGAGGCTTCGAAATACCTCGGAAGGCCGTACTCGATCGAAGGGACTGTTATCAAAGGAAAAGGCAGGGGGCAGAAGCTGTTGAATATACCGACGGCAAACATAACAACACCGGTTGAAATCGCCCCCCGTGAGGGAGTCTATGCGGTGAGAGTTAATGTGGAAAACGCAACACATAACGGTGTCGCGAATATCGGAAAAAATCCCACGTTCGGAAATGAGAGCGTCAGTTATGAAGTGCACCTCTTCAGCTTTTCCGGCAATCTATTGGGAGAAAGCATCAGGATCCATTTTATCGATAGAATCCGTGGAGAACGCGCGTTCCCGGACGCCGCCGGTCTCGAGAAACAGATACGGGAGGACATCGAATACGCCAGGCGGCTGCTAAAACAAAAAAATCCCGCCCTGTAATTTATGCCCGGCTTGCTAAAAATAATCCTAATCTATTATTATTAATACATTAAATTTTCAGGAGGACCGGTTTGAAAGAAGGCATTCATCCGTCGTACAACGAGATAAAAGTCGAATGTGCCTGCGGCGCGACATTCACGACACGTTCTACGAAACCAAAAATTCATGTCGATATTTGTTCGAAGTGTCATCCTTTCTTCACAGGCAAACAGAAGATCGTTGACGCTGAAGGACGGGTAGAGAAGTTCAAGAGAAAATACGCAAAAAAGTAGATAAAGTCAAACAAAAGCCGTTAGTCGATATGGAAAGACTAACGGCTTTTGTTTGAATGCGCCTCCTATTTCCCGGTTATTCTGGGATTAGTGTGGACCGTCATTCCGGCGAACGCCGGAATCCAGTGACGTT
>CAZKLK010000052.1:0-11744 GCA_964553535.1 uncultured Nitrospiraceae bacterium
GTCCACACTAATCCCAGAAAAACCCTATTTTTTGAAATTCTTGGCAATAAATATACGGAGTGAGCAGGTGCAGAAATAGACGCTATCAAACAGAAGCGAAAACTTACAACCCATCGGATCTTTCATCATGCATGCGACATATGATTGCAAGCCGACATCGCGAGCTTTGCAAAGAGTCTTAAAACCGGAAGTGTAACAAATAAAATTTTTCGGGCAACTAAACCCGCGCATTATTTCATGCATAAAGAAATCGGCTTTATTTTCGAGTGCTCTCATAAATATATTTAACCAATGTTTTAAAGTATACTTAAAAAAAGTGACCACCTTAAAAAATTCAACTGCTATCGATCCTACATTAAAGCTTTGCTTTATTTAATATATGCTACGTTGCTGATTATATTAGATAATAACTATTTATAACACCTCTTTTTTAAATCTCTCTACCCCTACCCGTTCTATGAACCTCGGCATCCTTTCTTTATTTTTTGCATGCTTACCATAATAGTCAAGGCATTTTTGCAGCAATGAAAAGGCGCCATCTTCCGTAAGATCTTCTGCAATAACGTCGCCTATACGCGGCCGGCCGCCGGAGTTGCCTCCTGCAACTACCGTCCATCCTTTCGGCTTAGCAAAGGCGCCAAAATCCCTCAGATAGCTTTCCGCACAGTTCAGCATGCACCCCGATATTCCGAACTTTGTCTTCGCGGTAACCATATGCTCCATGCCGACGAACATTTGCTCGATTTTTGAGGCGAGTCCGAGAGAATCGCCCTGACCGAATTTGCAGGTTTCTGTGCCCGGACACGCCTGCACATAATGAACGCATAATCCCTCGGCGAAACCAACTTCAATATCAAGCTCCCGCCAGACTTCTTCAATTTCCTCTGCCTTGAAACCTATCAGCGCAATGCGCTGACCGGAGGTTATCTTTATAATCCTGACGCGGTATTTGCGTGCAACCCCTGCTATCTTCTCAAGGATATCGGGCGTAAGGACACCCAATGGAATTCTTGGCACAATCGCATAGGTCTCTTTATCACGCTGTAGAATTGCTCCCCTTGGAATATTGTTCATGCCATTCCTCCAAATCCGTATTTCTAAGCAGTCATTTTATACCCAAATCCAGCGATAACCATCTCGAACGATTGATAAACGCGTCATTGCGAGCACCTGCAAGGTGCGTGGCAATCTCCTTTCATACGACGAGATTGCTTCGCTGCACTCGCAATTACAATTCTTATCGCTGGATTTAGGTTATAGCGATCTAAATTTTTAAAGTTGACTATCACTAAGGCTTCCCTGCGCTATTTCAGATAGAACCGGCCCTACCGCTATTATGGTTTCACCGGCTTTCGTCCTGTCGCCCACTTTGACCTTGATTTCTGAAGTTTTCGGCACACATACATCAAGACGTGAACTGAATTTAATTATGCCGAACCGTTCGCCCATTTTCAGGAAATCTCCCTCTTTGGCACGGCACACTGCCCTACGGGCAACAAAACCCGCGACCTGCCTGACAAGCACCCTTCCCTTCTCGTTTTCAAGAACCATGACGATGTTTTCATTGCTGATAGATGCATCGTCCTTATATGCCGCCAAAAATTTCCCGGGGGAGCGGAGTACGGTGACCACTCTTCCATCGCAGGGCGCACGATTCACATGAACGTCGAGCGGCGACATAAAAATGCTAATTTCTTTAACTTCAGTGTCGATATATTGCCTGTAGGAAACATCCCTGATCGATATCACCTTGCCATCCGCCGGAGCGATAAAAAGATTTTCACCCTGCGGCACCGCCCTCTCGGGATCCCTGAAAAAAAAAGCCATAAAAAAAGGAACGCAAACGCATAATGCCAGAAGCAGAATAGCAAGTGAACCGATCAGTGAATTCTGTATATTTCTGATTATCCACAGAAGTATGAAAGCCGCAATTCCCGCAAAAGCAATAGAGCCGAAGATAAAAGGATACCCCTCGGGCGCAAACTTCATGCTTTTGTCTTGTCCACAAGTTTCTCTTTCTTAAGCCATGGCATCATCGCCCTTAGCCTTTCCCCGATTGATTCTATCGGATGATTTTCTCCCTTTCGCGTGAGAGCGTTGAATACCGGCTTATTCGCCCTGCATTCAAGTATCCATTCTTTAGCAAATACACCTGACTGGATTTCCTCCAATATCTTTTTCATCTCTCTTTTTGTCTCACCATTAATGATTCTCGGCCCCCGCGTCAGGTCCCCGTATTGGGCGGTATTGCTGATTGAATACCTCATATTGGATATCCCTCCTTCATAAATAAGGTCCACGATAAGTTTAACCTCATGAAGGCATTCATAATATGCCATTTCAGGTGAATAACCGGCCTCAATAAGAGTCTCATAGCCGGCGAGTATTAGTGATGTCAGACCACCGCAGAGGACAACCTGCTCACCAAATAAGTCCGTCTCCGTCTCTTCTCTGAAGCTTGTTTCAATAACACCTGCCCTCCCCCCGCCAATTGAAGACGCATAGGCGAGGGCAACCTTTTTTGTATCGTTGGAAGGATCCTGGTGTACTGCAATCAGACAGGGCACACCGCTTCCCTTTACGTATTCAGCCCTGACAAGATGCCCGGGTCCTTTCGGTGCGACCATAAAGACATTTACCTCCGCTGGAGGAACTATCTGCCCGAAGTGAATATTGAATCCATGTGCAAAACCCAGATAAGCTCCCTTCTTAATGTTGGGCGCTATATCTGTTCTATAAATGTCCGCCATATACTCATCGGGAACAAGCATCATGACAATATCCGCCGTCCTGGCGGCCTCTGAAGCCTCCACCACAGTGAAATTCGCCTTCACTGCCTTTTCCCGGTTTGGACCTTGAATTTCACCCACAATCACATCTACACCGCTGTCCCTCAGGTTATTGGTATGAGCATGCCCCTGGCTTCCATAGCCTATTATCGCTACTCTTTTCTTCTTAAGAACCTTTGTATCAGCATCTTTATCGTAATAAATCTTGACCATAACATCCTCCTTCTTTTTTTAATATAATCTACACGGCATGGATCATTATTACAATATTGACAATTTCATTTTCTTGTAACTTGCCACGGTCATTGATTTATCACCTCCCTCGCTGACAATGCCAACGGCGACAATCCCTGTTGCACCTTCAAGGCCGCCCGCCGTGTGAACCAGTGATAATACGCGCGAAATCCTTTGCTACGCAGATTTCATAGCATTCCGGTAACATGATAATGCATATTCCTTCACCATGCGTCGTGCACTGAATCTTGCTCCGCTGCGCTTCATTGCATTTTTCATAATTCTCACCCAGTTGGTCGGGACACCCGACTCGTCGAGTTTGTAAAACAGGGGAACAATCTCGGTTTCGAGCAGATGATAAATAGAATCCGCATCCCGCTCGTCGCTATTGCCTGGAAACGCCCATCCATTGTCACCGCTGAAGCCTTCTATCCACCATCCATCAAGGATGCTGAGATGGGGCACGCCGTTCAATGCCGCTTTCATCCCGCTCGTTCCGCATGCTTCCATAGGGGGTAGAGGATTATTCAGCCACAGGTCTACTCCATGAACCATATACTGCGCAAGCTGTTCATCGTAGTTTTCAACAAAAGCAATTCTGCCCCCCGTTTCAGAATCATGCGCGAGAGTGAATATTCTTTGCAGGATCCGCTTGCCTTCATCGTCGGCGGGATGGGATTTTCCGGCGAAAATGATCTGTACGGGCCGCCAGCGGTCGTTAAGAATCTTCTTCAGCCGGTCGGGATTACGAAAAATAAGAGCGGGTCTCTTGTAGGCGGTGAAGCGCCTCGCAAAGCCGATTGTCAGCGTGGTTGGATCAAGCAACACCCCGTTGGAAATGACGTTTGCCGGATTTACCATGTTATCGATCCAACGCTTGCGCGCCTGTTCACGGATAAAGTTTAGCAGCTTTATCTTCAGCCACTGATGAACTTTCCACAGTTCATGATCGGAGATTGTATCGACTAAATCCCAAATATCCGCATTATCGTGATCTTCGAGCCATTTCGAGCCAAGATACTTGTTATACAGAAGCTCGATTTTGGGTTCCACCCATGTCGGCACATGGATACCATTGGTAATGGAGATAATCGGCACATCGTCTTCCTTCCTGTCGGACCACAGATGGCGCCACATGCCGCGGGTTACCTCAGCATGTTTCTTGCTGACGCCGTTGGCGAAGGAGGATAACTTCAAAGACAGTGCAGTCATATTAAACCCTTCCCCCCTTCCCTCCCCGCTCGTCCCCAACTCCAGAAACTTCTCCCTCGTCAACCCAAGAATGGAATACCAATGGCGGAAGTACTTGTCAATAAGATCAAACGGGAAAATATCGTGACCGGCAGGCACAGGCGTGTGAGACGTGAACACAGTCGTTGCCCGCACCCTGTCAACTGCCTCTTCAAATGCAATGCCTGTTTCTGCCTTATCCCTGATCCTCTCTAACATTGCAAAGGCGGAATGCCCGTCATTTAGATGTATGACGGAATGCTTTATCCCCAGGGTCTTCAGCATCGCAATGCCTCCTATACCGAGCACTATTTCCTGTCTGAGCCGCTGTTCAATATCTCCAAGATAGAGCCTTGCGCTGATTCCCCGGTTCCACGGCTCGTTCTGATCTATATTCGTGTCCATAAGGTACAAAGGGATTTTCCCGACAGCGACCTTCCAGACCGCAATATAAACCGGCGGATCCATAAATGGAACTTTTACGACAACCTGTTTCCCTTTTTCGTCTGCCACTCTTTGAATTGGAGCCGCATCGCTTTCAAGGTCTTCATGGACGTCGTCCTGCCATCCGTCCAATCTGATCTTCTGGCGCAGATATCCTCCCGGATAGGCAAATCCAACCGCGACCATCGGGACGCCAAGGTCGCTGCATTCCTTAATGTAATCTCCTGCAAGAAATCCAAGGCCTCCCGCATAGAACGGCAGGGAATGATGGAGTCCGTACTCGGCGGAAAAATAAGCAACAGGCTGGCAGGCGGCTTCCGTAACATTGGCGGCAAACCAGCAAATCCTGGTTTCTATATCCTCCCTGTATTTTGACATGACAGCTTCATAATGATTCAAATAATCCGGGTTGTGCGAAGCCGAAAGCAAAATTTCGGCGGGAAGGTCTTTAAGCATGAGAACAGGATTATGCCTGCTTTCCTTCCATGCAATCCTGTCAAGAAGCTTGAAAAGCATTCTTGCCGCCGGGTGCCAGCTCCACCAGAGATTATATGCTATTTCAGCGAGCCCGGAAATTCGTTCGGGCAAATGCGGGAATTTTTCTCTCATATTTTTCCGCCATGACAAATCATGCTACCATTATACTCCTCTTTTCCCCGGTCCAAAAATATATTTGTGAAGCTGCAAGTTCAGACGTGCAGGGAGTCTATCGCCTATCATCCATTGTGCGAGGTCTTCCGGATTAACTAATCCGAACGCAGGCGAGATCAGGATGCCGCATCTATCCGCCAGATTAAATGAATATACGATATCCTTTGTCCATTCATAATCATTTCTTCCGGTAATAACAAATTTAACCTCGTCATGAGCGCGAATATCGTCGAAGTTTGAAAAATCCATGCTGCCGCTCATTCCGCTGCCCGGCGTCTTGATATCGAGTACGATAACCGCGCGCCGGTCGACATCTCTGATGCTTTGCGAGCCGTTCGTCTCGATCATCACTGTCCGTCCCCCGTCAAGAAGCAATCGGATAAGATTATGCACTTCCCGCTGGAGCAGCGGTTCCCCGCCGGTAATTTCGACAAGATATATCCCCATAATCCTGATCTTTTCAATAATTTCGTCCGCTGCAAGCTCATACCCGCCTTCATATGCATACGTCGTATCGCAGTAGGAACACCTGAGATTGCAGCCGGCGAGGCGGATAAAAGAGCACGGAAGGCCGGCATAACTGGACTCCCCCTGGATGCTGGCGAATATTTCAGATATTTTCATGCGCTAAATGTCTCTTTGTCGTATTATATAATGATTAAGGATATCTCAGGATGGCTACCCCCGCTCAAACAATGGTGCCGCATCGTTATGAAATCCTACGGGATATTATAAAAGATTATCCCGGTCTTATGAGCGCTGCCGATCCGCTCTTCCGTGAAATGAGCCGCGAGCAATGGGACTGGCACGCTATTGCAAGGGAAATGCGGGCTTATGCACTGAAAAATTTCTACCTGCATGACAATCACGAAAAAGGTATTGATGCAATCAGATTGATCATGGATGTCATGCTCGATGCAATCGAATATCACGACTCGTCTGTTAGTCAAAACGCATGCGAAGGCATGATCTTCTATCTCGAAAAAATTCTCATAGACAGCCATAACGATCTCGGGAAATATGCCACACTGCTGGAATATTGTTTCACCCGTTTAATGAATCTAACAGATGATCATTTTTTTATCCTTGTCGCCAACCCTCACCAGGTAAAAAAACTTGGGCAGATCATCCTTGCCAGGAGTCCCGCCGGAATCAACATCAATATGTTCAATGAGCTGCTCATTAGATATTATTCCAAAACTTACGAATACTGGCTTGGCCAAATAGACCCATATCAATGGCTCACGATGAATATGCAAAATCTTCCCGTCGCGGAACTGACTGCAAAACTTAGAGAAATCTTTCTGCCCGTTTCTCATGCGCAACTAAAAGACCTGTTGGAACAATTGAAAGAAGATTCGCGGATTGCGGACCAGTATTTAAGATTGCGGCGACTTGTCGCGTTTCCAGGATATATGCAACTGGTCAAATATTACGGGGAAGTCTCCGGCAAACTGGCTTTGACCGGTGACCCTTACTCAGATCATCATGTAACCATGCGATATCTTTTGAGGATTATGGAGATGCCGGGACTTTTCAGTATTCATGAAAATACTCTCAGGGATATCCATCGCACGGTTTCCCGGATGATAAGGATAGGAGGCTCAGAACAGATAAAAACCAGCGTTTCCGAGAGCGTGGAGGCATTGAAGAAAAGCTCACAAAATTATCCTGAAACCGCGTTATCCTGCATTCAGATCATAGGCGACGAAATTTACCGGAAAGAGGTCAGCAGCCTGGTTGAATGGTATCTCCAAAAGATAATATCTGTCAACTTCCAACATCCCGGTATCACCGGAGTCACTGATGAATGGCAGGTGAAGGGCAACCGCGCCCATCTTCAAAATATCCGTGTATGGCTCCATCTGATTGAACAAAATCCGAAGTGGTCGAAGTCCCTGATTTCGGCGCTTATCATCAATTTGAGATTATGCGGAGTCCTCATCAGCGACACTGATATTTTTCAAAAGGACATTACGGAACTTCTCAACAGCGATATCGGCCCCGTATACCACCTGATCAAGCATATGGCCAAAGTGTTCCCTGTCTATTTCAGTGAGATTGGAGCCGAAGGACCTTTGCGCGAAGTATCAACCGAAATTGATGAATTGACGCACAGGAAAGACCCGCTAATACATTTTCTGCGCAAGCAAAGTCATGTTGAAAGCAGCGCCCGGGTAGTGAATTTCATTGAAGGAGTTATTTCCTTCTGGATGAAAAAGGATAAGTCATATATCAAGGAATTTCTCCCGGATGATATTTTCCGGGGGATAAAGATATCGGGTTCATACATTGACGATCTTCACGCCATTTTCACGTCCTTTTTCCGGCAGAAAGGGTTTTCCGGCATCAGCGACCTGCTCCATGTGGGCGAGCAGGAGATGGCGTCATTCACAAACAGCGTTGCGGGCGTATCTGAAAGGGAGAGAAAAAGGGCGTGTCTTGCAGTCAAATATTATCAATTGCTCAACAGAAAATACCGTATCGATCCTCAGGGAATAGCGGAACACCTGCGGTACGCTTCGAGTCTCGGTCTCCCCAATGCCGACTTATTAATCGAACTTGTCAGCGCCGGGACAATACCCGGAAAACTCGAGGGCGTTCTGAATTATCTGGGAATGCTGAGGGATATCATCCTCTCCCCTGAACGCAACGAACCTGTGGAAAACATATTCCGAAAACGACACATCGCCGCGGGCATCCCCTCAATGTACGGGAAATACCATGAAAGAAAATTCGACGCCTTATCTCTCTCTTACCGGCTTGAAAGCCTCGCCAATGTCCTGTTCGAAGAACTTATCCAATCGGTAAACCTTAAATTCATCACGCGCGCGACTCTTTTCCAGATTGAAAAGTATGTAAATTTCTTTTTTGCTGCGCTTAAGCTGGACGGGATATCTTCCGGGAAACTCGAAAATTCCATCGAACTCTTATCCGTTGCGCTGGAAGTCAGGAGATTCTCCTTCTCGCAATATATTGATATCTTCAGGGGGTTTTCAGAAGCCGTACAGGATATCCTCAACACTTACTACAGCAACGTCTTCAAGAATAATCTCAAACAAATAATACCCCGGATCGGCGCCAGTCATATTCTGCCGAAGTACCGTCACAACGGAGAACAGCAGACTGAATCCGAGCGTGTCAATCAGATTTCCGAGCAGTTCCTCCGGGAAATTGTCGCAAGTTCGTTCGGCCTCCAGCAGCTTGACACTTTTATCAGCAGGATTCTAAAGACGCTCTTTGAGCAAGCGGAGGAACTTGATGTTCAGAACCTTGATCTGCTCATGAGCTACGATCCCAAAAAAGCCCTTTCCGGAATTCATGAGCCGAATAAGGCTACCAGGGACCGTATTCATTTGGGGAACAAGGGGCATAATCTAATTTTACTTGCATCGCTTGGCATACCCGCACCACCGGGGTTCATATTGACTACCGAGGTATTCCGGTGCAAGAAAGCGGTTGACGGCTTCAAATACGTTCACGAACACCTGACCGCATGCATCAGGGAACAAATTGTTAGTTTAGAAAAACAGACCGGCAAGGTCTTCGGCGATCACCGAAATCCCCTGCTTGTTTCAGTCAGGAGCGGAGGCGCCATATCGATGCCGGGCATGATGATCTCTTTCCTTAATGTTGGGATAAACGAAGATGTCTGTGAAGGGTTGATAAGGCAAACAGCGAAGCCCTGGTTTGTTTGGGACTGTTACCGGCGATTTCTGCAGTGCTGGGGGATGTCGTTCGGCATCGAGCGGGACCGGTTTGATGCAATCATAAGCGCATTCAAGGAGCAGTTTGGGGTATCGAGAAAAATCCAGTTCTCTCCCGGTCAAATGCGCGAAGTGGCGCTGTCTTACCGCGCGGAAATTAGAAATCACGGCATTGACATCATTGATGACCCGCACTTACAGCTTGAGACGGCTATTGAACAGGTGTTTCATTCATGGGACTCCCCGAAAGCGCAGGCGTATCGTGAAATTATGGATATTTCCGAAAACTGGGGCACTGCCGTCATAGTTCAGGCAATGGTATACGGCAACCTTGATATAAATTCAGGAACCGGCGTCCTCTTCACCCGCAATCCGCAGAAACCGGCCGACAAAATCACGCTTTGGGGTGACTTTGCCATCGGAGCGCAGGGAGAGGATGTTGTTTCAGGGCTTGTCCGGACGTTAGCTATTTCAAATGAACAGAAGCCGTACGAGGATCGCGATTCCGAGATTACCTTTGAGGACACCTTTCCCGAGCTATACAATACACTGCTCCAGATTAGCAAGAACCTGATCTACCGGCAGCAGTGGGGCGCACAGGAAATAGAATTCACATTCGAAGGAAGACATCCGGACAATCTTTTTATCCTTCAGACGCGCGATATGGCAATCAAACGCGAGGAGAGCATCAAGGCATTTGTGCCGTCCAAGCATCTCTCAGCAAGTTATCTCTCACGTGGAATTGGAGTCGGCGGAGGTGCTGTGAGCGGCAGAGCGGTATTCGATCTGATCGAAATCAAGGAATTCAGGGAGAAAGAACCCTCAACACCGCTCATTTTAGTCCGCGCAGATACCGTGCCCGACGACATCAGACATATCTCGGCAGCAGACGGCCTGCTCACCGCGCGCGGAGGATCAACGTCCCATGCGTCCATCATTGCCAGCCGGCTGGGAAAGACCTGTGTCGTCGGATGCAACCACCTGATTGTATGGGAGCAGGAAAAAAGATGCAGGATCAATGACCGGAATATCAACGTTGGCGATTATATAAGCATTGATGGAAAGAACGGTTCTGTATTTATCGGCAGCCATGAGACGCAGGAGATAAAAACCGGACACTTATCATAGTTTTTGAAATGAGTGATATAATAATTTTACGTTGCCACCACAAGTTTAGAAGAACTATTTCGATAACTATTCAAATAGGGGATAAGTAATGGCTGTAAAAATCAAAAATAAAGTGTTTCCCGACAAGAAATTGATTCTTGGAATCAACGGCCTCGGTCGAATCGGGAAACTGACACTCTGGAACCATGTTGCGAGAAAATATTTTAATGAAATCGTTGTAAACATCGGGAGAAGGGCCGGGACAAAACTCGAGGATATTGCTTTATATATAGAAAAGGATTCCACTTACGGTTCACTGCACCGCTATCTTTACGGCTACACAGCAGGCAGAATCATAAGTGATTTGGACGAACACAACGGCACCATGAAAATAGACGGCATTCCCGTCAAGATACTTAGAGAGTCCCGCAACCCGAGATACATTCAGTGGAAAGACAACGATGTCAAAATCGTCGTTGAGGCTACCGGAAAATTTACTAATCCCACCGTGCCGTTTGACGCAACAGAGGGCTCGGTGCGCGGTCATCTTGAGGCAGGTGCCGAGAAAATCATTTTGTCAGCGCCATTCAAGGTTAAAGACAAGAATATACCCATGCCGTCCGATATCATCACTATTGTCATGGGCATCAATGAGGAAGAATATCGCCATGCGAAGCATCAGATCATTTCCGGAGCTTCCTGCACGACAACCTGTCTCGCGCATATGGTCAAACCTCTCATGGATTACTTCGGACCGGACAAGATCATCAGCGCCTCGATGGACACAATCCACTCATGTACGGGCACCCAGGAAGTTTTGGACCGGCTTCCAAAAGCGGGGGCAACCGATCTCAGAAAATCCAGGAGTGTCATGAACAACATAATCTTGACGACTACGGGTGCGGCCAAGACTCTTGGACTGGTAATACCTGAAATGAACCGTATAGGATTCATGGCTGAATCAGTCCGCATTCCCGTGACAACCGGCTCCCTGATTATTCTGGTCATTACGATCCGTGATGAAATCGATCGCCCTCCCGTAAATGCCGCGATTATTAACTCTATTTACAAGGATGCTGCTTTGGTAGAAAAAAGAGGATACATAAAATACACCGATGAACAAAACGTATCGTCCGATATTATCGGCCTTACCGGACCCGCCGCAATTATTGAAGGTCATGAAACCCACACAAGAACCGCCTATGTTTCCCTTGATATCGCCAAGCTGGTGAAGCTTCCTGCTGAATCCTTATCGGAAGTGCCGGCTGATCCGGAAATACCGATTACCAATGCCGTCATTTACGGATGGTACGACAATGAATTGGGAAGCTACACGAACATGCTCGGCGACCTGACAGTGAAGGTTGCTTCGTTGATCTACCAGTAAACCACCACACCTTTACAGGTGTGGCTTTTCCTATTACTGGCTTCGCCAGCAAAGCATCCTATTCATCCCCGTCTTTACAGACAGGGCTTTCTGGTGTGGTGGTAAAAAAACCGATTTGCAGAGAACCGTAATTTTTTATTGTTCTTCTGGGATTAGTGTGGACCGTCATTCCGGCGAACGCCGGAATCCAGTGAC
>CAZKLK010000053.1:0-11501 GCA_964553535.1 uncultured Nitrospiraceae bacterium
TTCGCCGGAATGACGGTCCACACTAATCCCAGAAAAACCAAAAAAATGGGGCGGAGCTGTCGTCGCCGTCTCCGCCCCATTCCAACAGATAAATTATCTGATCAGGCTGCCGTTTGCAAAACCGATAACCCTGCCGTCACTGTCAACGCTGCAAGTCGAAACTCCGGTGCCGGAGGCGTTGGCAAACCTCTTCGTGCCTCCCGTTATGGTGTACGCGGCGTTGAATGTAGTGATATCCCCGGAGATGCAGACCGTGCCTGTCCTTACCGCATTAATAGTGCTCTTGTCCGCGGCTGTTACCGTGATCATCCCGCTTGCGGGTGCGCAACGGTCGGTTCCTGCCTGCCAGCCCGACTTCCAAAAAATGGTGACAGTCTGGGAAAATGTTCCCTTGCCTATATGAGTGCCCCTCGCAATCCCCTCGTTTGTCACAGTGCAGCCGGCATCCGACAACTGGCAATCAGCTTCACCAATGCCGGTCATGGACCCGGACGCAAATAATCTCAACTCCTTGGTTGCGGCATATGCGTCGCCGGTCATGAACAACACCGAACATATGCAACAGAAAAAGATAACCTTTAAAACTGCTGTCTTCATAAAAACCTCCCTGAATGGATTTATTAATATTATACACATAAAATTGACTGCCGCAATAGAAAAATTGCTTATTATTTTAATTATATTGCTCTTTTGAAACTTTTCAGGCGGGCCGACCGCTGGCGATTGACGGGAAAAATGCGGGTTGCCCGCAACGGGGCGTCTTTGCCGCGACTTCAGGGATCACAGCAGGGCTATCCTCTTGTCCCTGTAAGGCTGGGGCAACTGGTAGGTATCGATAAGCCACGACAGATGCCCGACGAGCCGGGGTTGGTTCAAAATGTTAAGCTCCTCATCGAAAAGAATACCGACAAGGTACAAATCCAGGAACTTTCTTTGCCAGTCGATCTTTCCCGACGCCGAATCCTGCCGCATCTTTCCATTTCCGTCGACGAAGGAAATGGTCACCGTCACTTTTCCGCCTTTCCCGACAGGCTCGGCTGAGTAAACACCCAGTCCGCTGAGGGAAACATTAGCAATAGTTGTTGAGTAGACTCTGTCTTTCCCGCGGACCGATACGTAAGCAATCCCGAAAAACTGATAGCGGTTCCAGTTGCGGGTGTCGCAATGAATTTTCTTTTTCGCTCTCATGTTATTGCATGACGGCCGATGCCCACATTATAGCAGACCCGCGCGCGCCATTATGACCGGCACCTTTTCCTCGAGGCCGATCGCCATGATATGAATGCCGTCGCAGACGCCGCCGCTCAGCAGCTTTCTGATGTGGCGCGCCGCTATCTCAATGCCCGCCTCAAGCGCGTGCCCCTTTCCCGCCGCGCTGAGCTCGTCGATTAATTCCTGCGGGACCCTGATTCCGGGGACATTCCTGTTCATGAAATTCGCCATTCCTGTCGATTTCAGAAGTACAATCCCCGCAAGTATTTTTACCGGAAATTTCCTGGCGTACTTCATAAACTCCCCGAAGGCGTCTATGTCATATATGGCCTGGGTCTGAAAAAACTCAGCTCCGGCACTCACTTTTTTCTCGAACTTAATGAGCTGCGGCTCAATGTAATCGGCCTCGGGCGTCACTACGGCGCCGCGGAAAAATTCCGTCGCCCCTTTCAGGTCACTGCCCGACATGTCTTTCCCCGCATTAAGCCCGCCGATAATCCTGAGCAGTTGAACCGATTCTACATCATAGACCGGCTTTGCGTTTTTGTGATCGCCGGCGGTAACATAATCTCCCGTCATGCAGAGAACATTCCGCAGTCCGAGGACATGCGCGCCGAGCAAATCCGACTGCAGCCCTATTCTGTTCCTGTCCCGGCAGGTCATCTGAAGGATTGGTTCAAGACCCTTTCGATGGGCCACCACGCTTGCCGCGAGGGAGGAGATCCGCATCACCGCCGATTGATTATCCGTTATGTTTGCGGCATCTACTTTCCCGCTCAGAAGTTCCATGTGCTCAAGCATCCCGGTTATGTCGGTGCCCTTGGGCGGCCCGATTTCAGCGGTAACCACAAATTTTCCGGACAGCAGCTTCTCCCGAAACGTCATGGACTTCTCTAAATCTCCTTCCCCACATCGGTGCGGTACCGGATGCCATCAAAATGGATTTTTTCGATGTTCCGGTAGGCGGCTTCGCGCGCGTCTTTGAGGGTTGACCCCTTGCCGACCACATGCAGAACCCGTCCGCCATCGGTAACAAGACCTTTTGTTTCAGAGACGCCCACACCCGCAAAGAATATCTTGCAGTCCGGGTCGTCAATGTCATCGACGCCCGATATCGCATACCCCTTACCGTACCTTGCGGGATAACCGGGATACCAGCCCTTGCTTTTCCCGTGCTTCATCTGTCTTGTCCTTCCCGCCGCGGCCACAACATCGCAGAAATAGTCCCGGCTCCA
Organism: uncultured Nitrospiraceae bacterium; assembly: GCA_964553535.1. GTDB lineage: Bacteria > Nitrospirota > Thermodesulfovibrionia > Thermodesulfovibrionales > SM23-35 > JALHSV01. The sequence continues at coordinate 2,448 of CAZKLK010000053.1, forward strand.
CTCGACCTTCTTCCCGCTTAGCACGCCGCTGATGATCTGCGAACAGATTTCGCTCAGCGGGGTCTTCAAACGCGGAAGAATGACCTCCGCCTCCGGGTCGCCAAGGCGCACATTTACTTCCAGCAGATTGGGAGTATCGCCCACCAGCATAAGTCCGCAGTAGAATATCCCTTTGTACGGCATCCCTTCCTTCTCGCGGAAACCGTGTATCAGGGGGCGCGCGACTTTTTCACAGACAAGTCTGTCGAGGTTTTCGCCCTCAAGACTGTGCGGCGAATACGATCCCATTCCTCCGGTATTCGACCCCTCATCATTGTCGTACGCCCTCTTGTAATCCTGAGCAACCGGCATCGGCACAAGTGCGTCACCGTCGGTAAATACGAAGAATGAAATTTCCGTCCCGAACAGTCTCCTTTCAATGACGACTTTTCGCCCTGCTTCGCCGAAAATCTTCTCAACCATAAGCTGATCGACGGCAAGATGAGCTTCCCTCACATCCGAACAAACTATAGACCCTTTACCCTGAGCCAGTCCGTCAGCTTTCACAACAACAGGATGTTTCACATAACCGATGTAATCCTTCGCCTTCCGGGGATCGTCGAACACTTCGAATTCCGCCACGGGGACGCCTGTCTCGCGGCACAGCAATTTGGTGTACGCCTTGCTCCCCTCGAGTATGCTGGCCCGCTGATAAGGGCCAACTGCCGGGATTCCGGCCCTTGAAAACAGGTCGACAATCCCGCCGGTAAGCGGACTTTCAGGCCCGATGAATACCAAATCGGCATTCTCCCGCATGGCCAACTCAAGTATCTCTTCGTTCGTCCGCGCATTCCCGCACCGGATCTCGCGCGCAATTCCGGCATTCCCCGGAGTGCAAATAACCTCCCTGACATTGGGATCATTCTTGAACTGCCACGCAATCGCATGGCCGCGGCCCCCGCTGTCAACGACAAGAACTTTCATATATGTAACGGACCCTTTCCATGTTTATTCGCCCGCGGTGTACCTTCCCGGACTTTGTTTTTTAGACCAGTCCCTGGCGCCGGCTTCCCTTATCAGTTCATTGAGTCTCCCCATATCCCTCATCCTCTCATAAATCCTGACCCACGCGCAGGGAATATCCGGGCTCACCTCGCATCTTCCTTTTTTGTTGCCGCCGCAGGGGCCGTTCAGAATGCCTTTCGGACACAGCGCTACAGGGCAAATCCCGGCGGTCATACCGAGGATGCAATCTCCGCAGGCAGCGCAAATCTCAACCCATTTGCCCTGACCGTCAGAAAGTCCGATGAACCGGGTATTCATCGCAGGCAAAACCGGAATATTCCCGACCCACTCCGGGATGCCCTGAACCCCGGCTCCACAGGCCATCGAGAGCACCGCGTCATACTTGGTCAACTCATCCTTTATCTGATTAATGAACTCAGGATCGCACTGGCGGAGCACCGTTTTTTCGCCGATAGAAATATCCCTTCCCCCCGCTTTGCCAGCCATCCTGATAGCGGAAGAGAGAACCTCCACCTGTTTTTCGCCTCCGCTCATGCATACGGTTACGCAACTGCCGCATCCAAGGACCAGCAAAGTCCTATAGTCTCTGATCATGGCCATAATCTCATCAAACGGCTTAAGCTCCGCGACAATCACGCGCCCGCCTTTTTATCTTTCCTGAACGGATTAATTCCGATGGTTTCCAGACGCTGCCGGAAAACCGCGAAGTCCTCTTCACCGGAGATCATGGAAAGACGGTCGCCAACCATCCCTGTTTCGCCCAATATTTTTTTCGCTTTCCTTACATGTTCGGCCGTCCAATAGCCGCCGCGTCTGAAGCGGCACTCATCGGCAGGGCAGGCGCTGATTACCACCCCGTCAGAACCGGCCTCAAACGGGTAGAGCATCTGCGCCTCATTCACTCTGCCGGTGCAGAACCGCCCTATCCAGTGCAGGGCATTGTCTTCGAGAGGAGGGCCAAGGGGATCATTATACCTGCAATAATACCCGATGACAACCATCTCAGGGTTCTCTTCGCGGGCCCGACGGACGATTATTTCCGCTTCCCTGCGGAGGTCATCCCTCCCCTCAATCTGCATATGGATGGCAGACGCGGGACATTCCGCGGCGCAGATGCCGCAAGCCTGACACTGGCCCGCGTCTATTTCCGCCGTCTCCTTGCCCGGCGCGGGTATGCCGAAGGGACATATCCTTACGCAATTGAGACACGAGGCGCAGCCGGCGCCGACCGACGCCCCTGATCCGCAGTTCAGGCATCTGAGCGCCTCCATGCAAGCCTGCTCCCGCGAGTATCCAATATCCACCTCGTCAAAGGTTTTCTTCCTTTCCCCGGCGGGCAAGCGGGGCATCTGTTGTCTTTCCGATTTTTGAATTTGATCCGCCACCGCCGCATTTAGCGCCGGAAGCGATACCCGGTTATCAGCAATCGCGCCCGGTATATTCCGGAAATAGCGGTGGATTGCGCCCGCCGCCTTCCTCCCGGATGCCATAGCCTCAATGACGCTCATCGGGCCGGTGACAACGTCGCCCGCGGCAAAAACGTTGTTAATATCGGTAATGCCGGAATCATCCTTGATTATGATCTTTCCCCCGGAGTCGGTCCTGAGGCCGTTCTTTTTCAAATCCTCAACATCAGGGATATAACCAATGGCGAGTATAACAGCATCGGAACTGATATCAAATTCCGTATCTTTGACCGGCACAGGAAGTCTGACGCCTGAAGAGTCCGGCTCGCCGGGCTCCATCCTTATAAGCCGGACGCGCTTCACCCTGCGATCCCCGGCAAATTCAACGGGAGCGGCACAGTATATGAAACGTACTCCTTCCATCTCTGCCTGTTCCACTTCGTCGCGTCCGGCCGGGATTTCCGGCATGGAGCGCCTGTAAACCACAGTGACATCACTGCATCCGAGACGGACACAGGTGCGCGCCGAGTCGATGGCGGTGTGCCCCCCGCCGATCACTGCCACCTTCTCGCCGGGGCGCGACGCCGCCCCTCTATCGACAAGCTTGAGAAATTCGACACCCGGCCAGACGCCGGGCAAGTCGTCTCCTTTGCACCTGGGATACAGGCTTTTTTGACTGCCAACGGCAATAAACACGGCCCGGTAATCCTTAAGGAGATCTTCGATGCTGAAGTCTTTGCCAAGGGAAACACCGGTACTGGCTTCCACGCCCAGTGACAGGATATCCTCGATCTCCCTCTGTACCACCTCTTTGGGAAGCCTGTACCGCGGTATCCCCTCCCTAAGCAAACCTCCAAGAACGGATTGCGCCTCAAAAATGGCAACCCGGTATCCCAGAAGCGCCAGATCATGAGCGGCAACAAGACCGGAAGGACCGCTTCCGATTATGGCGATATTTTCGGTGTATGACTGAATTGCCCTTTTCCCAAAGAAAAGGCGGCCCGTTCGATCAGCGGCGTAGCGCTTCAGGGATCTGATTGCTACCGGAGCATCTATCCTCGACCTTCTGCATGCGGTTTCGCAAAGCCGTGTACAGATTCTTCCGCACACGGATGGCAAAGGATTTACGCGCCGGATGATTCTGACGGCCTCTTCCGCATCATCTCTCGCCAGCGCAGACACATAACCGCGCACATCGGTATTGATCGGACAGGCTGCCTGACACGGCGGGACAAAAACCGCCTTCATATCACCCGGCTAACCCCGCGTGCATTTTTGCAGACTGAAGCGTGTTTTTCATCAGCATAACGATTGTCATCGGGCCGACTCCTCCCGGCACGGGCGTAATCGCCCTGACTTTTTCCTTGACCGCATCGAAATCAACATCGCCGACCAACCCGGTTTCAAGCCGGTTGACGCCTACATCGATAACAACCGCGCCTTCTTTAACCATGTCGGCAGTTACCGTCTTCGGCCTGCCGGCCGCTACAATAAGTATATCCGCCCTTTTTGTATGGAAGGCCACATCCCTTGTGCCGGTATGGCATATAGTCACCGTGGCATTAGCCCCCTTCCTGTTCTTCTGAATCAGCATATTCGCAATCGGCTTCCCTACGATATTACTCCTGCCGACCACGACTGCTTCCGCGCCATCGGTTTCGATGCCATACCTGATAAGCAACTCCTGTATGCCGCGCGGAGTGCATGGAAGGAAATCAGGCACGCCGAGCATAAGTCTGCCGACATTCACGGGATGAAATGCGTCAACGTCTTTCCCGGGGTCTATAGCGTACAGAACGTTCGTTTCGCTGATGTGCTTCGGCAGAGGGAGCTGAATGAGTATTCCATGAATCTTCGCATTTCTGTTTAACGCATCTATCAGAGCTGTCAAATCGCTCTCCGTCGTATCTGCGGGCAGGTCGATGCGCTCGGAATAAATGCCCAGTTCCTTGCAGGTCTTCTCCTTTGCCCCGACATAGACTTTTGACGCCTCGTCCTCTCCTACAAGCACCGTAGCCAAACCTGGAATTATATTATTATTTACCAGTAAGTTATTTATTTCTTCTTTAAGTTCTACTTTAATCTGCTTCGCTATTTCTGAACCTTTTATCAGAATAGCCATTATTATTCCTCCCCGAAAGAATGAGACGTAAAAAAAGAGATGGCCTCTGAAAAAGGCCAACCATTCCATTATTCCATATTGGAGACTCTTGCATATAGTTTCAACTACTACTTAACTATATACAACCAATCTTGCTGTTAATACTCTATTTTTTTATTAGTTCAAGCAGCTCGTCACGGGTTGACTGCTTTGATCTGAAGATGCCGCGAACAGCCGAAGTAACAGTTCTCGTACCCGGCTTTTTTAATCCCCTCATGCTGATGCACAGATGTTCGGCATCAATGATCACCATAGCGCCCTTCGGTTTAAGTTTTGCCACGATCATATCGGCAAGCTGCGTTGTCAAACGCTCCTGCACCTGCGGCCTCTTCGCAAGCACGTCAACCGCTTTCACCAATTCGCTCAGGCCGACAATCTTTCCGCCCGCCGGAATGTAAGCAACATGCGCCTTTCCGATAAATGGTATGAGGTGATGTTCGCAAACCGAGTAGAAGGGGATATCCTTGAGAAGCACCATCTCATCATGGCTTTCTCCCTCGATTGATTTCAGCAGCTCCTCGGTAGGCGTCTCAATTCCGGAGAATATCTCCCGGTACATCCGGGCAACCCTCTCGGGCGTCTCCCTAAGCCCCGCCCTATCGGGATCTTCTCCGATTCCCTCCAGGATAAGCCTCACTCCCTTTTCGATTTTCTTTGTATCCACAGTGTTAGTCGGATTGTATCACGCAGTATTCCTGCCTGTCAAAAAGTCGTCATCGCCGCGGGGCTTACGGATCCGGCGGAAAGAGTTCGAAGATTAGCCGGGGCTTAACCGCGGTACCCGTATTACCCGGGCATCGGTGATCACTATATCAACCTTTACATCATGTTCTTCAGCCGGTATCAGGCTTACAATCTGTTCCTCATAAGCAAGGGCTGCAACGGGCGTTTTCCCCGCCCTGCCTGAAAGAAGGATATCATAGTATCCGGCTCCGTATCCGAGGCGGTTCCCCGATAGATCAAACACCGCCCCGGGGATTACGACAAGGCCGGCGTCATCGACTGCACGGCGCCTCGAATCAGGCAGGTCCGGCTCAGAAATGCCCATGAATCCCGGGGACAGTTCGCTAAGGCTTCGTATCTCGAATAAGGCGAGCTTGGAGATTTGAGACTCAACACGCGGGAGCATAACCCTTTTCCCGATCCGAAGTGTTTCGTCAATCAACTCGAGCGTGCCCACCTCGGATCTGAAAGAAGCGTACAGAAGAATCGCATTAGAGGAGAGAAATTCAGGCGTGGAAAGAAGTGTTTTCCTGATTTTGACATCTTTCTGCTCCCTGACATGTAAGGGCATCCTGTCCCGTTCACTCAATATCAGTTCCCGGATGTCTCTTTTTGATGCCGCGTTTTTAAAATTCAGCCTCGATCCTTTTTTTAATTTCCATCACCTCGCGCACCGTCTCGCCCGAGCAACTCCACGGGGCGCGCCCCCTCATATCGGCGTCCATAACGGCAGGACTGAACGCAATCGCTCCGGTCACATGCCGTCCCGCGACGTGGCGCCCTATAAAATCCATATCCTCCCGGCCTCTCAATTTGTTCGCAACGACAAAAATCCTCTTGACGCCAAGGTCGCCGGCCATGGCAAAGACGGTGTTCGCGGTCTGTATGCTGCGCAGTCCGGGCTCAACAACGACAATAAACGCGTCCACCGATTCGGCGGCGCCCCTTGTAAGGTGCTCGATGCCGGCTTCCATGTCGAGGATGACGACATCATCCATTTTGACAATGAGATGTTTCAGCAAACTCCTCAACAGCGCATTCTCGGGACAGTAGCATCCGGATGCGGCTTCTTTGACCTTTCCGAGAACGAGAAGAAGTATGCGGTTCATCCTGTATCCGGCTCCCTCCGGCAGATCATCGACCTTCGGATTCAGGGTAAATATCCCGCCCATGCCGCCCGGGCGCGTTCCAGTGCGTTCCTGAATCAGATCGGTCATGGCCGAGATGGGCCGGATTTTGTCTGCGTCATCCCTTGGAATGCCGAGGGCCAAAGCAAGATTCGCGTCGGGGTCCGCATCCACCGCAATTACATTCTTCCCCTCTTCCGCGTAAAGGTGAGCGAGAATCGACGCCAGGGTGGTTTTTCCAACTCCGCCTTTGCCTGTAACCGCGAGTTTCACCCTATCAGTTTCTTGGTTGACGGCACGCCCTTCACCCTCGGGTCGATTGCGGCGGCCTGCCTCAATGCCCGTCCAAGAGCCTTGAACACCGCTTCTATTATATGATGAGTATTCCTTCCGTAAGGTGTCGATACATGCAGCGTCATCCCGCTGTTGCCCGCAAACGCCCGAAGAAAATCCTCGATAAGGTCGGGATCAAAATTCCTGAGCTTGCCCCTTTTCGGGAATTCTACATTGTATATAAGGTACGGCCTTCCGCTGATGTCGAGGCTCACGGAGGCGAGAGTTTCGTCCATAGGAACGGTTGCCTGACCGTAGCGCGATATCCCTTTCAGTTCGCCGAGCGCCTGTTTGACCGCCCTGCCCAGCACGATCCCAAGATCCTCCACAGTGTGATGGTAATCGATTTCAATGTCTCCCTTTGCCCTGATTTTCATATCAATGAGCCCGTGCCTGCTCATCAGGGAAAGCATGTGGTCAAGAAACGGGATGGTTGTCTTTATCGAGTGGGTTCCATCCCCGTCGAGATTGACCGAAACCGATATGTCCGTCTCTTTTGTTTTCCTTTCAACTTTCGCCGTTCTCATAATTTCCCCTGTTATATGCTTGCGGTATCAGAGTCCGTCATTTTCGCTTGCCGGGAATCCTTCTTTTGCGGAAAGATAAGCATGTATCCCGGTTGCACAATGGACAAACATTAATTCTTCAAAACGCCCTTTAAACTCTTTATAAACATCCTGTTCTCCCCCGGCGCGCCGACGGTGACCCTGAGGCACCCGTCAACCACTCCCTTCATATTCCTTACGAGCACGCCCCGCTTCAGAAGTCCCTGATAAACCTTGTCCGGCTCCTCTGTTCTGAATAAGATAAAATTGGCCTCTGAAGGATACGGTCGTATGCCGGGCATACGCGAGAGTTCGCGGAAGAGGAGATCCCTCTGCTTCACGATTAAACGTATGTTCCGTTTCAGTCTCGCCGCGTCCGTCAGAGAATTTACCGCCATAGCCTGGGAGAAAGCGTTAAGATTAAACGGGAGTCTGACTTTGTTCACCTCATGAACGATCTCCCCGCAGGCTATCATGAAGCCCACCCTCAGGCCGGCAAGCCCTGTCTTGCTCAGCGTCCTTAGAATTATCAGATGCTCATAGTCGCGGAGCATTGGAATGAAACCATTCTCGCTCGCGAATGGCTGATAGGCTTCGTCGATTACTACGAGCGCCCTGCCGGCCGCGGCGTCTATGACCTTCAAAATGCCTTCCGACGAAAAACAGTTTCCGGTCGGATTATTAGGCGAACTCAGGAAGATCAGTTTCGGCCTGCTCCTCCGGATCTCCGCGAGCATTCTTTTCAGATCAAGGTCAAAAGCATCATCGAGAGGCACAGCGGCTCTTTCCTCGCCGAGAGCCTGCGCGATAATTCCGTACATCGAAAAGGTGGGAACAGGGAACAGCACCGGTCCGCCAAAAGTCGTTATCAGATAATAGATAAGTTCATCCGACCCATTGCCGGGAAGTATATTCCGGGGGCTGACTTTCATGTCTTTGGCAATTAATTTCTTCAAGGCTTTTGCCTCGGGGTCCGGATAACGGTTTGTCCGCAGTGAACGCAAAACCTCTTTCGTGACGTCGAACCCGAAAGGGCTCTCGTTCGCATCGAGCTTCGCCTTACAGGGAATTTCCTTAGCGTGATAAGCGGTAAGAGAGGCGATATTGGGACGAATAAACTTGCTGATATTCATGCCAACGAATTATACCACAACTGTCCGCGGCGCAGGCGTCCCGCCTGCGGATTACAGCGCCTTAAGGAAAATTTTCCCCTCATGCGGTATAATGAACGCATGATGCGCTGCATTCTGAGGGCAAAGATTCATATCGCTACGGTAACGGAGTCGAATCTCTCCTACGAGGGAAGCATTACGATCGACGAAGCTATCATTAAAAAAGCAGGGATTCTGCCGTACGAGCAGGTTATGATCAGCAACCTGAACAACGGGGAGCGGTTCGAGACCTATGTCATACCGGGCAAAAAAGGGGAAATCTGCCTCAACGGCCCGACAGCGAGAAAAGGGATTGTCGGGGACAGAATCATCATCTTCAGCTATGGGTATTTTGAAGACAGCAGCCTTAAGAGATACAAGCCGAAAATCATCCGCCTTGACGAAAAGAACCAAATCCTGAACGCAGCGTAGTTTCCGCCCGGCCCGCATTTCGCCGGCATATATTATCCTATCGCGCTCCGGCCGAAAAATTTCCTGTTAGGAAAAATTTAACAGTGAACTCTTTAAGAATTAAAAGTGAACTGTTCATCGAGGAGGAAAATATTAAGGAGATGAGCGAAATGCAGACGTATAGATGCACCT
>CAZKLK010000054.1:0-11284 GCA_964553535.1 uncultured Nitrospiraceae bacterium
CTTGAGGAGGTTGACATGAGGAAGACAGAGTTGATCGACATGCTGAACAGGGATCTTGCCGAGGAGCACGCCGCTATTATTCGCTATCTCGCGCACGGCTGGATGGAGGGGGAGGATACCCCTATCGGGGCAAGCCTCATTTCCAGGTCAAGGGAGGAAATGTGGCATATGCACTGGCTTGGCATGATCATAGGCAGCCTTGGCGGAAACATCAATTTTAAGCCTGCTCCGTATCCGTATGATCCGACCAACAGGAAGACAATCTTTCAATCGTATGTTGAATATGAGAAAAGGCTGGTGCCTCATTACAACAACGAGGCAGACGCGGTCAGCGATCCTCACATTAAGCGCGTACTGCGAAGGGAGGCATGGGAATCAGCCTATCACGCGAAGAAGTTTGAGCGGATTCTAAATAAGCTGACGCTTGAGCAGGCGTCGGGCGCGCCGGGCGGAGAACGGGAGTTGCCCGGAGAGTTTCTTGACCTGCTCCAGAAGGAAGTCACCGGCAAATATCAGGAAATGCTGCGCCACATCGGATGCGCGTGGAACTTTCAGAAAAATAGCCTGCGGGCCTGGAATCTTATGGATCAGGCTATGGAAAAAATGAAGCAGCTTGCCCATTTGGCTGAGGATATCGGCGGGAACGGTCTGCCGGTCGCATTCAAGCCCGGAAAGATCGAAATCGGGAAGGATTTCAGGACATCTCTCGCGAAGGCGGAAGCGGATGTTCGCAGGTCCCGCGCAAGGCATCAAAAGCTGATGAAGCATGATGAATTCCAAAGGCATGCCGGACTTGTCATCGACCTTGATCTTACGATTCAGCAGGAGGAGCACCAGTCCGGGGAGCTCAGGCATATGCTGAAATGACAATGATTTTTTCAATGTACGGCGCAAGCCCTGCGTATTTTATGACAGGAGCGGCGCGGCATTACGGCGATACCTTCGCCGTCCGTCATTCTGAGCGAGGCGAAGAATCTCGCTATTTGTTTCATGATAAACTCTGCGGAGCAATCCCGTCGTTTTCAGGGAGATTGCCACGCGCCTTTCAGGCGCTTGCGATGGCACATTCATTAACATTTAAAAAGTTTATTGCTGGATTCGGGAATAAATTATTCAGGAGGATATTTAAATGCTATCAGAGAGAGCTGCAAGGATAAAGCCGTCGGCGACGCTCGCGATGGACGCAAAGGCGAAGGCGATGAAGGCTTCAGGAATTGATATTGTGAATTTCGGCGTCGGCGAGCCTGACTTTGACACGCCGGAGAACATCAAGGAAGCCGCGATGAAAGCGATCCGTGAAGGCTTTACTAAATATACTCCGGTCGGGGGCATTGACCCATTAAAGGACGCGATTATTGGCAAGTTGAAAAACGACAACAGTTTGCGGTATTCACGGGATGAAATCGTCGTATCCTGCGGCGCCAAACACAGTCTGTATAACATCGCTCAGGCGCTGTTCGATGCTGGGGATGAAGTATTGATCCCCGCCCCCTACTGGGTATCGTATCCTGACCAGGTTCTTTTGAACGACGCAAATCCTGTATTCGTGAAGACTTATGAGGATGATTTTTTCAGCGCGCGGGCGGAAGTCATCGAATCCCATATAACAAAAAAAACGAAAGCCATCATACTGAATACTCCGTCGAATCCTACAGGGTGCGCCTATGACAGGAAGAGCCTCGAGAAAATCGCCGAACTTGTTCTGAAACATGACTTGTATATAGTATCCGACGAAATTTATGAAAAACTGATGTACGACGGGCATGAGCACGTCAGCATTGCGTCAATAGACCCCGCGGTAAAAGAGAGAACCATAGTCGTTAACGGGTTATCGAAGTCCCACGCTATGACCGGATGGAGAATCGGATACGCCGCCGGTCCGAAAAAGATCATTCAGGCCATGACAAGTATCCAGAGCCAGTCAACGTCAAATCCAACTTCCATTGCCCAGAAGGCGGCGGTGGAAGCGCTGACAGGCCCGCAGGATTTCATCGGGATCATGCGTGATGAATTTGACGGAAGGAGGAGGGCGCTTGTCGGTCAGCTTAATTCCATTCCCGGAATCCGGTGCCTGATGCCCGCGGGGGCTTTCTATGCGTTTCCCAATGTGTCCGCATTGTACGGAAAGTCCTTCGGCGGAAGCAAAATTAATTCCTCGTCCGGGCTCGCGCTGTACCTTCTTGAGGAGGCAAAAGTCGCGCTTGTTCATGGAGAAGCATTCGGAGACGACAACCATATCAGACTATCCTACGCCGTGTCCATGGATGAAATTAAAAAGGGAGTGGAGCGTATTCGCGGCTCTCTTGACAGGCTCTCTTGAACAGGGAAGGCGATTTCCGGTCCGGCTTTGTATCGATAATCGGGCGGCCGAATGTAGGCAAGTCAACGCTGATGAACGCCATTCTCGGCGAGAAAGTTGCAATAGTTACCCCGAGGCCGCAGACGACGCGCAACCGGATAATCGGCATAAAAAACATTCCTGACGCGCAGATCGTCTTTATCGATACGCCCGGCATTCACAGGCCGAAGCATAAACTCGGCAAAATCATGGTGGAAACGGCGGTCGGAGCATTGAAAGAAATAGATGCCATTCTTTTTATGGTGGAACCGCATGAACCTGACAGAAATGATGCCGGCATCATAGCTCTTTTCAGCGCGGTAAAAGCCCCCGTCATTCTCCTTATAAACAAAATCGATACGGTGAGGAAGCCTGATATCCTCCCGGTCATCGAACGTTTCAGAGGATTGTATCCTTTTGCGGATATAATTCCCGTCTCCGCCATCAAAAGGGACGGGATAGACACGCTTCTGCAAACGATACGCGCTTATATGCCCGTTGGTCCGGGATATTATCCTGATGACCTTTTCACTGATCAGGCTGAACGGTTTATGGTTTCGGAGATAATTCGCGAGAAGATAATGGAAATGACCGGGGAAGAGCTGCCTTACGCAGTCGCTGTGGATATTACCGCATGGGCTGAAAGAGAAGACGGCCTGGTATCCATCACCGGCAACATATATGTTGAAAGAGAGGGACAAAAAGCTATAATAATAGGGAAACACGGTTCGATGCTGAAGTCGATAGGGAGTTCCGCGCGGGGCGACATCGAAAGGCTTCTCAATACGAAAGTATTTCTTGCGTTATGGGTAAAGGTGAAAAGAAAGTGGAGAGACGACCACCAGTTGCTGAGGGGACTCGGTTATAGGGCTTAGACAATGCTGATTCAGATGAAGGTTGAGGGAATGCTGTTCGATCCCCGGAGTAATATGTATATACTTTTGCTGAAGGAAGTCAGCGGCAATGGCACGCTCCCGATATGGATCGGCAAACCTGAGGCCGATTCGATCGCCCTCGCACATGGAAAAGTGGAGACGCCAAGGCCTTTGACGCATGATCTCATAAAGAATATCGCCGACAGCCTGAAAATAAAAATAACAAAAATTATAGTTACCGAAATTCTTGACAATACATATTATGCCCTTGTCTGCCTGAGCGACGGGAAAAGGGAGATAATGGTGGACTCGAGACCGAGCGACGCCGTTGCTGTTGCGCTGAGAGTGAGCGCCCCCATTTTTGTTGAAGATACCATTATGGTTCAGAAGAGCGCGGATGAGCTCGTGGAATGGCTGAAAAATCTCAAGCCCGAGGATTTCGGAAATATCATGTAATGCTCAGGCGAACAGAGGGCATTGTACTGAAGACCCTGCCTTTTGGGGAAGCGGATTTGATAGTCACCTTATTGACTCCCGCTTACGGCATAATCAGAGTATTTGCAAAAAGCCCCCGTAAAATCGGCAGCAGGTTTGGAAGCAGCCTCGAGCCCCTCACCTGCGTGCGCCTCAGCTTCTGGGGCAAGGAAGACGCTGCTCTTCCGAGACTGACTCAGTCTGATATAGTTTATTCTTTTCAAGTTATTAGGGATAATTTTCAAGTATTTCTCAGAATCTCGGGGATGATAGAACTGACCGTAGCCCTTATTCTTGAGAAGGATGTGAATGCTAGGACGTATTCGCTTTTTCTCAATACATTATGCGCCGTCCGGAAGGCGATGTGCGGTATGAATGAAAATAACGCCTCGGGGCGCAATGTGGATCCGGGTCGGCAAAAAAAGGGAGAGAAGATATTATATGCGGTTGATGTTTTGATCAGCCATTACATTGTAAATTTTCTTAAATATGCGGGATTTGCGCCGAAACTCGACGCCTGCGGAAGGTGTGGAAAAGGGCAGGGCTTTTTTTATGTATCTTCCGGGGCAATTCTCTGCAAATCGTGTGCAAAGAGCACCGATGCGCCGGTGGAAATATCTGCCGCGATGAGAAGACTATATCAGGATCTTCTGTTGTGGGATACGGAGAAAGTGCACCGGATAAAGCCGTCGCAGAGTCTCCTTGCGGCGCTTGCCAATGTTATAAGAATGCATGTAGAATATGTCGTTTCAAAGCCGCTGAAGGTTGAAAATTTCATTCGCGCATCCAGCGGGATATTTCATTAACATTCACGGGAGGAATTCTATGGAAAAAGTTATTCTGAGAACAGAGTTGCCGGACGTCGCCCTGGTTAAGCGCGGCAAAGTGAGGGATATCTATGATCTGGGTGAACATCTTTTGCTTATTGCTACGGATAGGATATCCGCGTTTGATGTGGTTCTGCCCAGCGGCATCCCGGGAAAGGGAAGAGTGCTTACACAGATTTCGATGTACTGGTTCAGGCAGATGGAACACATCGTACAGAATCACATTGAAGCAATTGAAGTAAAAGACTATCCCGGAATCCTGCATAAACATGTTGAAGCGCTTGAGGGGAGAAGCATGCTTGTCAGGAAAACAAAGCCCGTTCCTGTCGAATGCGTGGTGAGAGGTTATCTCTCCGGAAGCGGATGGAAGGAGTACCAGAAAAACTCGGCCGTATGCGGGATACCATTGCCTTCCGGGCTTGTCGAGTCTTCGAAACTTGAAAAACCGATTTTCACTCCCAGCACAAAGGAGGATGAGGGGCATGATATCAACATCACTTACGATGAAGTCGTGCGCCTTGTCGGCAGCGAACTCGCGGAGCGGCTGAGAGATGTCAGCATATCCATATATTCACAGGCCCGCGACATTGCTACTTTGAAAGGCATTATCATCGCCGATACGAAATTTGAGTTCGGGGTGTCGGACGGGGCCTTTATGGTTATCGATGAAATGCTGACGCCTGACTCATCCCGCTTCTGGTCGGCGGCGGGCTACGCGCCGGGTAAGGGCCAGGACAGCTATGACAAGCAGATCGTCAGAGATTATCTGCTGACGCTCGACTGGAACAAGACATATCCCGGTCCCGAGCTGCCGCAGGAAATTATCGAAAAGACCTCCGCGCGGTATAAGGAGATTCTAAGTATCCTGACCCGGTAGTGAATACAATACGATACAGCTTCTGAAACATTTGACCTAAGAGTATCGCACGCGGCAGGTGAAATCTTTCGTTACAGACTCAGGCGCTTCTTAAGCTCGGTCAGCTTCCGGAGGGCCTCGTGAGGGCTCATCCTGTCGGTATTTAGATTCCGTATTTCCGCCGTAACAGAATCTGCAAGGGATGAGAAGAGGTCGAGCTGGGCGGCGCCTTTTTTCGTTTTCCTATCGGCAAACCTTGGCGTCCCGGTTTCGTTCAGTTCTTCCTTTTCGAGATTTGCCAAAACCTCTTTGGCCCTGACGATAATAGCGTCCGGCAGGCCTGCGAGCCGCGCGACCTGTATGCCGTAACTCTTGTCGGCGGGGCCTTTCTCAATTTTTCTGAGGAAAATAATTTCATCTCCCCATTCCTTCACGGCGATGTTGTAGTTCCTGACGCCGTCATGGGTGAGGGCGAGTTCGGTAAGCTCATTATAGTGCGTGGCGAATAATGTTCGGGAATGAAGAGCATTGAGTATGTGTTCGGCGACGGCCCAGGCGATGCTGATGCCGTCAAAGGTGCTTGTGCCCCTGCCGACTTCATCCAGAATAATCAGGCTCCGCGGGGTTGCATTGTGGGCTATATTGGCGACCTCTATCATCTCTACCATAAATGTGCTCTGGCCTTTTGTAAGAAAGTCTGATGCCCCGATCCGGGTAAACACACGGTCCGCGATGCCGATACGCGCATCGGATGCCGGCACAAAACTTCCGATCTGGGCCATGATCATGATGAGCGCCGCCTGCCGCATATATGTTGATTTTCCCGCCATATTTGGTCCTGTTATAATAAGCATTCGGTCCGCATTATCATCCATGTAAACGCTGTTTGGAATAAACCGTTCTGCCGCCGCAATTCTTTCGAGCACCGGGTGGCGTGCATCGGCAATATCAATTGTGCTCGACTCGTCAACCACCGGCTTCGCATAATTATGCCTCTTTGCCGCAACCGCAAGGGAACAGAGAAAATCAATAATCGCAATGGCCGAAGCCGCCTTGAAGAGCCGTGGCGACTCCTTCTGAAGATCGGTCAGTATATCCTGGAAAAGCTGATATTCAAGACTCTTGAGTCTTTCCTCCGAACCCAGAACCTTTGATTCGTATTCTTTCAGTTCGGGCGTTATGAACCGTTCGCCTCCAACGAGGGTCTGCTTTCTGATATAGTCATCCGGAACCATATGGAGGTTGGACTTCGTCACTTCGATATAGTACCCGTAAACCCTGTTGTAGCCGATCTTTAGCGATGATATTCCGGTCCGCTGGCGTTCCTTCTCTTCCATTCCCGCAATGAATGATTTTCCCGTTCTTGAGAGGCCCCTCAGGTCGTCGACTTCAGCGGAGTAGCCGTCCCTTATGATGCCGCCGTCCCTGAGGTTTGCCGGAGGCGTATCAACGATGCTTTTGGAGATCAGTTCCCTCATGGCTGAAAATTCGGAAATATCCGCTGCAACCGACCGCAGATAGGCGTTCCCCGATGAGTTCAGGGACTTTCTCATATTTGGAAGAGAGACAACCGAATTTTTGACGGCAGCCGTATCACGGGCATTCGCGTTTTTTGCATCAATTCTTGTTGTGAGGCGCTCGATATCCTGAATCTTTCTGAGAGAGTTCCTGAGCTCTTCAAGCAATTCGAAATCCTCAACGAGATATTCTACGGCATCTAACCTCTGTTTAATGTCATTGACGTCAATAAGCGGCTTCATTATGGAGGAACGCATGAACCTTCCGCCCATGGGCGTAAGGGTTTCGTCAAGTGCCGAGAGCAGGGTGCCCTCCTGGGAACCGTCTTTCAGATTGCGTGTAAGTTCCAGGTTCCTCTGCGTCGCCGCGTCAAGAAACATGCGGGAGTCGCTTCTGAGATGCGAGAGCTTCTTGATGGAAAATGTTTCCTTTTGCGTTTCCAGAAGATAATTCACAAGCGCCCCGGCGGCGGAAATTGCCGCGTTCATTCCATCGAGGCCGAACCCTTCAAGTGACGATACTTTCAATTGCTGAAGCAGAGTTTTGTATGCCTCGGTAAAGTCGAAGTGCCAATCCTCGCATGCGGATACGAAGAACCGGTGAAAGGACTCCCGGTAGTGGATGCTGTTCATGGTGCTTTGTGAAATAAGGATTTCTCTCGGTTCGAACCGGAAGGCCTCATCCTGGACGTTGTCGCGCGTCTCATACAGAATGAACTCGCCTGTCGATATATCGGACAGGGCAATGCCGTGCCTGTCGCCGGAGGGAAAGATACTCATGATATAGACGTTTTCCTTCGGGTTCTCAGGGGTATATGTGCCGGGAGTGATGACTCTTACCACATCCCTGCTGACGATCCCCTTGGCCTCTCTGGGGTCTTCCATCTGCTCGCAAACGGCAACCTTGAACCCGGCCTTGATCAGCTTCAGGATATACGAATCAGCCGCAAAATAGGGAACCCCGCACATCGGTACAGGGTCTTCCTTTGATTTATCTCTTGTTGTGAGCGCGATTTGAAGGATTCTGGAGGCTTTTTCCGCATCTTCTCCGAACATCTCGTAGAAGTCGCCGAGTCTGAACAGAATAATTGCGTCGCTGTATTTCTCCTTTACGCTGTAATATTGTTTCATGAGGGGAGTCAATTCGCTCATATCAAGTATTTAATACTATGAAGCAGTGAAAGTGCAATAATGCGCGACAAGCCATCGAAGAATGTAACTTCGAAAAATTTGAGATTATTCGATTATTATGTTATATATTTATGCTGTTACTTAATCTTTCATCCGGGATTGGTGGCAAGTATATTATGAAAAAGCGAACCTTCACGATATTTTTCATTGCGGTATTGGCCTGTTTACTGTTGTGCGGGCCTCTCCGCGCGGCAATACTGCTTGACCGAGTTGTTGCAGTTGTCAATAATGAGGTGATAACCTGGAGCGAACTGTATAAAACTATGGAGATGGAGGCGTCTGAGCAGATCAGGAACCTGAGCGATGAGGAGAAAAAAAGGGGTTACAAGATCCGCGAGGCTTCTTTGCTGGAAAGGCTGATCGATATCAGGCTTCAAATCCAGGAGGCGGCTAAACTCGGCTTTCAGGTGCGGGAAGAAGAATTGAAATCCGCTATTGAGAGCATTAAAGGCAAATACGGGATGACCGACTTAATGTTTGAAGAATCGCTGAAAAGAGAGGGACTGACTTACGTTGAATATAAAAAAAGGCTCTCAGAGCAGATTATCCTCAGCCAGTTCATCAGTCAGCAGATCCGGAGCAAAATTATTATTTCCGACGAACAGATTAATGATTTAGCGAAGGCGCGGGGTGGAAATGCCGAAGAAGAATTCAGATTGCGGCAGATATTTTTCAGGAAACCAAAGGATGACAGCAGCATACAGGAAATAGAGGAAAAAGCCGCTTTGGTTTTGCGGAGGTTAAAGTCCGGCGAGGATTTCTCAGTTATCGGATGGGAATATTCGGAGGATTTGTCGGCCAGAACAGGCGGTGACCTGGGCTATTTGAAGAAAGGTGAGCTGGCGCCGGAATTTGCCAGCGTACTTACCGGGATGAAAGAAGGCGATATCAGCATCCCATTTTGGACAGGCCAGGGGCTTCATATTATAAAACTTGAGGAAATAAGATCAGCTAAAGGCGTTGAAGAAGGGAAGGCGGCGCTTAAGGCCCGTCTTGAAGAAGAGGCTTTTGCAGAGAAATATAAAAGTTATATGAATGGTCTCCGTGCACGGGCTCGCATAGAAATCAGATTGTAAATGGAGGTTGGAGATAGGTATTCTGAGAATCGGCGTCCTTGCTTCGGGGAGAGGTTCAAATTTTCAGGCAATTCTTGATGCTGTCAGCGCAGGGGAGCTGTCTGCTGAAATCGTTCTGCTCGTCTCCGACAATCCGGCGGCATATGCGATTGAAAGGGCGAAGAAGAACAATATAGATTATCTCGTAACTAATCCGGCAGAAGGCGAATCAAGAGATGACTATTATGCAAGAATATCCGGAGAACTGAAGCGCAGAAATGCCGGGCTGATTGTTTTGGCCGGGTTTATGCGCATCATCGGAAAACCGCTGATCGACGATTTCCCCAACAGGATTATGAATATCCATCCGGCTCTTCTTCCGTCATTTCCAGGGTTGCACGGGCAGAAACAGGCTCTTGTTCACGGCGTCAAGATTTCTGGATGCACCGTGCACTTTGTTGATGAGGGGATGGATACCGGTCCTATTATCATACAGGCGGCGGTTCCGGTTTACGATTTCGATACTGAGGATTCCCTGTCGGCCCGGATTCTTAAAATGGAGCATTCTGTTTATCCTGAAGCTATCCGGCTGTTTTCCGAGGGGCGGTTACAGGTTCACGGCAGAACTGTTCGGGTCATTGGTAGTCAGCATAGCGATAATTCTCTCGTTAATCCTCACGCCGGCTCAAGGATAACTTGACAATTAAGAATCATTACTATATAGTTAAATATATGGAGAAACAGGGGCGTGTCAATGAACTGCTGGGTATTTTTCACCGGCGATCAAAGGAACACGGTTTGAAAATAACCCCCCAGCGGGTGATGATTTATCAGGAACTCCTGAAAGCAAAGGATCACCCTACTGCTGACGACATTTATAGAAGAATTGTCAGGAAGATACCGAATATATCCTTTGATACGGTTAACAGGACGCTTTTGACTTTCTCTCAAATAGGCATGGCCCATGTCGTTGAAGGGTACGGGCAAGCAAAGCGGTATGACCCTGATATGGATATTCATCATCATTTCAGATGTATTCAATGCGGCGGCATAACAGACTTTCACAACAAGGAGTACGACGACATAACTGTTCCTCAAGAAATCAAGAAACAGTTTACGGTGACAAGTAAAAAGGTAGTGCTTGAAGGTCTTTGCAGTAAGTGCGGAAGAGGGTAATATTTTTTTCTTCTTCATTAGTATTAATTACGAAATAGTAATCTTTTCTAACACTGAGGAGGTGATAACAATGCGTTAATATGGCTGTTCTCCGCTGGTGAAAAAAATCATTATACATCTGCACAAAATTCAGTTCACAATTCACAAAAAAGAAAGGAGGAAAGTTTATGAGAAAAGATAACAAAGGCCCTGTAATGGGATCCACTTCCGGTAGTGGCAGATCGATTCGTGACTGGTGGCCAAATCAGTTGAATCTCAAGATCCTGCATCAGAACTCTCCTTTGAGCAATCCCATGGGCGAGAAGTTCAACTACGCGGAGGAATTCAAAAAACTTGACTTAGATGCCGTGAAAAATGACCTCTATGTGCTAATGACTGATTCGCAGGACTGGTGGCCGGCTGATTACGGTCACTACGGAGGGCTTTTCATCCGTATGTCGTGGCACAGCGCAGGCACTTACCGCACTGGCGACGGCCGCGGGGGCGGAGGATCCGGCTCCCAACGCTTTGCTCCCCTCAACAGCTGGCCCGATAACGTGAATCTCGACAAGGCGCGCCGGCTGCTCTGGCCTATCAAGCAGAAGTACGGCATGAAAATATCATGGGCCGACCTGATGATCCTCGCGGGCAACTGCGCCCTTGAGTCGATGGGCTTCAAGACCTTCGGGTTCGGCGGCGGACGTGAGGACATCTGGGAGCCGGAAGAGGACATTTACTGGGGGAGCGAGAGCGAGTGGCTTGGCGACAAGCGGTACTCTGGAGACCGGGAACTCGAGAATCCCCTTGCCGCCGTGCAGATGGGACTGATATATGTGAACCCGGAAGGGCCAAACGGCAATCCTGACCCTGTGGCGTCTGGACGCGATGTTCGAACAACCTTCGGGCGCATGGGTATGAACGACGAAGAGACTGTTGCCTTGGTTGCCGGAGGTCACACCTTTGGCAAATGCCATGGTGCAGGGCCTGCGTCCCATG
>CAZKLK010000055.1:0-11266 GCA_964553535.1 uncultured Nitrospiraceae bacterium
TTTTTAATGAGAATATCAATATCTACAAGCTCTTCTTGCATTCTTTATTATTATACCCAAATCCAGCGACTATCTCGAACGATTGATAAACGCGTCATTGCGAGCACCTGCAAGGTGCGTGGCAATCTCCTTTCATACGACGAGATTGCTTCGCTGCACTCGCAATGACAATTCTTATCGCTGGATTTGGGTATATAGTGAATGCACCCGCCGTTCGTCAATCGACCGGGGATGCATGACAGGCTAACGGCTCGGGCGGAGGGCCTTTATCTGCAACTGAAGATACCGCGAATCTTCCCATTCGTTCACAGCGGGAATAAATGCGGCATCGACTGCGGCGTCTGCCGGCAAATTCTGATACAACGGGGCCATATCAAACCCGATTGCATCTATCGATAAATTTTTCTGGCGAAGTTTCATCTTGAGGTGACTCTCCCCAACTATCCGGGGGGAGATAACTTCAAGCCCCTTTGATCCAAGCAGTGGCTGAGGATTCCCGCATCCGAAAGGCTCCATGGATTCAATCTCTTTTATCAGGCTGTATGTAATTGCAGACAGTTCAACCTGCGCATCTATTTTGAGCTCCGGGGTAAAATCATAACCGCCCGGCATCTCACTTGCAAGGCTGTTTATGCGCGCCTCGAATTGAGAAATATTCCTCGTCTCCAGTTCGAGCCCCGCAGCCTGCTGGTGCCCGCCAAACGTTTTCAGAAGATCCCTGCAATCAGAGAGTCCTCTGTGCATATCGAATGCAGGCATGCTGCGTGCAGAACCGCGCGCGAAGTCTTTTTTGATAGAGAGCAGAACAGCGGGGCGCCGGTATTCCTCCATTATTCTTGACGCCACAATGCCGATAACGCCCTGATGCCATCCTTCGCCCCCGAGCACTATTACCGGCGATACCCCTTTCTTCTTGAGCAAGTAAAGTGCCTCCTGATATACAGCTTTCTCAATGCGCTGCCTATCGGCATTTTGTTTCTCCAGAAGCCGGGATATATCGAGGGCTTCCTCAATTGAGTCCGAGAGCAGTAGCCTGACCACGGAGTTCGCATCATCAATCCTGCCGGCGGCATTGATTCTCGGGATTAGATTGAATTGCGCAAGATTTGTCTTCACTATCCTTCCCCCGATGCCCGCAACCTCCTTTAATGCCTGAATCCAGGGCCGGCCGCCATTGCCGATCATCCTCAGGCCCTCTTTGACAATACACCTGTTTTCGCCCGTCAGGGGAACGCTGTCAGCAATTGTCCCAAGAGCGGCAAAATCAAGGAATTCCTCCTCCGAAAAAAGTCCTTTGCGGGAAATGGATAATGCACGGGCAATTTTCAGCGCGACGCCGGCGCCGGAAAGGGTTGATAAGCCGTTGCAAGGGCCGGAAAGTTTTGGATTGATAACGGCAACAGCATCGGGAAGAAGAAAAGAATCGCTTATTTCCCGTTCCTTTACTCCCCCTCTCCGGGGGGCGGGCGAGGAGGCAATTTCATTCGGCGCGGGCTCATGGTGGTCCGTTATTATTACGTCAATCCCTTCCCTTTTACAAAGCGCCGCCGCGTCGAATGATCTGATGCCGCAATCAACAGTAATCAATAATGATGCGCCTGCCCTCTTCGCATTCATAACGGATAATGACTGAAATCCGTACCCGTGCGTCAGCCTGTTGGGTATGAAATAATCACATTCAACCCCGAACCGGCGCAACGCTCCGATGAGAATGGCAGTTGCGGTGAGTCCGTCGGCATCGTAATCACCATGAACGAGAACCTTCTCTCCCGCCTTCGCCGCAGATAAAATCCGATCAACGGCATTCCGCATGCCGGGCATTTCGAATGGATCTGTCAATTGGAAGAGCCCGGGGCTGAGAAAAGCCCTGACCTGTTCCGGGGTCTTTAATCCTCTGTTGACCAGTATTTGCGCACTGACAGGAGAAAGCGAGGAGCCAGCCGAAAGATATTGTATGAATTCCGGATTCGTCCTGCTGACAAACCAGCGGCTGTGCATTTAACAGCCGTGATCCCTTGCAAATTGTGAAGAATAAAGAATGAAACAGTGCAGTGAGATGGTTTTTCTTATAGCCGTCCTCGCTTCAAAAATTCACGTCTTAAGTTACTTTTTCGGCAGAAGTCTTTTCCCCCCCCAGAGAAGCACAATTGGGCTGGCAATGAAAATTGATGAATAGGTGCCGATGATGACGCCAATTATCATTGCAAGGGAAAAGTCATGGATCACCTCGCCGCCGAAGAGAAAAAGGGACAGCGCGGTAAAAAGCAGCGTAAGAGTGGTAATAATTGTCCGTGAAAGCACCTCATTAATGCTGCTGTTCATAACCTTTTCAATACTGTCTTTCTGGCGCAGCCTCAGATTCTCGCGTATTCTGTCAAAAACGACAACGGTATCGGTGAGAGAATATCCGAAAATAATCAACAAAGCTGATACCAAGATAAGATTGATCTCTTTGCCAATCAGGAAAAAAATACCCAGGACAACAAGAATGTCATGGAAGGCGGCGACTGTTGCCCCTACGCCGAATTTGAATTGAAACCTGAACGCGACGTAGATAAGGATGCCGATGACTGCCATGGCGATAGCCTTTACTGCGTCCGCCCGCAGTCTTCCTCCGATTTTAGGGCCTATTATGCTTATTGAATCGACCACATATTGATAATCAGGCAATCTCTGGCTGATTATATCCTCAATACTTGTAGAAACCTGACCAAGCTCCCGCTCCGTCGTCTTCACGCGGATGAGGATTTTATTCTCGGTTGGCAGGTCCTGGAGATCAAAATCTTTGAGGCCCCCGCTTTCAAGCGCTTCCCTGACAACATGGAGGTCAATATGCCGTTCAAATTTCAGCTGAATAGCTGTCCCCCCGGCAAAATCTATTCCCAAGTTTGCCCGGCCGGTTGCGATCTGGATAATAGCATATATCCCGATGAGACAAAGAATTCCGGACACGATAAAAGCTATTTTCTTCTTGCCGAGGAAGTCGATGTTCGGGCTTCTGATCAATTCGATCATCTCTTCTCCTAAATGCTCAGCCTTGTCAATTCACGCTTGCTGTTGATAATGTCGAAGATAGACTTAGTGCCAATCAGAGCGGTAAAAAGATTGATGGAAACGCCAAGACTAAGGGTTACGGCAAAGCCCTTTATCGGGCCTGTTCCGAACTGGAAAAGCACAGCGGCCGTGATCAGAGTCGTTACGTGCGAGTCAAAGATCGTCCAGAAAGCCTTTTTGTATCCTGAGTCAACCGCAGCGCGCGGAGTTTTTCCCGCCCTCAGTTCTTCACGCATCCTTTCAAACATAAGTACGTTTGAATCCACAGCCATACCGATAGTGAGAATGATCCCGGCAATGCCGGGAAGGGTCAGAGTGGCATTGAGAGACGCCATTGCCCCAAGGAGCAGAATGACATTGAGGAGCAGGGCGAAGTCTGCAATAACCCCGGACACCCTGTAGTAAAATATCATGAAAAGCACTACGGCAATAGTGCCGATTATGCCGGCTATCTTCCCCGCTTCAATCGAGTCCCTTCCCAGTGAAGGACCAACCGTCAGGTTCTGCAGCATCTTCATCGGCGCGGGAAGCGCTCCCGCCCGAAGGACAATGCTCAGATCCTTCGCTGTTTCCAAAGTGAAATCTCCGGTTATCTGGGCATTGCCTCCCGATATCTTTTCCCTTATCACGGGCGCTGAATAAACGGTGTCGTCAAGAATTATCGCAAGCCTTTTATTCACGTTAGCCCCTGTAACCTCTTCGAAGAGCTTCGCGCCGACAGGATTAAACGAAATCGAGACATAAGGTTCGCCGAACCGCGAATCGAGACTGACTCTCGCGTCGCTGAGCAGATCACCGGTAAGAGCAGCTTGTTTTTTCAGAAGAAATGGGGTCTTTCTGACTTCTCCGGTCTCCTTGTTCACCTTTTTTTCAAAAAGAATCTCGGAATCGCCGGGTATTCTGTCAGCAAAGAGTCTCAGGATATCATCTTCTTCGCCGGCTGCTATATTCTGTGGAAGTTCAGCGGCAATCCTAACTTCATCATCCACTATCTTGAATTCAAGCTGCGCGGTCCGGCCTATAAGGTCTATAGCGCGTTTCGGATCTTTCACGCCGGGAAGCTGGACAACAATTTCGTTCTCGCCTTGCCGGTGGATAGTGGGCTCTGCAACGCCGAACTGATCAATCCTGTTACGGATCGTCTCAAGCGCCTGGTCGACAGCGTTATCCTTTATCCTCTGAGCTTCCTGATCCGAAATCCTGTAGGTTAATTTGTCTGCCTGCCCAGCAGGCACGAGGATGGGATAACTTTCTTCCACAACTTTTTTAATATCGGGACTGGAAGGACTAATGGTTATTTGGGTTCCGTCTGACGCAACATCCGCAGACAGGTTTTTATTCGCCAGCAACTCCTTCAATCTCGCGGATATTCTCTCCGTAGTAATATCAGCAGCCTTGCTGCCTTCCACTTCAAAAACGAGGTGCAAACCCCCTTGAAGATCAAGCCCAAGGACAATTCCCTTGCCGGGCATGTTTTTCTTCCACCATTCAGGCATATGTTGAAAAAGAGGAGTGTTCGGAAGAAAAAAAACTCCCGCCAGTAAAACAGTGAAATTAATAAGAATCAACTTCCAGAGAATCTTCTTCTTCATTCAATCTCCACTATATTCAGACATCCTAAATCCTAAATGATATATGTTCGGCAGATTTGAGATTTCACATTTTGAATTTATTCAGAATTTCGTATTCAGATAATTAGAAATTAAAGTCAGAATCAATCTTCGTCGGAGGCCGCCCTCATAACAGCGACATACGCTTTGCCGATCTTGACCCTGGTATTTTCAGCGACTTTGATGGTAATGGTGTTTGTGCCAACAGCTTCGATAACGCCGTACATTCCGCCCGACGTAATGATCTTGTCGCCCTTTTTAAGGTTTTCGATCATCGTTTTATGTTCTTTAGCCCTTTTCTGTTGTGGTCGTATGAGCAGAAAGTAGAAGACAACAAATATGAGTACCAGGGGAATCAGGCTCGCAATTAACCCGCCTGCGCCTGCCTGTCCGGCGCCCGCGTCAGGGGTAGGACCCATCGCGTATGCGATATCTAAAATATTGATTGCCATTTGTCACCTCCAAAAAATTTAGCTCTTACTATACCGTCTTTTCACAGTATTTATCAACCGGCAGGGGTTCCGGGCCCATGATTGCAGCACTGTCCGACAGTTAGCCCGCCGCATGCACTGATTGGTCGATACGCTTGAAAAATGCAGTTCGGGACAGGCGGATAGGGGTTTTTAATTATATGTCGATATTCCTCGCCTCGAGAGCGTGGGTGGTAATGAATTCCTTTCTCGGTTCGACCTGGTCTCCCATTAATACGGTAAAGATGCTGTTTGCCCCGACAGAGTCCTGAACAGTCACCTGGAGGAGCGTTCTCCTTTCCATATCCATCGTCGTCTCCCAGAGCTGCTGGGGGTTCATTTCTCCGAGACCTTTGTATCGTTGAATGGTCAGACCCTTTTTTGCAGTAGCGAGGATGAATTCAAGAAGCTCCTTGCCGGTCCCGATCTCTTTCACGCCGTCTTTGAGCCGAACAGAATATGGCTGAGGACCAAGATCCCGGATGATGCTGAAAAAATTTTCGAGCTCCCTGAACTCCGGGGAGGCAAGAAAGTTCGCATCGAGATTCAGTTTATAGTTCAGTCTCCTGATCTCCGCGCCGTATGTCTGATGTTCTTCATCAAACTGGACATCGCCTATAATCACGTTCGGATCCTTCTCTCTCATTTTGTTGAGCAGTTCCTCAAACTTTTGTCTGTCCTTAAGGGTGTCCTTGTTCACTCCGGACGCAAGGATAAACAGCAGAAGGTTTGGATCTTTTCTCCTTCTCTCGAACCATTCACTTAACCGCTCCAGGCGGTAAAGCTTTTTAAAATGAGGAATAATGGACTTGTTTTTCACCTGCTGCCCTTTTATAGTCATCTCGATATCATCGGAGGCAAGTTCAAAGAGCATGTTAAGCATTTCTGATTCGTTCTGAACATATTTCTCTGTCCTTCCCTTCTTTACTTTGAAAAGAGGCGGTTGCGCTATGTAGAGATACCCGTTTTCGATAACCTGAGGCATCTGCCGGAAAAAAAAAGTCAGCAAAAGAGTTCTGATATGAGCGCCGTCGACATCGGCATCGGTCATAAGGATAACCTTGTGGTAACGAATTTTTGTTATGTCAAAATCCTCATGCCCTATGCCCGTGCCAAGGGCGGTTATCAGAACCTTGATTTCCTCCGAGCTGAGCATTTTGTCAAACCGGGCCTTTTCAACATTCAGTATCTTTCCTCTTAGCGGCAGAATGGCCTGAGTGCGCCTGTCCCTGCCCTGCTTGGCTGAACCGCCTGCGGAATCCCCCTCAACAATGAACAACTCGCTGAGCGCCGGGTCCTTTTCCGAGCAATCAGCAAGCTTTCCCGGCAGCCCCGTATCCTCAAGCGCGCCCTTTCTTCTGGTCAGTTCCTTCGCCTTGCGGGCTGCTTCACGGGCCCGCGCCGCTTGTATGGCCTTTTCGACGATTTTGCGGGCAACCGACGGGTTTTCTTCAAAATATGTCCCGAGGGTGTCGTTTACAACGGATTCAACAATCCCCTTAATTTCGCTGTTGCCCAACTTCATTTTTGTCTGTCCCTCGAACTGAGGGCTCATTAGTTTAACGTTGATGATAGCGGTTAACCCTTCCCGGATGTCATCCCCGGAGAGTCCCTCTTTGCTGTCTTTCAGGAGACCCGAGGAAAAAGCATAGCTGTTGACCGTCCTTGTAAGAGCTGACTTGAATCCGATCAGATGTGTCCCGCCCTCTTTAGTGTTGATATTATTGGCAAAAGTATAGATGGTCTCGGAATAACCGTCGTTGTACTGCAAGGCTATTTCAACAATAATATCTTCTTTTTCGCCGGAAATATAAATGGTTTTTGGATGAATAAGCGTCTTATTTCTGTTCAAATGATCTACAAATGATATGATGCCCCCGCTGTAATGGAATTCCTGTTTCTTTTCCGTACGCTCGTCGGACAGAGTTATTTTCAGCCCCCTGTTAAGAAACGCGAGCTCCCTAAGGCGCTGGGAAAGAATATCCCAACTGAATTCAAGGACCTCGAATACCTCGGAATCCGGTTTAAAGGTGATCTTTGTGCCTTTTCCACGTGTCTTCCCGACTATCGCAAGCGGGGCCGACGGCACTCCTTTCAAATAATGCTGTTGGAAAACGTGCCCATTCTGCCTGATTTCGAGGTCAAGCCACCCGGAAAGAGCGTTTACAACCGACACGCCGACGCCGTGCAACCCGCCCGATATCCTGTATGCCTTTGACTCAAATTTCCCGCCGGAGTGGAGTTCTGTAAGGACAACCTCCGCGGCAGAGCGGCCTTCTTCAGGGTGGACTTCCGTAGGAATGCCGCGCCCGTCATCGATGACCGTGCAACTGCCGTCAAGGTGGAGAATCACCTCAATATTTTTGCAGAAGCCGGCAAGGCTTTCGTCAACGCTGTTGTCCACCACCTCGTAAACGAGGTGGTGAAGCCCTTCTATCCCCGTTGAGCCGATGTACATTGCAGGCCGTTTCCGCACGGCATCGAGCCCCTTGAGGACTTTGATGTCCTCCGCAGTATATGATCCGTTGCTTGCATTTTCTTTATTCATTTTTCCTCTTAATTCACTTATATTCGCATCGGCATGATCACGCACATGTAGTCCTCGCTGCCGTCTTCTTTAACCAGAACCGGACTCAACGGATCCTGCAGCTCGAGGATTACCCTGTCTGATGTCATTGCATTCAGGACATCAAGGATATACCGCGCATTGAATCCAAGCGAAACGGCATCCCCTTTATAGTCTACGGCAACCTCTTCCCTCGCCTCCCCCAGATCCGGACTCGAAGAAAAAAAGGTCGACTTATCGGCCTCGATGTCCAGCCTCACAGCGCCGGACCGTTCCCTGGACATCACCGATATCCTGCGGAGCACTCTTGCAAATGTCTCCCGCCCGATAGACATCTTCCTCTCATTGGACAGGGGAACAACATTTTCATAATTGGGGAAAGAACCCTCGATCATCCGGGTGAGAAACTGGATTTTCCCGATGGTGAAGAGCAGATGCTTTTCGCCAATTGTCAGGTTAACCTGTTGCGCTTCACCTTCCCCGGGTTCGGACGTCAGAAACCGCCTCAACTCGGATACCGCTTTTCTCGGCACGATGATCTTTTTTTCTTCTTTCATTTTACTCTCGACTTGTCGGCGCATGATCGCAAGCCGGTGCCCGTCCGTCCCCACAATAGTGAATGCTTTCTCTTCCGGCTTCGGATGGAAAAGCAGCCCGTTCAAAGTATACCTCGTGTCGCTCTCCCCGGCCGCATATATAGTCTTTTCTATCATCTCCAGAAGCATCGGCGCATCAAACTCCATCTCCTCAACGTCTTTGCCTCCAAGAGACGCGGGCCATGCGGGAAAATCGCCGTGCGGCAGACACGCAAGTCTGAATTCGCTCGCACCTGCCCTGACTTTGAGCCATTGTTCGTCAACCATTTCGAGAGAGAGGTCTCCGTCAACCTCTCTCACGATCTCGAACATTTTACGGGCGGGGATGCAGATTTTTCCTTCCTTTTCGACCGCAATATCAATCGGTTCCCTCAGAGCCGTATCAGTATCAGTGGCCATGACCGATGAACTTTTCTTTCCCGCGGTGAGCAGAAAATGGCTCAGTATCGGCCTGGTATTCTTCTTTTCGACAATATTCTGGATATTCGCCAGCTTATCCTGCATCTCCCCTTTTGTTACACTCGCTTTCATTTTAGCTCCTCCTCGGTATTCGTGAAACTGAAACCTTATCTCTTTATCTTCCTTATGAAATTGTCTATTATCCTGCTGAAAGCTTCATCTTTTGCCTTCTTATCCTCTATCTGCTTGCATGCGTAAATCACCGTTGCATGGTCTTTCCCGCCAAAATCTCTCCCGATATCATTCAAAGAAAGGCTTGTGAGCTGTTTGCTCAGATACATCGCTATCTGCCGCGGCAGTGCTATCTCTTTTGTCCTTTTTTTCGCCTTCATATCCGATACTTTCAGGGCAAAATGTTCGGATACAACCTTTTGGATCTGATCCGTTGTTACCGGTTTCTCATCATCCTCAATAAGGTCGCGCAGGACGCTTTTGGCCATATCTTTATTAATAGGCCTTCCAGTAAGAGACGACTGGGCGCCAAGGCGGATAAGGCATCCTTCCAGTTCGCGGATATTCGATTTGACTTTCAATGCAAGATAGTAAGCCACATCCTCCGGTACAAAGATTTTTTCAGCTTCAGCCTTTCTTTGCAGGATTGCCACTTTCGTCTCAAGCTCGGGCGGCTGGATATCGGCGATCAGCCCCATGCTGAACCTTGATCTGAGCCTGTCAGTGATTGCGCCGATCTCCTTTGGCGGCCTGTCGCTTGAGATGACAATCTGCCTCTGTTTTTCATAAAGCGTGTTAAAGGTGTGAAAAAATTCCTCCTGCGTTTGGGTCTTGTTCGCGATAAAATGGATATCGTCAAGCAGCAGCATGTCGATATTCCTGTATTTATCCTTTAGTTCCCCCATTTTTTCATGCCGTATCGCCGATACTACCTCGTTGGTAAATTGCTCGGCAGATACAAAAATGACAGACATATCAGGTTTCTTATCGATCGCTGCATTGCCGATAGCTGTGATGAGGTGGGTTTTTCCGAGGCCTACCCCGCCATAAATGAACAACGGGTTATATATCTTTCCGGGGGATTCAGCAACAGCTTTTGCCGCTGCGTGTGCAAACTGGTTGCACTGGCCAATCACAAATTTTTCGAAGATATATTTTGGATTAAGATATATTCCCCTGCTGGCGAGTTTCTGCCTCCTGGTCTCCATCCGCATGTCCATCTTCCTGACGTTCGGATCCATTTTTTCTGCTATCTTATAGCGCACTGTCACAGGATGTCTTACGGTCGATCCGATAGAATCGGCGATGATATCAGGATAATTATCCTCTATCCAGTCCTTGAAGAACCTGTTGGGAATTTCAATGGTTGCCTGCTGTTCCTTGAACTGGCAGAGTTTAATCGGCCTGAACCAAAGTTCCACAATACTTCCGCCAACCCGCTCTTCAATCTGAACAAGGCTTTTATTCCATATTTCTTCCGTGGTCATGCCTCGAGCACTCTATCAACATTTTATTGACAATTGTTAATAACTTTTCAGGAAGGTTTACCATTATATCCAAATACTGTCAAGGAAGACAAGAAAATCTGTTATAAAATTGTTTAATACGGCGTTTAATTTCCCGGGACATTCACATGTGAGTAAAATGACGTAATTATAAGTCCACTTGTACACAGAAAAAATACTTTCATTTTCCAATCAATCACCGATTTTCAACATATGAACAAGCACTATTACTACTACTTCTAATAATTATAAATAATATAGTAATAGAACTTGAGAGTACCGATTTCTGCATATAAAGTCAATTCAAGCAGCCAATCGTAAAGCTTTAGCCCTCTTAAAATCAATTCTATCGATCAGGAATTTCGTGAAGGTAGCTGTAGCAGGTGAACCTGACAGAAAATCAGGGAAAGAATTTCTCAGGGCGAGGGAAGTAACATATTCTGAGGGAGGGATACCTGGCCGGATAGTGCGGAGCCAGGAACTAAAATTGGCCCAGACGACATCGGGGAAACTGACAAAAAAGATATTGAAGGAGCCCTTGAGCGATAAGGCCGATCTGGATAAACCTGTGGTAAGCATCAAGTTTTCCCCTCACTGCCTTGCGGTATTGCTCAGACTTCCTGTGCAGGTACTGATCGCCTGATGACCTGCGAAGGGGAGTCATGGTCTTCATCCAGAAGTGATACGCATACGAACCGATTGTTCTTATGGCCTGTTTGAAAGAGACCTCAATCTTAAAGCGCAGGCCGTATAAGGAAATAATCTCCATTGGAGACAAAGAAAGGTCAGTACACGGCAGGATGCACCGACCCCGTGTCGGATGGATGACAGCCACAAAGCGTATCAGAATGCCGATCCTTTTGAGGAGGAGGTCCATAGAACGATAGTACAGCAAGACATCTTTTTCTCCGTACACAGGACTTTTTGCCTCATGCATTGTTTCAGGGTTGTCAAACAGGCTTCTGAGGGGAATCTTTTTTCCGTAGCGTTTTGGCCGACCTTTTTTCCGTTTGCCTGAGGGAGTAGCAGCCGGCAGATAGGCAACAGCATTCAT
>CAZKLK010000056.1:0-11221 GCA_964553535.1 uncultured Nitrospiraceae bacterium
GGATTTGGGAAAAACATAGTTCTATATGTCCAGCAATTCAGAGTCAATATCCTTTTTCACTATAACCGGTTTCACGGTTGCTCTTACGATATCGGCGGTATTGGCAACTCTCAGCTTCTTAAACAGCAAATCAAATTTGTCCTCGAGTTCTTTCATGATCGGTTCTCTAACGGTCGGTGCCAGGTCCCACCATTTTTGCTTTAATGAACCAAATCCTTTTTTTCTCATGCTGTATATGAATTGCTCCTCGGTCTGGCCTTCCTTCCATTCCTTTGCATGCTCGCGCTTGATAAAATCATAAACCTCGTTCCTGAATTCTGCGGGAAGAGAAGCGCTGTCATAAATGATATTCTGGAAGCCGGTGGCGAGGTGGACTTCTGATGTTCCCGTCTCGGGAAACATGTTGAATGCATCATCGGGCAGGGTCGAAGCGCCGTGCTGCACACAACCGGAGAGGCCATACTCTTTCCTGGCTATGTCGGAAAGAGTTCTTAAAGTATCGAAATCGATTTTGACTTTTGCCAGAGTTCCGTCCGGCAGGACGACCCCACCGTGGCTCGTTCCGGTCTGCACGCTCAGCTTGCTGAGTCCTTTGCCGCCGGTAAAGGTCTCCCCGAATCCGTCCAGGTAAGCCCTCAATTCGTCCGGAGTGCTGTTTTTCCCTCCTATCTCCCCGATTTCGCCGCCGATGGATACTTCAACTCCTTCCGGCTGTACTGCTCGAATATATGAAGCGAGTTCGGATGTCATCTGGAAGTTGTTTTTTTGTTGTTCCTTAATAGTCTCTCTTTCGATATCGACAATGGTAGATGTGTCAATGTCGATATTATAAAACTCCGCTTCGATTGCCTCTTTGATGAGGCCTTTGAGATACTCAGTTTCGGGCTTGGGGTCGGACAGATAGTATCTTCTCACGAGCTGAAAATGGTCGCCCTGAATAAAGACAGGCCCGGCGTAGCCTTCCCTCACCGCCGCGGCAAGAACAACGGTCGCATATTCAAGAGGTCTCTGTTTTGTGTAACCGATCTCTGAGCGGGCTATCTCGAATATGAAGGGCCCGACGCTCATCTCCATGGCTTTCCGGAAAATGGCTCTCGCGGTGTCATAGGTAAGCCCGCGGATATTGATTGCCGGCACGGTAAACCCGGGATACGCCCTCCCCATCTCCTCATAAAGGGCTTGGACGGATGAAGGAATAGCCCCCGCTGCCTTCGCGATTTCTTTGATAAAAAGCAATCGGGCGTTTTTCTGTTTGCCTTCCGAAAAGACAGCCTGATGGATGAGCCGATCCATCAGGTTTCTGAGTTTATTGGCGTCTTTTATTTCCGTGACGCCGTCTTTGAAAGAGATAATATTATGGAGCTCCATGCTCAATTAACCTCCCATTTGATGGAAATCTCTTAAAATGAGATATTGTTCATTGTAACAGTATTTTCAGGTATATTCTATGTATTTTTGATTCATGCCGCCGCATAAACGGGGTTACTCATGCAAGGAAGCGGCCTATAGTTTGCCGGCGCGGAAATGATATAGAATGATAGGGATGAACGAACTGCTGATGATCTACGATAAGTTATATCAGCATTTCGGTCCCCAACACTGGTGGCCGGGTGATACGCCGTTCGAGGTCTCTGTCGGTGCCATTCTCACGCAAAATACCAGCTGGAGCAATGTCGAAAAAGTTATTTCTCATTTAAAAAATCTGGGACTTCTGTCGCCCTCCGGCATGTCCGGATTGCCAGCCGGAGAGCTTGCCTCGATGATTAAACCCGCCGGGTATTTTAACGTTAAGGCTCTGAGACTGAGATCTTTTCTCGAGTTTCTCATGGGTGATTACCACGGCGAAATGGAACATATGGCGAGGGAAGACAGCGCCCAGCTCAGGGCAAAGCTCCTCCGTGTTCATGGCATAGGCCCGGAGACCGCGGATTCGATCCTCCTTTACGCCATTGAGAAGCCTGTTTTTGTGATTGATGCATATACGAAAAGAGTTCTTTCGAGGCACGGGATCATGGGATTCGAGAGATCCTACAATGAATTTCAGGAGATCTTTCATGCCTCTTTGAACCCGGATATCGGAATGTTCAAGGAATACCATGCGCTTTTTGTACAGGTGGGGAAGACATTCTGCAAGCGGAACAATCCGGCCTGCGGCGCGTGCCCTTTGAATGCCATGCTGCCGCCGCTCTCCGGCACTATATAATGTCTGTCCGTAACGTGCCGGTTGTTGAGAAATGCGTTATGCCGGTCAAACCGGTAAAACAAACTGGCTTTGTCAGGCCGACAAGAACTTTTCGGGGTTATCGACAGGCACTATCAAGAATTCACCAAAGTGCCTTAAAATACATTTGATGAAGGAATTCAGACTTGTCACCTCGTTTTCACCGAAAGGCGATCAGCCAAAGGCTATAAGAGAGCTTTCTGAGGGGGTCAGGCGCGGCAGAAAACATCAGGTTCTTCTGGGCGTCACCGGATCCGGGAAAACTTTTACGATTGCAAATGTGATTGCAAGCGTCGAAAAACCTGCTCTTATAATCGCACATAACAAGACACTCGCCGCACAGCTCTACGGTGAATTCAGAGAGCTGTTTCCTGATAACGCCGTGGAGTTTTTTGTGAGTTATTACGACTATTATCAGCCTGAGGCATATATCCCGACAACCGACACATACATAGAAAAAGATGCATTAATAAACGATGATATTGACAGGATGAGACATTCAGCAACGCGCGCTGTTCTCGAGCGAAAAGATACAATAGTTGTAGCTTCTGTTTCCTGCATTTATGGCATCGGTTCACCGCAGGCCTATCTGGATATGCATCTTGTTGTTGAGGATGGAATGCGCATCGAGCGGGATGATATGCTCAGGAGACTTATCGAAATGCAGTATTGCCGTTCCGATGATGATTTCAGGAGGGGCACAGTGCGGGTGAGGGGCGACACCGTCGAGGTGTTTCCTTCCTTTTCGCCTGATAGGGGAATCCGCATAGAATTTTTCGGAGATGATATTGACGCGCTCTACGAAATTGATCCGCTCACCGGGCAGAAGGCAAGAAGGATCAAAAAGATTGCGGTATTCCCTAACAGTCACTGGATAACTCCCCGGATACGGCTTGATCCTGCGCTGAAAAATATCGGGAAGGAGATGGCGGATAGGGTTGAATACTTCCTGAGAGAGGGCAAGCCGGCTGAAGCACAAAGGATAGAGCAGAGAACACGGTTTGACCTCGAGATGCTGGGTGAATTCGGATATTGCCATGGGATAGAAAATTATTCCCGCCATCTTAGCGGGCGAGCGCCGGGGGAGCCGCCATATACTCTCATAGATTATTTTCCTGATGAATTCCTGCTTGTTGTTGATGAATCGCATGCTACGATACCGCAGATCGGCGGCATGTACGAAGGCGACCGGTCGAGAAAAAGCACGCTCGTGGATTTCGGATTCAGACTGCCGTCGGCTCTTGATAACCGCCCGCTTAAATTCAGCGAGTTTGAGCAGAGGGTCAGCCAGGCGATTTATGTGTCGGCGACTCCCGGTCCTTATGAGCTGGAAAAATCAAAAGGTAAAATTATTGATCAGATTATCAGGCCAACGGGCCTTATAGACCCTAAACTTATCGTCCGTCCTGTTGCGGGGCAGGTCGATGACCTTTTGGGAGAAATTCGCAAAAGGGCTCAGAGAGGCGAGAGAGTGCTTGTCACAACATTAACCAAAAAGATGGCGGAGGACTTAACCGATTTTTATCTGAACCTTGACGTGAGGGCACGGTATCTTCATTCTGACATCGACACGCTCGAACGGATTGAGATATTGCGTGACCTCAGGCTGGGGAAATTTGACGTCCTGATAGGAGTGAATCTGCTGCGTGAGGGACTCGACCTGCCCGAAGTTTCACTCGTTGCAATTCTTGATGCGGATAAGGAAGGGTTTCTTCGGTCTGAGCGGTCCCTGATTCAAACGGCTGGGCGTGCCGCGAGGAATATCAATGGAGAGGTCATCCTGTACGGAGACACAATGACAGGATCCATGCAGAGGGCCTTGCTGGAAACTGAAAGGAGAAGGAAAATCCAGGAGGACTATAACCGGGAAAAGGGAATAACTCCGGAAACAGTTAACTCGAACATTAAGGATATCCTGGGCTCAATTTATGAAGCGGATTACTGGACAGTTTCAGTTGCCGCCGAAGAGCAGGGTGAGTATGGATATGGAGAGGAGGCGCTGGCAAAACTTGAGGCTCAGATGAAGGATGCCGCACAAAGGCTTGAATTCGAGCGCGCGGCGGCTTTGCGTGATAAGATTAAAGCAATAAAGAGCAGGATAATTGAGGTCGGGATAAAGGCCTGACTGAATCGGGGCGCTATAATCTATAATGACTATAGTGATGCATCGCATCCGGATGATATTGCTTTGTTATCGGGCTGGGCGCTGACGGACCGCAATATTCCTTCGAGAAAAGCCCGGTATATTTTGAGCGATTCTTCGTCTTCAGCCTCAAATCGCATAACGATAACCGGCTGTGTGTTACTGGCCCGGACAAGGCCCCATCCTTTTTCGAAAACGACCCTTGCCCCATCAATATCATAGATTCTCTGAATCGGGATGGGGCTGTTCCCTGATTTCGCATATTCTTTGCACAGTCTGGTCAACTTTTCGACAATGTCTTTCTTTTGGTCATCTTGATACTCAATTCGTATTTCAGGGGTATACACCGTCCGGGGGATGTCGGCCAGCAGTTCCTGTATTCCTGCCCCTGATTTTTTTATGATCTCAACTATCCTGAGAGTGGTGTAAATCGCGTCATCAAAACCGAAATAATCGTCTCCGATGAAAATATGTCCGCTGAATTCACCGGCGAGCACCGCGTTTTCCCGTCTCATTTTGTCCTTTACAAGGGAATGTCCTGTTCTCCACATGATGGGTATGCCGCCGTGTTTCCCGATATCATCAAACATCCTTTCAGAACATTTTACATCGCCAATAATAACTGAGCCGGGTCGTTTACGGAGTATTTCCCGCGATAGCATGATCATGATCTGGTCGCCCCAGACAATGTTCCCGGCCGGATCAACGACTCCGATTCTGTCTCCATCGCCATCGTAACCTACCCCGATGTCGGCAGAGCTCTCTTTTGTCAGTCGTATCAAATCTTGAATATTTTCGGGGACCGTCGGGTCAGGATGATGGGTCGGGAACCGGCCGTCAGGTTCACAGTATAGGGGAATGACGTCACATCCCATGGACTTCAGGATATCAGGCGCGACAATGCCGGCTGTGCCGTTTCCCGCATCGACAACGATTTTCAATCTCCGGTACCGAGGTGCGGCAAGGAGGGAAAACCGCTGTTCCATAAATGCCCGGTAAGCGGTCAGAATGTCATATTCCTGTGTAGCGCCGGGGACGGCATTTTCACTCCATGAACGTTCCTGAATTCTCTGTTTTATTTTCCGGATTGCGTCCCCGAAGATGGTATGGTTCCCGACACTCAGTTTAAACCCGTTGTATTCCGGCGGGTTATGACTTCCTGTCACCATAACCCCGCCGTCAAGGTTCAGGTGATGAATTGAAAAATATTGTAGAGGCGTGGGGCAAAGTCCGATATCATATACGCTGATGCCGGTCGATACTATTCCCTGAATGAGTGCAGTAGCCAATGCATTTGAACTCAGCCGTGCATCCCTTCCGACACTTACCCAATGGGCGTGTCTGTTTTGCTCTCTGAGGAGTGAGCCAAAAACCTTTCCAAGAATGAAGCTAAACTCTTCATTAAAATCCCTGCCGACTATTCCGCGAATGTCGTATTCCCTGAAAATAACATCTTTGAACATGTGCCAGTCTCAATGGTTCACAGTTTCCGTTTTACCCAGTCCATATTTTCAACATACCACGATACTGTTTTTACTATGCCTTCTTCAAAGGTTGTTTTTGCCTTCCAGCCGGTCTCTGCGAGAATT
The DNA here is from genome assembly GCA_964553535.1 of uncultured Nitrospiraceae bacterium. Taxonomy (GTDB): domain Bacteria; phylum Nitrospirota; class Thermodesulfovibrionia; order Thermodesulfovibrionales; family SM23-35; genus JALHSV01. The sequence continues at coordinate 5,954 of CAZKLK010000056.1, forward strand.
TTGCCGGAGTTCAGGCGGTACCGGAAGTCATGCCCGGGCCGGTCTTTCACAAATTCTATCAGATCTTCGGGTTTCCCTAATATCTGAAGGATTCTCCTGACAACTTCCATGTTGCTCTTGTCATCCCCGCTGCCGACGTTGTAAGTTTTTCCCGCGGCACTATGCGTCATTATCTCAAAAACCGCCTCTACGCAATCGGCAACGTATAGCCACTCCCTCACGTTTTCTCCCCTCGCGTACACCGGCACCTTTTCATTGCGAAGAGCCTTCCAGATTACGACGGGGATCAGTTTTTCGGGGTATTGCCACGGCCCGTAGTTATTCGAAGGCCGGACGGTGCTGACGGGAAGTCCGTATGTCCTGTGAAAGGCCCTTCCGAGCATGTCAGCAGATGCTTTGCTTACGGAGTAGGGAGAACTGGGGTTCAACGGCGTTATTTCGGAAAATTCACCTTCTGCGCCCAGTTCCCCGTATACTTCATCCGTTGATATGTTGATGAATTTGCCGATTCCGAAATGCCGCGCCGCTTCGAGCAGGATGAGAGTCCCTTTTATATTGGAATCGATGAACGGGGCCGGGTCTGCGATGCTTCTGTCAACATGGCTTTCTGCCGCCCAATGTACGACGATGTCCGGCTTTTCAGCTTTAAAGACCTGCATAACGGCTTCACGGTCTGCGACATCAATCCTGTGAAAAACAAAATGCTTTTCCACCCCTTTCAGACGCTCCAGGTCGCCGGCGTAACTGATTTTGTCAATTACCGATACCGCATAGTTTCTTTCCACTGCCTGCCTGACGAACTCACTTCCGATAAATCCTGCTCCGCCTGTAACCAATAGTTTCCGCATCAGATGTCCTCTTTCGTGAGTGCAGACTGCGCATAACTTTCTACGCCGGTTCTCCAGTCCGGTATCCGCACATCCAATGCACGGGAAAGCTTGAGATTGGACATTGCAGAGAAATAGGGTCTCTTTGCGGCAGATGAAAAAGAGCTGGACGGAACCGGAAGGACGAGGTTGTCCATGCCAAGTTTTTCGAGGGAAAACCGGGCAACTTCATATCTGGATGCATATCCGCCGCTGGTAAGATGGAAAAGGCCTCTCAATCCTTTATTGATGGCAAACATCGTTAAATGTGCTATATCCCGTGTGGATGTCGGCACAGAAATCTGGTCATATGCCACTTTCAGCACTCTTTTATGTTTAGCCCATTCCTGCAATTTATTAAGAAAGTTCTGGCGCCCTTCGCCAAATACCCAGCTGACTCTAAAGAGCAGAAAATTGTCCGTCTCTTCCTTCAAAAAGCGTTCCCCTGTCAGCTTGCTCTCCCCGTATTTGTTGATCGGATTTGTGCTGTCTTCTTCGGTGTAGAAATCCTGCTTAGAGCCGTCAAAAACGTAATCGCTGCTATAGTGAATCAGTAAAGCATTGATCCGGTTGCAGCCGCGTGCGAGGTTTCTCACGCCCATTGCATTCACGTTGAATGCAGAATCATAATCTTCCTCAGCCCGGTCAACGAGATTATAGGCGGCACAATTCAATACGACATCAGGGCTGTAAACATCAAGCATTTTTTGCACATTCCCCCCGTTTGAGATGTCCAGCCTTTCTCTATCCAGGGCAGTGACCTCGTATGGATAGAGATCCGGCAACCTCTGAAATTCCCGCGCGAGTTGTCCCCTTGCCCCGGTAATGAGAACTTTCATATTATCCGGCATAGATTAAATTATTATCGGCGTCTCTCAATAAAGGGTGGCTGCGGTCCTTGTCAGACAGGAGCGGATCGTGGATCGGCCATATGATCCGGACATCAGGATCATTCCAGATAATCCCGCGGTCGTCATCCGCCGAATACTCCATCGTGCATTTGTAAACGACATCAGCGATGTCGCTCAATGCAAGGAATCCGTGGGCAAACCCCGCGGGAACATATAGGATGCGGTTATTTTCTTCCGACAATTCCGTGCCCATCCAGCGCGTAAATGTCGGGGATCCTTTTCTGATGTCGACAGCCACGTCAAATATCCGTCCGGCAATGCACCGGACAAGTTTGCCCTGTGCATTCGGATTCTTCTGATAGTGGAGACCCCGCAGCACGCCTTTCACAGAACGCGAATAGTTATCCTGAACAAACAGTTCACGGATTCCGTTCAACAGGAAATCAGAGTATTTATAGGTCTCAATAAAAAATCCCCGTTCGTCTTCAAATATGCGCGGTTCAACAAGTATCAGCTCAGGTATGGCGAGACGCTGGAAGGTAAACGGCATAGTCATTTCAACAGACGCAACAAATATTTCCCATAATCATTATGGTTATAATTCCGGGCAATACGTAATAGCTTTTCTTCGTCGATATATCCCATTTTATATGCTATTTCTTCTATGCAGGCTATTTTTAATCCCTGCCTTTTTTCAATCGTTGCGATAAATTCCCCCGCTTCGAGAAGGCTTTCGTGGGTGCCGGTATCGAGCCAGGCATATCCGCGCCCTAACAGTTCGACTCTCAGCTTGTTCTGTTTAAGATATTCCCTGTTTACGTCGGTGATCTCAAGTTCTCCGCGCCCGGACGGCGTTATCTTTTTCGAAATCTCAACGACTTCTGTATCATAAAAATACAGACCGGTGACCGCGTATTTTGATTTGGGCGTTTTGGGTTTTTCCTCGATAGATAATACAGACCCTTGTGCGTCAAATTCAACAACGCCATAACGCTCCGGATCGTTTACGTAATAACCAAATATAATGGCGCCGCCATGCTGACTAACATTATTCCTGGCTTTATTCAGAAGATTTGTGAGGCCGTGCCCGTAAAAAATATTATCTCCGAGCACGAGGCAGACATGCCCTTTTTCAATGAATTTCTCGCCCAAAATGAAAGCCTCCGCAATGCCCCCGGGGCGCCGCTGTTCCCGGTAAGAAAAATTGACGCCCAATGACGAACCATCGCCGAAGATGCTTATAAACCGCGGCAGGTCTTGCGGAGTGGAAATGATAAGGATATCCCTTATGCCTGAAAGCATGAGAACAGATAAGGGGTAATAGATCATCGGCTTGTCGTAAATAGGCAGGAGCTGCTTGCATACGCCGAGAGTAACCGGGAAAAGCCTTGTGCCGCTGCCGCCTGCGAGGATAATGCCTTTCATTGCTGTAATCTTTCAATGTCCGCTTTGCAATTAATTATACATATTCTTCGTTGAATCTGCCTGCATTGACTAATCATGAAAGGTATGCCCGGGGGTTTTCGGTTATGCACCGCATAATGACGTCATTATCATATCCCTGACGAATAAGCCGTTCGGCAGATTCGGTGACCGCCATGCAGCCTCCAAGAAGGGCCCCATCCTGATCTCTTATCCCGGAATGGCAAGTGTTTGGAGATGCCTGTTTGACGCTGTCCGAGATGATAATGATTTTATCGAGGCTTTTTGCTTTAAATATCAGTGCAATGGTCTGGTCATGAAGATGAAAAGGGTCCGCAATAATTTCAATATACACCTGCTGATTTACTATCCCGAAACCGGCGATCCCGGGGTCCCTGTGATGGAAGCAGCGCATGGCATTGAAGATGTGGGTAATCCCCTTTGCCCCTGCGTGAAACCCCTTCTCTGCCTCCGCGAACGTGGCATCAGAATGCCCCATGCTTGCTATAATCCCCATTTCTGAAATTTTTTGAATGAGTTCGGTAGCCCCGTGCATCTCAGGTGCGATCGTGACTATTTTGATGATATCTTCGAACCCCTCGGTCAGTTCTTTGAACAGATATTCCGATGGGGTAATGCATGCTTCAGGATTCAGTGAGCCGCACAGGGCGGGGTTAATGAAAGGCCCCTCAAGATGGATTCCTGATATAGTGGCCGGTTCGAAGCTGTCATTGTATATGCCGGCGGAAGGGGCGGGTCGCGCATTGATTCGCTTATTGTGCTCCCTTTGATGAATATGCGGAGATGATCTCTGAATTTGCATCGCTTTTTTGATCGCTGCCATCTGCACCCGCATTTCCTGAATTGCGGCCGGATATACCGTGGGTAGGATTTCTGAGACACCAAGGGACCCCTGGATTTCGGACATTCTGATGATATGCTCTTCGACGATTGTCCTTGTGTCGAGACCGCCGATGCCGTGCATATGAACATCAATGATTTTCATTTTACGCAGCATTAGATTTATTATAGATAAATCATGAACGGAGAACAAATTATCCTTGGTTCCCATACCCGTGAAGCATTGGAACTTACCCTGAAAATGGCCGCTGATATCCGCGATACGGGCGAACGGATACAGTTTCTTTCAGGACATTTGCTGGGTACCGGGTACGGCGAATCTACCCTCGCAGGCAGCGAGAAAACAGACGAGGTTTTTGTCATAGACCTCGGGTTAGTTGATTGTCTGACTTTTATTGAGTATATCGAGGCGATGCGTCTTTCATCGTCCTTTTCTGAATTTATAACCAATCTGAAACGGATTAGGTACAAATCAGGTGATGTTGCTTACCAGGCGAGAAACCATTTCTTCACCGACTGGAAGGAATCTAACTCTGACACCATTGAAGATGTTACGGAGCGCGTCGGCGGCAAAATGACTGTTCGGATTCAGAAAAAATTGAACGAGAAAGAGGGTGGAACGGTTTTTTTACGGGGAATTCAGCCCGTCATAAGAACGTTCAGTTATATCCCCGCTCCGTCGATCAATGCAGATGTGATTAACGACATCCGGACGGGCGACTACATCGGAATTTATTCTCACGTGAAGGGGTTGGATGTTTCCCATACCGGCATTGTCGTCAGGCATGACGATATCTTATTTTTCAGGCATGCATCTTCGCAGACCGAACATCGACGGGTAATTGATCAGCATTTCAAAGAGTATATTGGGGGGAAACCGGGCATAATTGTGTTCAGGCCAAAAAAACAAAAATAGCCTTCGCCGGTTATGTTTTGTGCTCCGGAATATGCTGTGTTTAGGCTTGTTCTATTTCGCATCGGCCTCCGGGGATTTTGCTTATTGCCGAATCCGGCAATAAACTTTTTGCCTCTTCTGGGAACCTTGTGGATAGGAATTGTTCATTCTTTTATTTTTATTGAAATTATATACCCCGCAGTCTCTGCTGCGGGGAGGTTTATTGTTTGTCATTCCGGGCCTGACCCGGAATCCAGCGACTTTTGCCTTATAGGATGTTTTCATACAGATCACGCCAATAAGGATTGACTGACTGGATTAACCCTAACGTTGCATAAAAATATGGTCATGCCGCACGTTGAAGACGGTCGAG
>CAZKLK010000057.1:0-11221 GCA_964553535.1 uncultured Nitrospiraceae bacterium
TTCTTTCTGGACGCCTTTTTCGATGATTTTTCTCTTTATGGCAATCAGATTGACTGCATATTGCGTTCTCAACTGAGCCTCATGCAATGTTTTTCCGATTAGTTGGGCAGGAGTTCCGATCTCGACAATACTGTATTCCTCGGAAAGCGTCAACTGATCAATTATATTCGTGTGAATTAGGCTTTGGGCAACACGTATCGCCATATCGCGTTCGGGATAAATAATTCTCTGAACATTAAGATGCTCAAGTACCTTTCCATGGAGTGTTGTCACTGCTTTAGCAATAATTTGATGAATTCCCATCTCTTTCAGGATCATCACCACAATTATATTTGCTTCAATATTTTCCCCAATGCTGACAATAACGGTGTCGACATTCTGTATGCCGATCTCCCTGAGTGCCTTCTCATCCATTGCATCAACCTGTACAGCGTAGGAGACAAGGTCGGATATCTTTTTGACTCTATCCTCATCATGGTCAATAGCTATTACTTCAGCGCCATAGTGAGCAAGTGACTTTGCAACATTAAATCCAAAACGTCCCAAACCAATGACGGCAAATTGTTTTTTCATCCGATCATCACCTTTCCTTCAGGATACCTGAACCGTTCTTTGACTTGCCGTGTTAAGGCAAAAGCAAGAGTAAGGGGGCCCAGTCTCCCGACAAACATTAAAAGAATAATAATTATCTTTCCAGTAGGATTAAAGAGAGCAGTAAAACTTCTCACTCCCTGATCTCCAAGAGAAAGCCCTACTGTACCAAAAGCGGAAGTAACTTCAAATACCGAGTGAAGATATTTTGTATCCTGCGTTAGGAGAATGAGATGATTGAAAACAGTACAAAAAATGACCGCAAGGATTATGATCGACAATGCATTAATAACTGTCTCGGCTGACATTCTCCTCTTAAAAAATACCGTATCCGCTCTGCCACGGATCGTCGATAAAATGCTTGCGAAGACAATGGCAACTGTCGATGTCTTGACACCTCCTCCTGTACCTCCGGGAGAAGCGCCGATAAACATTAAAGTTATAGTCAGGAAAAGTGTTTCTGTTTTAAAAAGAGAATAATCAACAGTGTTAAACCCGGCAGTTCGCGCAGTAACAGCCGAGAAATAGGAAGCCAATATTTTCTCCTTTAGAGACATTGCTGCAAAAGTATCGGGATTTGCATATTCAATGAGAAATATCGAAACAGCCGCTCCGGAGATAAGCACTCCAGTCGAAAGAAGAACCAACTTGGTATGTGCTGCAAGTCTGTCAACTTCCCTTTTTATAAACTTGTGTATATCAGTAATGACTACAAAACCTATGCCCCCCACAATAATTAAGGTTGTAATTGTCATGTTAATGACGATGTCCCCGCGGTAACGCATAAGACTGTCGGAAAAAAGACTGAACCCGGCATTATTAAAAGCTGAGATCGCGTGAAAAAGGCCATAGAGAAATGCTTTACCGAAAGAATACTCCCTTAAAAACAAACCGGTAAGAATGACCGTTCCCGCAAACTCAAAAATTATGGTAAAGAGTACAACTCCCTTTGCAAACTGAATAATTCCTTCAACGGATCCAACATTAAGTCCCTCTTTTATCACATATCTTTGCGTAATCCCGATCTTCTTTCCGGCAATCAAAAAAAAGAGTGTTGCCGAGGTCATATACCCAAGGCCTCCTATTTGAATAAGCACGAGGATTACAAGATGACCAAACAGGGTAAAATCGTTCGGTGTGTCCAAGACAATCAATCCGGTTACACAGACAGCAGATGTTGAGGTAAAGACTGCGTCGATAAAGGAACAGCCTTTCGTATTCGAAACCGGGAGACTAAGAAGTATAGCACCTATCAGAATTACAGATAAGAAACCGAGAGCAAGAATTTGTGGCGGTGATAATTTTCGTTTCTCCAGAATCAGAATCAATCCTCCTTAGAGGGCAAAGGAGGAATAAAAAAACCGCCGGCAACGCAGCGGTTATGAACTCTGTCCATTGCCCTTCCATATGCCTACGAGGTTAGCTGTCGGGCTCGGGTTTGGAAGTACCCGTTTCCAGACTGTCCCTGGAAATACGCCCCGTCTTCCGGATCCCCCGTATCCACTTTCAAAATGGATTTCGGCTGCTATTTCATTTAACATTACTCCCGGAAAAATGAATTGTCAAGACGATTTTATAGATTTTTAATTTCCTCCGGGAATGTACATTTATTGGCAAGAGGGGATTCTGAACACATTGTTGTTTTATCAATAACTGCATCCTGATTGAATTAGCGTACAATTTTTAACGTTCATTCAGACTGCTCTTCCGGATTAATCTTTAGTCTATATCCGATACCCGGTTCATTGATCAAGAAACGAGGTCTAGCGGGATCTGATTCAAGCTTATGGCGCAACTGCGTCATATAAACTCTCAAATATTGGGTCTCTTTTGAGTAAGAAGGACCCCATGCTGCTTTTAAAAGTTGATTGTGGGTAACAACTTTGCCCGCATTTTGGATTAGTGCGGTCAAAAGCTTGTATTCGATAGGCGTCAGGTGAACTTCTTGCTCATTCAAAAAGACTTGACGTCGTGACATATCGACCCGAAGTTTGTCGAGAATAAATACCGGTTCTCCCGCAGTGGATTGTAGCATGACTTTGTGCCGACAAGCGACGCGGATACGTGCCAATAGTTCCCCGGCGCCAAAAGGTTTTGTTAAATAGTCGTCAGCGCCCGCATCAAGCGCCTTAATCTTATCCTGTTCCTGTTCCCGTGCGGAAAGCACAATTATGGGGATATCGCTCCATTCGCGTAATCTCCTTGTTACTTCTAAGCCGTCAATATCAGGGAGTCCCAAATCAAGCAAAATTATATCCGGTAAGCGTGTGGCGGCCTGCAGAAGTCCCTCTTGTCCTGTTTGAGCTTCAATAAAGCTATACCCCTGACCCTGTAGGACGATGCGAAGAAATCGCTGCATTTGGGGCTCATCTTCTATGAGAAGAATTGTACCTTTATTTTGTGTCATTTTGATTTTTGGAATAGATACTGAACATTTAGATTTCTTCCATCTCCAATAAATTAGGTTTCCCGGTGATGGGTAAAGTGAATCGAAAAACAGTTCCTCCGCCAAGCCTGTTTTCAACCCATATATCACCCCCGTGGGCAGAGATAATTGCATGACAGATAGCCAAGCCCAAACCAATGCCACCTCTTGCCTTGGAACCACGTACAAATTTATCAAAGATTCGTTTTTCTTCTCCACGAGGGATGCCAGGGCCACGATCTGCTAATTCCACAAGTAAATTATCTTCTTTCAACATGGCAGACAAATCCAAAGGTGTCTCCTTTGGGGTATATTTTATAGCATTGTCCAAAAGATTCATTAAAACCTGTTCAATGAGCAGGGCATCAAAAGGGACAAGAGGTAAATCAGCAGATAGATTGATTGAAATCGGGTGTTCCTTCAGTTTTTCAGAAAATCGATTCAGTACTACTCCAATAATCTCTTCAATAGATTGCCACTCTTTTTTTACAACTATTGCACCTGATTCGAGACGTGTCATATCAAGTACGTTGCGAATAATTTCATTCAGATGTTCTGCTTCTTCATAAATAGTTTTTATAAGTTCTTTTTTGCTGTGCGTATCCAGATTTATATCCGGTTGAAGAAGGGTAGATGAAGCTCCTGTGATTGCAGCCAATGGAGTTCTCAAATCATGAGAAACGGAACTGAGAAGGGTATTACGGATGGTTTCAGTTTCTGCTTTCAGGAGAGCATTTTGTGCTTCTTCTGCGAGGAGAGCTCTTTCGAGGGCAATGGCGGTCTGATTTGCAAAACTTTCGATAATATGTATCTGATCCGAATCGAACATTCCTAAGGCGGAACTGGGTAGAATACCAAGCACCCCCACTGTCCGTGTTGAAGTGATCAACGGCAGATAAAGCGCCTTCGCCCCGGGAACCGTATCAGTTCCCAGACCAGCCTGTTGACGGTGATCAAACGTCCATTGCGCAACACCCAACTCACTCTCATCAAGCGCAAAGGTTTCCTCTGAGGTAATGGGAACAGATAAATTTCCTTTTTCATCAGGCATCAGGATGACAACCTTGCTCGGAAAAACTTCACTAATGTGTTTTTCAGCAATTGAACTTAAAGTTTTCACTTCCTGCTCGTGCACAAGTTCTCTGCTGAGATTATACAGGGCTGCCGTCCTTCTTTCCCGAAGACGGGCTGCATTCGCCTGTTCACGTATACGAAAGGTCAATTTACTGATTACAAAGGCAACAATAAACATCACGACAAAGGAAACAAAGTATTTTACGTCGCTAACCGCAAAGGTATGGTAAGGAGGAACAAAAAAGAAATCAAACAAAGCTACGCTAAATATTGTTGCTAATAATGAAGGGCCCTTTCCGGTTCGACTTGCGACGATCATAATACCGAGAAGATAGACCATGGCAAGATCAACAAGACTGAAATAAGGGAACATCAGTGCATCAATAACAGTGCACGATGAAACGACCCCTAAACTGAGAAGCCAGTCTCTCATATTAGACTTCTGGGGAACCAATCTGGTTGTCTTCTTTGGTTCAGCTTGAGCAGAATCTCCTGAAATTACATACACATCTATGTCTCCACTGCCGCGAACAACTTCATCAAGTAATGACCCGAATATTTTATCTTTCCACCTCGGATGGGTTGGTTTACCTATTATTATTTTGGTAACATTCCGGGTACGGGCATAATTTAAAATTTCCTCACTGGCTTTGTGCCCGGAAAGAGTTACTGTTTCTGCTCCAAGGCTTTCGGCTAAGCGCATATGGTCGTAGAGCTGTCTGATATCGCTTTCAGATGGTTTCACTGCTGTAGGAGCCTCTACATAAACAGCGATCCAATCTGCCCGAAGACCAGCAGCCATTCGTTTGGCTGTCCGTATAAGGCGGATTGATCGTGGGTTGGCACCTATGCATACCATAATTCGCTCAGCAGCAGGCCAGACTTCTTTTACTCCCTTAATACTCCGGTAATCCTGCATCTGTGCATCAACCCTGTCAGCAGTCCGGCGCAGCGCCAACTCTCTTAGGGCGAGTAAGTTTCCTTTACGAAAGAAATTTTTCCTCGCACGTTCGGCTATTTCAGCGACATAAACCTTCCCTTCCTTAAGCCGCTGTAAAAGTTCTTCAGGCGGAAGATCTATAAGCTCTATTTCGTCAGCCCGATCGAGGAGAAAATCGGGGATAGTTTCACGCACATTAATACCCGTAATCTGAGTGACTACATCATTCAGGCTTTCGAGGTGTTGGACGTTCACGGTGGTATACACAGAGATCCCAGCGCCAAGCAGTTCGTATATGTCCTGCCATCGTTTTTTATGGCGCGAGCCAGGAGCATTTGTGTGCGCCAGCTCATCAACTAAAATGAGAGCGGGTTTACGCTTGAGTGCTGCATCAATATCTAATTCGTCTACTATTGTCCCCCGGTACTCGATGGAATGGCGCGGAATGACTTCAAGCCCTTCAAGAAGATTTTCTGTTTCTTTCCGTCCGTGAGTTTCAACAACTCCAACAACGACATCGACCCCATCTGCTTGTTTTTGTTGAGCAGACGCAAGCATGGCGTAAGTTTTCCCAACCCCAGGGGCCGCGCCAAAAAATACCTTCAGCTTCCCTTCCCGGCTCCGTTCAGCTTCACTCCGCATATGTTCAATAAGTAAATCGGGATCAGGCCGTTGTTTTTCCATTCTTTGACTCCATGCTCCATTGTATTGTCGCACTTTTTATAACTATGAGCAAATAAACCATTTTTGTAGACTAAGGACTACATAAGCCGGCTGAGATTACGAGGCATGAAACATTTCCCTTTTTTGCAATGTCATTAGGTCTGATCTCTCCTTCGACGACCTCACCCTTGAAATATGTATCTGCAATATTCGATAACACCTTGATTGTACCTGCTTTCTTTACTTCGCATAACGGGCTTATTCGATACACAATAAGGATGTCATTTACATGGATAGTCCTCTTTACATCTTCTGTTCCGCTATGGAACAGGTATGCTGTCTGACCGACCTTCATGACCGTTTCAGTAATTTCGTTCTGATGGTAAAAAAAAGCCGGCAGATAAGAGGCTGCAACAGCAGTCAAGGGATTCAGTGCAGCTAATAAAAGAATCACAATTAATATGCCGGCAATTTTTCTTTTCATCTTTTGTCCCTCCTTATAGCAATCCCTCCTCGCCTTTATTTAAGGAGAGGAAGAGTAGGATTATTTGATTCCGTCGAGTGCTGTATTCAACTCAAGCACATTAACCCTTGGCTCGCCGAGAATGCCGAGTTGGCGGCCTTCGGTATAGTTCGTCACAAGCGTGCGCACCTTTGCCTCATTCATCCCGCGGGCTTTTGCAACCCGCTTTATCTGGTATTCAGCCGCAGCAGGGCTGATGTGCGGATCAAGGCCGCTGCCGGATGCAGTAGCCAGGTCTGCGGGTACCGGCGCAGTGGTTTGTGGGTCGGCTTCACGCAATATGGATATCCGTTCTTGCGCCTGCTTTATGAGGTCAGGGTTAGTTTGCGCCCGATTAGAGCCACTTGAAGAGGCTGAATTATAAGGAAACGGCGATGTTGCCGATAATCTTCCCCGGAAATATATAGGACTGTCAAAGTGCTGTCCGATTAGGGAGGACCCCGCAAGCTTTCCATTTTTCACAATAACACTCCCGTTCGCCTGAACCGGGAAAAACAATTGCGCAATGCCGGTTACAGCGAGCGGATAGAGGATTCCCGTTATTATGGTGAATACAAATAATGAGACTATTACAGGTCGTATTATTTTTGACATTTCATCACCTCACGCCAAATGCAAAAAAGTTATGATTATATCGATCAGTTTGATGCCGATAAACGGAACGATCAGACCCCCGAGACCGTAAATGAGAAGGTTGTGGCGCAGCACAACGCCGGCCCTGAGCGGGCGATAGGAGACGCCTCGCAGCGCCAACGGTATCAGAGCAATGATGATCAGTGCGTTGAATATAACTGCCGACAATATGGCGCTTTGAGGAGTCGAGAGCCCCATGATGTTAAGTACCGCGAGCTGAGGATATATGAAAACAAATGCAGCAGGGAGGATCGCAAAGTATTTTGCCACGTCATTGGCGATACTGAATGTCGTCAGCGAGCCGCGCGTCATCAGGAGCTGCTTGCCAATTTCGACGATCTGAAGCAGTTTGGTCGGATTCGAGTCAAGGTCCACCATATTGCCCGCTTCTTTTGCCGCCTGCGTTCCCGTGTTCATAGCGACTGCCACATCAGCCTGAGCAAGGGCCGGGGCGTCATTTGTGCCGTCACCGGTCATGGCAACCAGCCTGCCCCCTGCCTGATACTCCCGAATCAAATCCAACTTTGCCTGCGGCGTGGCATGTGCCAAGAAATCATCCACCCCGGCCTCTGCTGCTACGGCCGCTGCAGTAAGTGGATTGTCTCCGGTAATCATGATTGTCTTAATGCCCATCTCTCTCAGTTCTGCGAATCTTTCTCTTATGCCGCCTTTAACAATGTCATCCAGACGAATAACACCGAGCGCCTCTTTCCCTTCAGCGACTATCAATGGAGTACCACCTGCCCTTCCAATTTCTTTGACGATGTCTCTTACATCTTGAGGAAAGATGCCTCCGTGTTTGTTCACATATGCTTCAACTGCATCTGCCGACCCTTTGCGTATTTTCCTACCGTCAAGGTCTACTCCGCTCATCCGTGTATGGGCTGAGAAAGGAATAAATTTTGCTCCAAGTGAATGAATATTATGTTCTCTGAGACCATATTTCTTTTTGGCAAGAACAACTATGCTGCGCCCTTCCGGTGTTTCATCCGCTAGTGATGAAAGCTGAGCTGCATTTACAAGGATTTCTGCTTTTACTCCGGAAGCAGGAATAAATTCGGTCGCCTGCCTGTCACCAAGCGTTATTGTCCCCGTCTTATCGAGGAGCAGCACATCCACATCTCCGGCGGCTTCCACGGCGCGTCCGGACATGGCGATGACGTTTGCCTGGATCATTCGATCCATCCCTGCAATTCCGATTGCGGAAAGGAGTCCGCCGATAGTAGTAGGAATAAGACAAACAAGAAGCGATATGAGCACCACAACACTGACCGGGGTTCCTTGTCCAGCGGCCTTCACACTGAATATCGAAAAGGGTAACAAGGTTGCGACGGCAAACAAAAAGATGATCGTCATTCCGGCAAGCAGAATGTCGAGGGCAATCTCATTCGGAGTTTTCTGCCGCTTTGCCCCTTCGACCATGGAGATCATACGGTCGAGGAAAGTTTCACCTGGGTTTGTCGTTATCCGCACCACCAACCAGTCAGACAGAACGAGTGTGCCGCCGGTAACGGCTGAGCGGTCGCCGCCGCTTTCACGAATAACCGGAGCGCTTTCGCCGGTTATAGCGCTTTCATTTACCGAGGCAACACCGACGACAACCTCGCCGTCGCCCGGGATAATATCTCCGGATTCAATAAGAACAAAATCACCTTTTCTCAATTGGGAAGATGGAACAGCGATAATCTTCGCATTTCTTTCGGGTTGCGCGAGCTTCTTTGCCTGTACGTCTCTGCGTGAAGCTCGAAGGGCCTCAGCCTGTGCCTTGCCCCTGCCTTCCGCCACTGATTCCGCAAAATTAGCGAATAAAACGGTTGCCCATAACCAGGTTGATATATGGAGGATAAACCAGGGCGATTCCCCATCAGGAATGAAAAGAGATCTGAAGAAAAGAACTGTCGTCAGTATGCTACCCACCTCTACTACAAACATTACCGGGTTGCGAACCTGTCTCATCGGATTAAGTTTAACCAGCGAATCGATGAACGCGTGCCAAATAATCTGCGGATCAAAAAGGGTGCGCTGTTTCTTTTTATAGTTCATGAATACCCCTCCTATCTACTTATACAGCATCAGATGTTCAGCTATCGGACCCAGCTCAAAGGCGGGGAAGAATGTCAGCGCGCCGACTATTATGATTACAGTTGCCAAAAACAGGATAAAAAGCGGGCTATGAGTCGGCAGTGTGCCCGTACCTGGTGGCACATACTTTTTTGCGGCCAGTGAGCTTGCTACGGCAAGCATCGGTATCATGGTCCAAAACCTTCCGAAAAGCATGGCGATTCCACCGAGGGTGTTATAGAACGGCGAATTGGCATTGAGGCCACCGAAGGCGCTGCCGTTATTGTTCGACATGGATGAAAAGGCATAGAGCATCTGTGAGAACCCGTGTGGCCCGGGGTTAGAGATACTCGACACACCTGAAGCGGTAACAGATGCAACAGCAGTGCCAAGCAGTACAAAACAGCAAGGTACCAGGATAACTATCGAAGCCATTTTCATCTCAAATGCCTCGATCTTTTTACCGAGGTACTCCGGTGTACGGCCAATCATGAGGCCTGAGATAAAGACCGCCATAATAACAAAAGCGAGCATGCCGTAGAGGCCTGAACCGACGCCTCCGAAAACCACCTCGCCCAACTGTATCATAACCATGGGCACCAGCCCTCCCAGCGGGCTAAAGGAATCGTGCATCGAATTGACAGAACCGTTTGACGCGGCAGTTGTTGCGGTTGCCCAGAGAGCAGAATTTGCAATACCGATGCGTACCTCCTTGCCTTCCATGTTGCCTCCCGGCTGGAGATCGCTCGAAGTTTGATCTACTCCTGCTGCTGCGAGAAGAGGGTTCCCAGCCTGTTCGCCCGAGTAACATACAATCAGGAGTGGGATGAATATCAGAATCATGGCAGCAAGCAATGCCCATCCCTGTCTTTTGTCTCCGACCATCTTTCCGAAGGTGTAACAGAGCGCGGCAGGAATGAGAAGAATCGCCAATACCTCCAGAAAATTCGAAAGAGGCGTCGGGTTCTCAAACGGGTGAGCGGAGTTTACGTTGAAAAAACCGCCGCCATTGGTACCGAGCTGCTTGATTGCGATCTGCGAGGCAGCAGGACCCATCGGCAGTGTCTGTTCAGTAACCTGTATCGCCTCCGTGACCGGTTTTCCATCGGCAGTCATGACCGGCTTTCCGTCAGCATCGAGCTTGGGATTGTCATAGGCAAACGGCTGCAGAAGCGGAACTTTCTTGTATGAACTAAAATTCTGCACCACGCCCTGCGATACGAGCAGCACAGCCATTATGAGAGATAGGGGGATAAGGATATAGAGGATAGAACGTGTAATATCAACCCAGAAGTTGCCGATTGTGCCCGCTGTCCTCCGTGTAAATCCCCGGATTAGGGCGACTAAAACAGCCATTCCCTGAGCGGCGGAGACAAAGTTTTGAACGCCGAGCCCCATCATTTGTGTCAGATAGCTCATGGTCGATTCGCCGCCATATGCCTGCCAGTTTGTGTTGGTGATAAAACTAACAGCGGTATTGAAGGCCAGGTCTGGTGCGACTCCCGGAAAACTCTGCGGATTTAGCGGAAGAATCCCCTGAAAGCGAAGAAGCATATACAGAAGGAAGAAAAAGGCGAGCTTGAAAAGAATTGCAGCACCTGCATACGCCTTCCAGGACATCTCGTCTTCGGGACGTATCCCAAACATACGGTAAATCTGACGCTCCAGCGGACCAATGATACGATCAAGCCCGCATGGATCTCCCTGATACACCCTCGCCATATAACCTCCAAGCGGTTTGACAAGGGAGGCAAGAACTATTAGGTATACCATTATCTGCAGCATGCCAGTCACTGTCATGAGAATAGCTCCGGTTTCAGAAGGGCTATTACAAGATAGATCAATAGCCCAACGACAATAATGCCGCTTATCCAATAAAGCGTTTCCATGTTATACCCTGATCTCCATTCTTTTCTATTTCACTCTTTCCGAAAACCTTATCAAAATCCACGTGAGGCCGAAGAACGCCGCGCATATTCCGATATAGATCAAATCCATGCATATCTCCTTTTTCAAAGCATAGCAAACAATCGGATAAAGATAGTGCAAAAATTGGGCTTTTATGTATAAAGATTTTATTAAGACTGAGGATATGTGAAATGACCTATATTTTAAGTATGTTGATCAGTAGTACGATTAAAAAGAAGAACTCAAGATGCGCATTATATGAAGAATATTATATCCAACACCGATGCTACGTTTGTTCATTTCTCCGTGAAAGGTTGCGTTTTGTAGTGGCTTTGCGAGGCGTTTGTGATAGGGAGGACTGAAAACCTGTCCCTAATCCTTAAATCTATTTCGTTCGATCCGA
>CAZKLK010000058.1:0-10938 GCA_964553535.1 uncultured Nitrospiraceae bacterium
CTAACCCCCAAACCCCCTTAACAGGGGGTTCAAGGAATCCCCACAGCAGAGACTGTGGGGTATTAAAAAGTTAATGAATACTCCCCGCAGCAGAGACTGCGGGGTATATAATTTCAATAAAAATAAAAGAATGAACAATTCCTATCCACAAGGTTCCCAGAAGAGGCCTTTATTTGCTGCCAGAACATTTTCCTGCCGTAATTAAAACCTATCGTGAATTGACAGGAGTGATTCTTTTACATATATTAGCTGAGGGGGTTTTGGGGGAATTATACTCTTTCGCTTTGCAGAAGCATTTCCCCGGAGCGTATTTTAAGCCGAATAATGCAGAAACTGTTCATAAATTCATTTAAATCGATGAACAACAGAAATTATTTTTAAGCGGTTTTTTTAAATATACCTTTAACCATTCATGGAAGTGCACAAAGGTATCGAAA
Organism: uncultured Nitrospiraceae bacterium; assembly: GCA_964553535.1. Lineage (GTDB taxonomy): Bacteria > Nitrospirota > Thermodesulfovibrionia > Thermodesulfovibrionales > SM23-35 > JALHSV01. The sequence goes on from CAZKLK010000058.1 coordinate 438, forward strand.
AATAAATTTCTGCACATCATCTGTATTATTCAATTGCATTTTTAGTGTTAAGTATTTTCCTCGTATAGAACAGGACTTTTTATAAGACCCTGGTAATAATGACCTGTGCAAGAGGTATATTTTGCAGTTCTCCGGCGTACATATAAACTTTTTCGACAAGATAAGAATCAACATCGGAACCTTTTCTGCGAACAGCGGAACCCGGGTCTCTTCAGGAAACCCGGGCTTTATTACAGAACAGTACCGGATACCCGGGATGATTATCTCTCCGGGAACGTGCTCTGAAACCCTTGTCGGGCATGAAATCTCTCAAAGGTTACAGGGGAAGACGGCACAGGGCATAACCTTGCCCTTTCTCACATATGATGCTTCAGGCTGCCCAGGGATGCTCGATACCTCAAAAGGCGCTGTGTTTGACTGCTATGTCTGAGCAACAAACGTTAGCGGCTCTCAAAATCGCCAACGGCGGAGAATCCGGCGTCTTTTGGACAGCATACGGGAGTCTGATCCTAAAGAAATTACAGGAATGGACGATATATAATAAATATGGTTCCGAACAACCTCGTCCTTTATACAGTACTGCCAAAAATCCATGAGCGGCTCTTGCCGCTTGAGGAGATGTCAAAAAACCTCTGGTTCTGCTGGAATATTGAAGTTATCGATCTTTACCGTTCTATAGATCCGCACCTCTGGGAAGAATCAGGCCATAACCCGCTTGAGATGATGAATCGTCTTGAGACAGCGCGCCTTCATGAGCTTTTGCAGGACGAGGGATTTCTGAATGAAATGGACAGGGTTTATGGAGAATTTAAACGTTATGTGGGTGACAGAAAAACCTTTGACTTTGGCCTCGAAGCCCCAATTGATTTCACTGTTGCTTATTTCTCCGCCGAGTTCGGCCTTACAGATTGTCTCCCCATATACTCGGGAGGCCTTGGAATCCTGGCAGGTGACCACGTGAAATCCGCAAGTGACCTGTGCATTCCGATAGTAGGGGTAGGACTGCTTTATCAAAGAGGCTATTTCCGCCAGTACCTGACATCTGACGGCTGGCAGCAGGAAAGATACCCGGACAACGATTTCCACATGCTCCCCATTACGCTTGAACGTGACGGGGACGGAGAACCCATCACTGTTGATGTGCCTATTGAAACCCGCAGGGTGAAGGTGAGGATATGGCGTCTACAAGTCGGGCGGGTACCGCTCTTCATGCTCGATACCAACACTATCCTGAACCAGGAGGGTGACCGTGATATCACATCACATCTATATGGCGGTGACAAGAGGATGAGATTAAAACAGGAGATTGTCCTCGGGATTGGCGGAGTAAGAGCGCTTCACCGTCTCGGCATCCGGCCGATTGCCTTTCATATGAACGAAGGCCATTCGGCGTTCGCCACACTTGACAGGATACGCCTTCTCATGGAGGAACACCTTCTTTCGTTTGAAGAGGCCCGCGAGGCAGTTTACTGCAGCAACAATTTTACTACCCATACACCAGTTCCGGCCGGGATCGACATTTTCGAGCGCGGCCTTATTTCATCAGTGCTCGGGGAATACATCCACTCGATCGGGATATCCATGGATACATTCTTTTCCATGGGTACCCCCGGCAACGGCTCAACAAACGATCCGTTCAATATGGCGATAATGGCTATGAAGAACGCCGTCCACATAAACGGTGTAAGTGAACTGCACCGCACGGTGTCCCGCCGAATGTGGATGAATATATGGCCCGATCTGCCCGAGACAGACATTCCCATCGAAACAGTAACCAATGGGATTCATATTCCCTCATGGATATCGAAAGACATGGCAACGCTTTTGGACCGTTACCTTGGGAAACGATGGACAGAAGATCCTGATAACATCAAGATCTGGGAGCGTGTGAACCGCATCCCTGATCCGGAACTCTGGAGAACCCATGAACGGAGACGTGAGAGACTGGTCGCTTTTGCGCGCCATAAGCTTCAGGAGCAGTTATCCCGCTGGGGCTCTACGAAGATAGAGATTCAGGCTGCCGCCGAGGCATTGAATCCCCAGGCACTGACAATCGGGTTTGCAAGACGGTTTGCAACATATAAGCGCGGCGATCTCATCCTGAGAGACACGGCAAGACTTTCCAGGATACTTAATGACCCTCAACGTCCCGTGCAGATCATCTTTGCGGGGAAGGCTCACCCGCAGGACAACAACGGGAAAGAAGTTATCAAAAATATCATACACCTCTCACGGCAGCCTGAATTCTTCCATAAAGTTGTATTCATCGAAGATTATGACATGAATGTGGCAAGGTATCTTGTGCAGGGCTCTGATGTCTGGCTCAACAACCCGCAGCGGCCGCTGGAGGCCTGTGGCACGAGTGGCATGAAAGCGGCAGCGAACGGAGCTCTCAATCTGAGCGTCCTCGATGGGTGGTGGGCTGAGGGATATCAGCAGGGTATCGGGTGGGCTATAGGGAACGGAGAGGAATATGAAAATCAGGACTACCAGGACCAGCTCGAAAGCCAGTCCATATATAACTTATTGGAAAAAACCATCATCCCACTTTTTTATGAGAGGGGACGGGACAACCTGCCTGCTGAATGGACTGCTATGATGAAAAAATCCATGCAGACAATAGCCGTTCAGTTCAACAGCCACAGGATGGTGGAAGACTACGTCCATCGCATGTATGCGCCATCGGCCATCAACTGGCATCTCATCCGTACCGATGATTTCACCAGTGTTCGCGACTTCACTTCATGGATAAAGGACATGAGGACCCGCTGGTCACAGATGGAGATTGTTGAAAAAAGGGTAGATGCTAAACGTAGCATGCATGTGGGAGAGTCCGTCAAGATAGAGGTGGTGATGAAACTCGGTCAGATTTCTCCCGATGACATCTCGGTGGACATTTACTACGGCCGCGTGGATTCAAAGGCAGAATTTAAAGACAGATCAACCATTCCCCTCCGCGATTTTTCCTCTTCCGGCAACCTTGCAGTATTCCGGGGAGAAATCCCTTGCAGGGAGGTCGGCCGCTTCGGATTTCGGGTTCGAGTCCTCCCGGCGCATCCTCTCCTTAGCAAACCATACTCACTTGGCCTGATCCTGTGGAGTTAGAAGAGCGGTAATCCCGCCCGGCTTTTTGACCTGCACAAAGTCTGTAATCCCCCAGTTAAAGGTGGCAGCTTTCCCAATATTGTCATTCTGAGCCGAAGGCGAAGAATCTCAACATATTGATAACATCTTAGATTCTTCACTTCGCTACTCTCTGTTCAGAATGACAGACAAGAGTATTCCCGCCCATAACTGAAGGGATACCAATGTCTGCATTATTCAAATGCCTTTTTCCGGGGCAGGAAAGATTTTGGGTTAAGGTTGCTGAGTCTGTCGAAAGCCCCGTGTTTTACGCCCCGGCTGACGAGGAAATCCACAACTTTGTGAGGTTTAAAGTACATTCTGAGTTTCCAGACATCCCTGTTCGTTCCACTGAATACCTCCTCGTCGAGTGTTTCGATCAGGCGAACGACCTCCTCGACTTCTTCATCAGTAAAATCATGTGACACAGCATCACGTGTGCCGGTGCCGGGAGCCTGGATAAGTTTTCCCGCAAGCTGCTGCATGGCGATCAAAAACGGTTTTGCTTCACGGGTTTCAAGAAACCTCGTGATATTGAGAAGATAATTAGATATCTCCCTGCTGTCGGGAATGTTCCCACAATGGGAAAGTGAAACACCGAGCTTTTCCCTGCAGAGGGCAATGAGATTCTTGACAAGCACATGTGCCTGGCCTTCCGGAACCCTGTTTATAACGAGCGAAGGATTAAATGCCCCCTTCACCTCGGTTATCAGGGGAGCCATATCAGGTGCAATATCCTCTACCTTTTGAGAAAACCATTCAAGCGTGAATCCTTTTTCACCATCCATCCTGCGGGCCTCGGTCTCGATTATCGGGCCGACCTCAGGGTGGTTACGGAAAACATTCTGCAGTCTTCTGAAAAGAGCTCCCTTGACAAATCCATAGGCATTCATCACCGCACCCGGTTCCGGCATTGTGATAACGATCCCTCTGTCAGATATCCCGAAGAAGTCCAGAACATTGAAATGTACCCCGGCGCCAAGATCAATAATAATAAAGTCCGCCGGCAGCAATCTGACATGCCTGATAATTTTCAGTTTCATCCAGTGGGCAGGATTCGCCATTCCCGGCACGAATTCAGCCCCGCTTATCAGTTTCAGGTTTTTCTGAGGTGTCTCAGTCAGCAGCGCTTCCAGGGAGGTCACCTTTTTGAGAATAAAATCGGCGATTGTCGGGGTTTTTCTGAAAATGCCGAGGTAGGTATGAAGGTTTGCGGCCCCGAGGTCAAGGTCTGCAAGAACAACTTTATGTCCCATTTTGGCAAGAACTACTCCCAAAGATATGGAGAAAATACTCTTGCCAACGCCCCCTTTGCCGCCTCCAATAGAAAATATCAAGTCTTTTTTCCCCTGATGCCGGAGCATTAGAAATGCAGTTATTATATCGTAATTATGGAAAATGCGGAACTGAAGTGAAATGCTTTTTGCAGAAGGATGCTTTAATGAAGATGTATTTCCGTCAGGACTTTCCGAGCATCTGGATAAATGTCTTTAGAAGATCGGGATCGTAATGTCCCTTCTGACGCATCATGAATGTCAGTGCATAAAAAGGGGTATACGGTGTTTGGTAGCAGCGCTGGGTTGTTATCGCATCATACACATCCATGATGCCTGATATCCTTCCAAACAGGCTTACTTGCTGTCCCGATAATCTCAGGGGGTATCCTGCCCCCGACAGCCTTTCATGATGCTCGGTCACTGCATGCAAAGAATCCTTATGGATTCCCTTATGTGACCTCAGGATCTTTTCTCCTTCGGGAACATGGGTCTTTATTAGAGTGAACTCCTCATCGGTAAGTTTGCCGGGTTTGTTAAGAATCGCCACAGGAATAAAGCTTTTACCGAGGTCGTGCAGCATGCAGCCCATGGCCAGTGTTTCTATCCTGTCATGCTTCAACCCAATCTCGGCGCCCAGTCCGATAGAGAGAACCGCGACATTCACCGAATGCGTGTAGGTATAGTAGTCATAATTCTTAAGAGCAAGGAGATGATGCATGATATTTCTATTCCCCAGTAAAGAATCCGTCATTTCTCTGACAAGCATCTCGATTTCCTTTATTTTTTCACCGCTCCTTGGGTCGTCAAGGAGGCTTTTCAGCACCATCTTCGAACTTTCTCTGACAACAAGAGCTTTTACCATTGCGCTATCTGCCCGCGGGATGCCTCTGCTTTTCAGAGTTATTAGGTAATCCTCGTAACGGGGGATGTCAGCATTCCTGATCATGAGATCACTGTCGGTGCCGAGAACCTTCTCATCAGTTGTGATGGGTAAATTCCCATCCGTTTCTATAAGCGGAACAAATGCACCCTCTCTCTGAGTGAAAAGACTGAAATTGATCTCTGTCCCGGGAATAAGCAAATTTCTGCATATCTGACAGTATTGTTCTTTGCGCAAGGCGTACTTATCCCATGAAGCGGCGTCAGCACAATTCTTCCGGGAAATTCCTTCCAATGTGACTTGATGAAGGTTTTCCATGTCTTCCTTCCTGATATAGACCTCTTCTATTCCTTTTTCTTTCAGCAGTTCCCTGGTCGCTTCTGTAAAAAAGGTGCCCTTGTAGAACATGGGCTGGATGATACTTTTATCCTTTATAAAGATATCAACAGGAAGGGGTTTGTTGGCAGGAAAATAATCAGCTTTCACTGATTCATAGGAAGCTTTATCGATTACCCTGTATGTTGTCACAACTTGCCTTTATTGTATTTTTCTTGTCTGTTCTCCTGAATACCCGTAAGCCGGCATTTCCTGCTGAGCATGAATAGTGGCTCCCGGAGCCGGGAACTTCAGGATGATGCTGATTCTCCTGTTTCTTGGATCGCGTGAGTCCTCCTGTACGAGGGGCACGGTATCTGCATATCCTGCGATTTTTGTAAGGCGGTCCGCACTGAGGCCGTTTTGTTCCATAGCCTTTCGGGCTGACAGAGCGCGTTCAGTCGAAAGATCCCAGTTGCTGTAGTTTGAAGAATGGTAAGCCAGTGAGTCGGTATGCCCCTCTATCGCAACGGGGTTCGGAATATTATTAATGTCATCTCCGATAACCCGTATGATTCTCAAAGCCAAAGGAGTCGGCGCCGAAGAGCCAAGGTCAAACATGTTTTTGCCGTCCTTGTCCACAAGCTGTATGCGCACCCCGCCTTCAAATATGTCCACAAGAATCTGGTCTTTTATGTCACTGAGCCTGGTCTCTACCGCGGTTTTTATTGTTTGCTTGAATTGCTCGGGCCTGACATTATATGGAGATTCCCAATCACTCGGGACTTTTCTGGCGGCCTCACCCGCCTCATCGAAAATCTCGCTTGATTTATCAATAAATGACTGGCCGCTCTTTTCATATATAGTGAAGTGTTTGAAGTATGCTGCAACACGCGCCCTCTTCTCCGGCGCTATCATTGTGATGAGCCATAGCATCATAAAAAAAGCCATCATTGCCGTGACGAAATCGGCATAGGCGACTTTCCATTGCCCGCCGTGCTCCTCTTCCTCTTCCATTTTCCTGACTTTCTTTATTATGATTTTCTGTTCCTTCACTTCTTTTTGCCTCTCACTTCATCTTCCAGTTCATTGAAGGTTGGTTTTTCTTTTCCGGGGATTGCCCTCCGCCCGAACTCAACTGCCATCTGAGGCGGCGAGCCGCCGACAAAAGCCACCAGAGAAACTTTTATAATCTGGAAGAAAACGATATCATCCTTAGCTTTATGTCCGAGATTTGTCGCCAGTGGTCCGACGAAACCATAGCACATCAGGACGCCGAGAAACGTCCCTACCAGCGCAGCGCCTATGCTCTGCCCGAGCACCGACGGAGGCTGGTCAATCTTCCCCATCGTCAGGATAACCCCCAGGACGGCCGCAACGATTCCCAGTCCCGGGAGGGCATCCGCCACCTTTGATACACTCTTCGACGGAATCATTGCATCGTGGTAATACGTCTCGATCTCAAGTTCCATGAGGTTTTCGAGCTCGTGGGGCGGAACATTGGTAGATATGATAATCTTTAGATTGTCCGCAATAAAATTAATCATATGGATGTTCGCCATGAGCGTTTTATACATATTGAAAACAGGACTGTCGGCGGGATTTTCGATATCCGCTTCAAGGGATATAAGACCCTCTTTCCTGATCTTCGAAAAAATCTGGTATAGGAGGGAGAGAAGCTCCAGATATTGTACTTTGGTCGGGCTTTTCGTATTGACGATCGTAGCTATTTTCTTCATGACTACAGCCGCGACTTTCGGGGGAGATGCGATAATGAAAGAGCCGATGGCAGCGCCGAATATTATAACCAGCTCGGCAGGATGCAAAAGGATCCTCGGATTTCCTTTCTCCATCATGAACCCGCCGACGACCGATGCTATTACGATAAATATTCCTATTATTACAAACATAGTATTTGCGATGAATGAACAGGTGATGTTTCCTGCCCGATGATCTTCCTCCTCAGTATCCTATAACCCCCGTCTTTTGAAATTCTGAAATATCTCTTTCCCAAGCACATCAATCTTCTGTATCAGTCTCTTTGCATTCCCGCTCCTTTTTTATAATCTCCCTCTGTCGTTTCAAGGCGTACTGGATGATCTCATCCCTCACCTCATCATCCATATTCTGAAAATGTAGTGAAACCTCATGTGTCCCGTCGTTCCTGTCGCTCACCTTTACAACATTCCCATAGGCAAGTATACCTGTGGGGGGATATTTTGGAAGAAGCATTTTAACCTCAAGAAAATCACCTATTTCAACCTTTTCGTCCATGGAGAAGCGTATGCCCGACGCACTGAGGTTTACGGGCATGTTCTTGACGCTGGTAAGTCCTTCACTCTCAAGCTGCAGCCTTTCAAGGATCATCTGCAGTTTCGAGTTGATTGCAACAAGCATCTTCCAAAGGCGGGGATTGACTGTCTCATCGGAAAAAGCTTCGTCCTGTATCTCAATTCCGTACCCGGAAAATATCTTTGACTTGCCGCATTGTGCTTCCCCGCCGACTTTTCTGGATATCACGGGAAAGAAATCATCCACCCGGAAATAACTGCGATTTTCAGACCACAAATGCTTCACAGTCACCAGCGCTCCGTCTGACTTGAGAACCTCGGTGTAATACTTATAATTTGAACCTGTAATGACCAGATAGGCGCCTTTCGCCATTTCAGGCTGCACCCCTTTGGTCTTGAGAACAACGTGCTCGCCCTCCAGAGAGACAACTGTTGCGTTGTGCCTCATCATCTCGGGCATGACCTGGTAATAAACTCTTTCTCCTTCAGGTAATTTCATGTCTATCACACAAACTTTCCAAATAGGGTTCAAACGGGCACAAGCATCATTTGGGAAACAGGGATCCGCTGTTTCAGATCAACCTCCCCTGACAAACCGCTCTTTCAGGGTTTCAGCTTCCTGGGATGAAAGCACGTTCATCGTCCTGAGCCTCTCCATTCTCTCAAGCCATCCTATGGTTATCTCGGGGTTATTGCTCCTAACAGCGCTCCTGACCACCTCGATGTCATTATAGGTATCCCGGAGATATTCTATAAGTTTCCTGTTTTCATGTATGAGCAGTGAACGCTTGTAGGCCTTCCCGATGATAACGGTCAGTTCCTCAACTTTGAAAGGCTTCGTAAGGTAATCATATGCAAATTCCTTCACCGCGTTCAGCGTGGATTCGAGATCTCCATAAGCTGTAAGAAGAACCACAGCTATATCAGGGGCGCCCCAGACGATGTGTTTGAGCATCTCTATGCCGTCATCGCCGTATATCCGCAAGTCGGTAACAATGAGGCTTATGCGCTCCCTCTGGAGAATCCTTATTGCATCGGGACCATTGCCGGCAGAGAGAACAGTGAACCCCTCCCGTGCGAGACGGGATCCGACAATATCCTGTGCTATCCTGTCATTGTCTGCTATGAGTATCTTAAAGTCTTTTTTTGCCACTTTATTACTCTCTGCAATTCCCTGATATTATGAGCGCCTCTTTTCGAGCATGTTGCCGTACTGAGGCTTATTGCTTTTATATCGGAAAAATACCGGAAAACTTTAACGCTAAAGTTTTTCAGGCATAATCCGATAAGAAAACCAATAGGCAGAAAATTGGGGCCGAAAGAGAGGTGAAGTGTACAATTGGCCCTTTCAAGCCTTTACAGGAAGAAGATTCAATATTGGCAAGGAATGCCAATACAGAAACCTTAGAAAAAGGAGAAATATATGGCAATTAATGACATTTCCTTAACCGCTGGAATGAGGGCTAATCTCGTAAGCCTTCAGGGAACCGTTGATCTTCTCAACAGGACACAGGAACGCCTCGCAACCGGCAAGAAAGTTAACAGCGCCCTGGATGATCCTACCTCATATTTTGCATCCAAGGCACTGCTAAACAGGGCGGCTGACCTTACGGCCCTGAAGGATGCCATGGGGCAAGGTATCCAAACCGTCAAGGCTGCCAATGCAGGCATCGAGGGCATAACCACATTGATTGAAGCGGCAAAAGGTCTAGCGCAAGCCGCGAGAACCGCAAATACCGCCGGCCGCGCTGATCTCGCAGCCCAGTTTGATGAACTGCTTGCCCAGATTGATGCTATAGCAGCAGATTCCGGTTATCAGGGTACAAACCTCCTCACAGGCGCTACCTTAACGATCAACTTTAATGAAGACGGGTCATCCTCTCTCGCTGTTGTCGGTTTTGATGCGAGCAGTGACGGAGACTTGGCCATTGATGACGCTACTAACGACTGGGAGGGGGATGCGGATATCAGTACAGCTCTCGGACAGCTTGATACAGCCCTTGGAACCCTCAGAGCCCAGTCGACGATTCTATCATCAAACCTGAGCGTCATTACAACCCGTGAGGATTTCACGACAAATCTGATCAACACATTGACGGAAGGCTCCGACAAACTTGTACTCGCAGATATGAATGAGGAAGGCGCGAACATGCTGATGCTCCAGACAAGGCAGGCGCTTGGCATCACTGCATTAGGAATGTCTTCACAGGCAGCGCAATCGGTTTTAAGGTTATTTTAACGGCGTCAGGGCTATGGAGGGGGAAAACCCCCTCCCTGCCCGGACAATAAGTGTCTGTGTATAAACTGAAAATATAATAGTCTGTCATTCCCCGACTTGATCGGGGAATCCAGCATTTTCAATAGGTTCTGGATTGTCCGGTCAAGCCAGACAATGACAAAGTGCTGCTATATACACAGACTCTAATTAGAGTGATAATAATGCCAACATGGGTTCAGTACGGTTACTAAATAATTACCCAAATCCAGCGTTAAGAATTGTCATTGCGAGTGCAGCGAAGCAATCTCGTCGTATGAAAGGAGATTGCCACGCACCTTGCAAGTGCTCGCAATGACGCGTTTATCAATCGTTCGAGATAGTTATCGCCGGATTTGGG
>CAZKLK010000059.1:0-10889 GCA_964553535.1 uncultured Nitrospiraceae bacterium
GAAGGGGCAAGCGAAGAACTCCTGAACGATGAAAGGCTTCGCGGTGCGTATCTTGGAGAGTAACGTCCGGAAATTATGCTATAATTTTATGTTATGGAAGAGACACGGGCTCACCTGTTCATCGATGGAAGGGTGCAGGGCGTTTTTTACAGGGCCTTCGTCAAGGATTTGGCGCATGATCTCGGGCTGAACGGGTGGGTAAAAAATTTAACTGACGGCAGGGTTGAGGCCGTCTTTGAGGGCGACGGGACATTAATCCGGCAGGCAATACGGAGATGCTATGAGGGCCCGCCCGGAGCAAGGGTTTCGGGCATTGAAGTGCAGTGGGAAAATTACACGGGCAAAGAAAGCGGTTTTTCCGTCCGTTATGGATAATTTAGAGTGAATGCAATCCAAATTTCCATTTCAGCGGTGACATGAGATGAATAAGCTCATGCGTCGAAGTGAGTTTTTTGAGCCATTGCAATTATTCTGCCCTCCGGCAAGTCCAGCGCGCAATGCTATGAAATAGTGACGGGATCATCGCCGGATTTTGGCAATTGTTCATCATTCCGTCTTGATAACTCTATGTTATATTTATTTCACAGCCGGTCGCTGCAGGGGAAAATGAATGCTGAAGGAACTCAGGATAAAGAATCTTGCCGTAATAGATGACCTAACGGTCAGATTTGACAAAGGATTGAATGTTCTGACCGGAGAGACCGGCGCCGGGAAATCAATAATCGTTGATTCTCTTGGACTGGCTCTCGGAAACAGGATTCATCCTGATTTCATGCGTTCAGGCGAAAAAGAGGCGTTTGTGCAGGCTTTTTTTGATCCGGAGGACGTTTTCGGACTGCCGGACATCGGGGTGGACATGACCGGCGGCCTTATCCTCAGGAGGTTGCTGTATGCCTCGGGCAAAAGCAGGGCCTATGTTAATGATACGATGGTCAGCATTCAGAGCCTTGGAGAGATTGGCAGGGCCCTCGTCGATATTCACGGCCAGCATGAGCACCAGGGTCTTCTGTCCGCTGATAAGCAAAGGGAATTTCTCGATCTTTTCGGAAAATTCCGGGAGGAACGGGCCCGTGTTGCGGAACTTTACCGTGAAACCGAGGCATTGAAGCGGGAGGCGGCCGCACTGCAGCAGAAGATGCAGGAGCGCCAGAGCAGGATCGACCTGCTGAAGTTTCAGATTCGCGAGATCGACGCCGCCGGTCTCAAAGCCGGCGAGCTTGAGCATCTCACTGAACAGAAGACGATCCTCTCCAATCTTAGCCGGCTGAGGGATCTTGCCGATTCGGCCTATGAAACACTGTACGCGGCTGATGACGCCTGCATCATGAAGCTTTCAGCCCTGACCAGAAAGCTGCAGGAAATGGCCGCGATTGATCACAAGGCGTCGGAACTGCTGGGCGCCGTTGAATCGGCCATTCCCGTGCTTGACGATGCCGCTGTATCACTAAGGGGCTACAAAGCGAGATACGAATTTGAACCCGGAAGCCTTGACGCTGTCGAAGACAGGCTTGCGCTTATTCACAGGCTTGAAAAAAAATACGGCGTCGGAATCGATGCCGTCACCGCGCACAGAGACGCCGCCGCCGAAGAACTGAAGAACCTTGAGATCATGGATGAGAGGAAAGCCGCTGTTGAAAGCGAGCTTATTGTCAAGGAACCCATGCTCGCCGAAGCGGCAGCGGGGCTTTCCGCAAAGAGAAAAGACGCTTCACTCAGGATGGAGAAACTCGTCTTGCGGGAACTTAAACAGCTTGCTTTCGGCGACGCGGAATTCTTAATCAGCGTTGACCGTGAGGCTATTTCGCCTCATGGCATCGACAGGATCGAATTTCTTTTTTCCGCAAATGCAGGAGAGCCGCCAAAACCGCTGGCCAAAGTCGCTTCCGGCGGCGAACTTTCAAGGATCATGCTGGCTCTCAAGACCGTTTTTGCAGATGTCGACAGCGTGCCGGTTCTCATATTTGATGAAATCGATTCGGGGATAGGCGGAAAAACCGCTGAAATAGTCGGAAAGAAACTCAGAAACCTCTCAAACAATCGTCAGGTGCTTTGCGCAACTCATCTCCCTCAGATAGCGTCAAAGGGGGATATCCATCTTAAGATCGAAAAAAGGCAGAAAGACGAGCGTGCGAGAGTTGAAGTGCAGGAACTTTCCGGCAGCGAGCGGATGAATGAGATCGCACGTATGCTGAGCGGCAGAATCACCGATATCTCTCTGAGACACGCGAGGGAATTGATTGACAGCCTTGCATAACCTTCATATGGAAACGGGAATCAATAAAAAACTCAAAGGGACGATCATAATCAATAAGGAATTGTGCAAAGGTTGTGCGTATTGTGTCGATGCATGTCCATTCGGTATCATTGTTATTGAGGAGCGATTCAATAAGAAAGGATTTTTCCCCGCTTCGGTAAAATATCCTGATGGCTGTACCGGATGCGCCGTGTGTGCGCATATGTGTCCGGAGATCGCGATAGAGGTGTTCAGGGAAGAATAGCGATGGAAAGAAAATATGCAATAGGCATTGATCTCGGAGGAACAAACCTGCGCATTGCCCTTGTTTCGCCTGACGGGGAAATTATCAGAAAAATCAAAGAGCCGACCTCGGAGGAGCTCCTTGAAACTATCCTTGCCGGAACGAAGGATCTCTTTTCCGAACAGGTTGCGGGAATCGGGATCGGCATAGCCGGCCTGATCAGCATGGATAGAAGGAAAGTCTTGCTTTCCCCGAATCTGCACATTGTTGAGACAATCGATATCGCCGCCGCATTGGAGGAAAAATTCCGAAGGCCGGTATTAATCGAGAACGACGCGAATGCCGCTGCTTTCGGAGAGCTGTGGGTTGGCGCCGGCAGGGAACTTGCGAATTTCGTCCTTTTGACACTCGGGACCGGCATCGGTGGCGGAGTGGTCTTAGGCAGGAAACTGCTCGCCGTCCCGGCCGAAGTCGGTCACATGAGTATTGGCTCCGATGGGGAAAAATGCGGCTGCGGCAATTATGGCTGCCTTGAACTCTACGCGTCGGTGAGGGCCATACTTTCCCGGGCCATCTCCGCGCTTGAAGCCGGCAGGGAGAGTATCCTCAGGGATTACAGCGGCGGGAATTTTTATAAGATTGCTACAGAGGACATTTACCGGGCTGCTTTTGACGGCGACAACCTCGCACGGGAGCTGCTGAAAAATGCGGGCAGGCACCTTGGAGTCGGCATAGCGAATGTCATAAACCTCATGGGACCCGATGCCGTCATTCTCGCCGGTGGATTGACGGGCGCGTGGGAATTCTATATTCAGGAAGCTATAAAAGAAACGTCCCGCAGGGCGTTAAAGCATCTGTTTGAACGGGCACAAATAGTTCCATCCCTTTTGAAGGATGACGCAGGGGTTATCGGCGCGGCCGGACTGGTGTTGCGCTCAGGCGACAGGCTCCCGTGAGATCAGCAATGCATTCCTGTCAATTAACCGGCAGATTTTTCATTTATGAAGGAGGACCACTGATTGAAAAGTAAAAAAAGGCTTTTCTGGGAATACGCGGAAGCGATTATTACAGCCCTTATCCTCGCCCTTATTATTCGGGCATATGTCATCCAGGCATTTAAAATACCTTCAGGTTCAATGATCCCGACCTTGCTTGTCGGCGATCATATCCTGGTGAACAAGTTCATCTATGGCACAAAGATCCCCCTGACTGACAAGAGGATATTGATATGGCGGAGCCCTGAAAAAGGCGACATCATAGTTTTCCGGCATCCCGATAATCCAGAAAAGGACTTCATTAAACGCGTTGTCGCCACCGGCGGCGATGTTATTGAGGAGAAGGACAAAACAGTGTATGTGAACGGAAAGCCGCTCAGCGAACCGTATGCCCATCATTTCGACCGCTCTGTGCGCTTCGGGGGCATGGATCCGCGCGATAACTTCGGGCCGGTTCAGGTGCCGGATAACAAGCTTTTTGTGATGGGCGACAACCGCGATCAGAGTTTTGACAGCAGGTACTGGGGCTTTGTTGACGTGAAAGAAATCAGGGGCAAGGCGCTGATAATCTACTGGTCATGGAATCCGGACAACTGGCTCAGGTTTGACAGGATAGGCAAACTGATCAGGTGAGAGAAATGCGGCGCAATCTTAATGAAAAAGGGTACATACGATTTTTTATTGTTATTGCGGTTTTCGTTTCTTGTGTTTATCTCGGCATGAAGTTTGGCACGCCGCATTACAGGCACTCGGTTTTTCTCTCAGATGTGAAGGAGCTGGCGAGGATCAGCCTGGGGGATGCTGAAAAGACAAAAGCCCGGATATATGAAAGGGCCCGGGAACTTGACCTGCCTCTCGAAGAAAAAGACATTCTCGTCACGGGCGGGGATAAAACAGTGCGCGTTGCGGCATCGTGGGAAGATACCGTAGACATTCTGGGGTTTTATCAAAAAACCATTATGTTCAGCGTTGACGTGGAGGAGTGAGATGTTCACGGGACTGGTGCAGGAAATGGGCATAATTGCCATAATAAGGAAGCGGAGCGGCGGAGCCTTCCTCACACTCTCCGCCGACGCCCTTTCGATGACATCTGTCATCGGGGACAGCATTGCCGTGAACGGCGCATGTCTTACAGTTATAGCGCGAGAGGCTAAAACCCTGTCGTTCGATATCTCCGATGAAACGCTGCGCAGCACGAATCTGGGGCGTTTAAAGACGGGGGACCGGGTAAACCTCGAGCAATCTTTGAGGCCGGATTCGAAAATCGGCGGGCACTTTGTGACAGGACATGTTGATGAAGTTGGGGTGATACGCTCGAAGGTGAACACCGGGGACATGTGGAAATTCGAAATCGAAGCGCCCCCCCAGGTCATGCGGTACATGGTCGAAAAAGGTTCTGTGGCCGTGGATGGCATAAGTCTTACGATTGTTGATATACTTAAAAACAGTTTTTCCCTTGTGGTGATTCCGCATACAGCGAAGCTCACGAGCCTGGGATTTAAAGGTCCCGGGGATACCGTCAATATTGAAGCGGATATCCTGGGGAAATATGTGGCGAAATTTTTGAGCAAAGAAGCGGACGGGGGTTCGCGCTTTATGAAGACTCTGACGGAAGGAGGATTTTTAGACAGATAGCACGCTAAGGATAAAGGGGCTGAGAGTTTTAAGTGCGCTGACCGCGACATGCCCGGCGTCCCGGAAAATCGGGCCGGCGACGGGAGAGATTACCAGAGATATATTGTCTTCGGAGAATTATGATGGAAAAATACAAGTTCAATACCGTGGAAGAAGCAGTCAATGATATAGCTGCAGGCAAAATGGTCATCCTGGTCGATGATGAGGACAGAGAGAATGAAGGCGACCTGTGTATGGCCGCAGAGAAGGTAACGCCGGAGGCGATCAACTTTATGTCAAAGTACGGGCGGGGACTCATTTGCCTTTCCCTTACCCCCGGCCGGGTGGATAATCTGAAACTGCCTATGATGACCGATGACAATACTTCGCCGTTTGGTACTGCCTTTACCGTGTCAATTGAGGCAAAGAAAGGCGTCACAACGGGGATTTCCGCGGCCGACAGGGCGAGAACGATACTGACGGCGATTGATCCCGCAACAAAGCCGGAGGATTTGGCGAGGCCGGGGCATATCTTCCCGCTCAAGGCAAAAGCGGGCGGCGTGCTTCAGAGGGCCGGCCAGACGGAGGGTTCCGTTGATATGTCGAGATTAGCGCGGCTTACGCCCGCCGGGGTGATTTGCGAAATCATGAGTGATGACGGCACAATGGCAAGAGTACCGGAATTAATGGAATTTTCGAAGAAGCACCAGCTCAAAATTGTCACAATACAGGACATTATCAAATACAGGATGAGGACGGAGCTTTTTGTAAAGCGGCTCGCAACCGTCAAGCTTCCAACGGCCTACGGGGGTGATTTCACCGCTATTGCCTATGCCAACGATATCGACAGCAATGTCCATGTCGCTCTCATTAAAGGCGATATTAAACCCGATGAAGAGGTGCTGGTCAGGGTGCATTCCGAGTGCCTGACGGGAGACGTATTTGCCTCCCGCAGATGCGATTGCGGGGAACAGCTCCACAATGCGATGGAGATGATCAGGAAGGAAGGCGCCGGCGTTATTCTTTATATGAAACAGGAGGGGCGCGGCATAGGACTGATAAATAAACTGAAGGCCTATGAGCTCCAGGACAAGGGCCTTGACACTGTTGAAGCAAACGTAAAACTGGGATTCAAGCCCGACCTGAGAGACTACGGGATAGGCGCGCAGATTCTTGTCGATATCGGGATTCGCAAGATGCGCCTCATGACAAATAATCCCAAGAAGATTGTCGGGCTTGAGGGATACGGCCTCAAGGTTGTATCAAGAGTTCCGATTGAGATGAATCCCAACGATAGGAACATCGTTTATCTTAAGACGAAGAAGAAAAAATTAGGGCATATGCTGGATAATGTGTAAACAAATAACGGTGCGGGGTGTCAGGGAGCCGGAGGGTCAAGATGGCGTTAATTTGCCGCTTGGACATTTTCCACGCCGGCGTATTCCTGCCGGGGGCGGATCGCCGGAGGGACGCACCGGCGAAGAATCCTTGAACCCTGCCTGTAATGGAGGATTACTATGAAAATATTTGAGGGGGACTTGCAGGCGAAGGGACTGAAGTTCGGGATTGTCATGAGCAGGTTTAATGAATTTATTACGGCCAAGCTTCTTGACGGCGCGATCGACGCGCTTGTGAGACACGGCGCAAGGGAAGAGGACATAGACGTTGCAAAGGTGCCGGGATCTTTTGAAATTCCCCTCATTGCGAGAAAGATGGCCGCGAAGGGAACGTATAGCGCCATCATCTGTCTTGGCACGATTATCAGGGGCGCCACGCCTCACTTCGAGTACATTGCGGCGGAAGTCTCGAAAGGCATAGCGTCAGTCTCCCTTGAGACCGGAATGCCGATAGCGTTCGGCATTATCACCAGCGACACTATTGAACAGGCTGTGGAAAGGGCGGGCACGAAGAGCGGCAATAAAGGTTGGGATGCTGCGGTCACCGCCATTGAAATGGCGCAACTTCAGAGGAAACTGTGAAATCAACATGTTGTAATCAAACAGCCTGCGGGGAGAGTATTTTGCGGTCTGCTTTCTCCGCGTTACTGTGCACTGCATACTGAATCGTGAAGCGGCGCAAGGCAAGAGAATATGCCCTCCAGATGCTTTTCCAGCTGGATGTTACCGGGAGCGAGTATGATCAGAAAATTATTGAGGAATTTTGGTCGGATAAAAATGAGCATGATAACATCAAGGAATTTTCGGCGCAGCTGGTGAAGGGCACGCTGGAAAACCTCAAGAGCATAGATGAAATGATTGAAGCGGTGACCGAAAACTGGCTATTGAAGAGGATGGCCACTGTCGACAGGAATATCCTCAGATTCGCCGCGTATGAAATTCTGTATAGAAAAGATATTCCATCCGCTGCGACTATAAATGAAGCGCTGGAAATTGCCAAGAAATACTCCGCAATTGAATCTGCGGCTTTCCTGAACGGCGTGCTCGACCGCCTTGCGAAAGAGGCCGGCCGGGTATGATGCGCATGCCAAAACCGGACTTTTTCGCCTGGGGAATACGGAAACAGTTCGCCTGGGTTCTTATTATATGCTGTATCGCGTGGTGCGCATATCCCGCGGCATATGCGTCGGACAGCGCATTCGACGCGCTGCTCGATGAAACCGTCTCCTATTTCAGGCCTGTGCAGGGCAAAATCGTTTCAATCAATGGGAAGCGGGTTGTTATAAATATAGGAGCTCAGGATTCCGTCAAGTCCGGCATGAGGTTTCAGGCCATGAGGGAAGAAGCGCCCTTCAGACATCCTGTTACCGGGGAGCTGCTCGGGAAAATTGAATCACCCGTCGGGAAACTTCAGGTTGTGGAAGTCGCCGCACGCGAATCCGGCGCCGATATTATTGAGGGGGAGGTTAAAGAAGGCGACAAGGCAGGCATATCGGGAAGAACGATCAATCTTCTCTTTTGCCAGTCCGGGGACGCCGACTGGCATGTGTCTGAATATTATTATCGCAAACTGAAAAAAAGCGGCAGGTTTCAGCTTATCGATACGGCCCTTGAAACCAATGATCCGGATGAGGTCATCGCGGAGGCCAGGCGGCTTCAGGCAGATGTGGCCCTGCATTTAACCACGAGAAAAACAGGGCATGAGATATTCCTCAGGCAGGATCTTTATTGGGCAACCGACGGTCTTAAAATTGGATCTGCGGAGATAAAATTGGACGGGACTTTTTTGCAGGAGCTGTCCTTTGGTGATAATTATTTCACCATACAAGCCCAAAAGGCGATTGCGCAGTTCGACGTGCCGGCTTCAGCGCAACTTCTGATCATGTGCGATGTCGACGGGGACGGGAAAAAAGAGCTCGTTTTCAGTACGGGCGCGGACCTCATTTTTTACGCTGTGGATATGGCTGTGCGTCCTGCGCTGGGAGGGATTACCGTAAGGGGTTCGGCGCAGGATCGTCATATCTGGATTGACGCGGTCGACCTCAACAAAAACGGGAAAGAGGAGATTATCATTACCTCAATGAGAGGGGACGATATCACTTCTTCAATTCACGAATATGACGGCGGGGAATTCGCCCTGCTCTATCGGGGGCCTGTATTTTTAAGGAAAATGGGGGATAAGCTGCTGGCACAGGCATATTCCCGGGATACGGGATACGACGGCAAGGTTTACAGTTTGTCGTGGGACGGCGCTCTAAAAAAGGGTGATGAACTTAACATGCCGGCAGGCGTTAATATCTACGATTTTATATTTTTTGAAGACCTTAAATCAGGCCGTATGGCGCTCGCATACGATGAAAACGGCTACTTCACGGTGTATGACGGAAATGGGCTGAGACTGTGGAAGAGCAAAAGCGCCTCGGGTGATTTTCAGACAAAATTCAGTAAAAAATCCCCTTCAGTGATGATAGACCGGGGCACATGGTCGGTGAAAGACAGGCTGCTTTTCAGGCAGAAAGATATTCTGTATGTGAAAAGGATACCTTTCCTTGAGATTGTGAAAGGGTTCGGCTATAAAAAATCCCAGATACGAAGCCTGAAGTGGGACGGGTTTTCGATGGAAGATATTGTTGTGGTGGACGGCGTGGACGGCTCGATCCTCGACTACGCGGTCGCCGGCGACAAGATCATTGTCCTGGCCAGTCCTTTATTCGGAATAAAGGCCGCGGATATTCTGAAGGGCGAAGCCCCCGCAAGAAAAGAAATTCTTATTTACTCCCTGAAGGGAATGTGAGGAGCCGCATGTTGCTCGCGGGGCGCATCCCTCATCATGTTGGAATAATCATGGATGGAAACGGAAGGTGGGCCG
The DNA here is from genome assembly GCA_964553535.1 of uncultured Nitrospiraceae bacterium. GTDB lineage: Bacteria > Nitrospirota > Thermodesulfovibrionia > Thermodesulfovibrionales > SM23-35 > JALHSV01. The sequence continues at coordinate 9,353 of CAZKLK010000059.1, forward strand.
AGCTTCGCGGCCTGCCCCGGATAGAAGGCCATAGACGCGGCGCAGAGCGTTCAAAAGAGGTCATCGAATGCGCTGCTGAACTGGGCATCAAGTCCTTGACGCTGTATGCCTTTTCAACTGAAAACTGGCGGAGACCTTCCGCTGAAGTTTCGACTCTCATGAGGCTGCTCGAATTATACCTTGCAAAGGAACTCAAAAGACTGATGAGGGACGGCATCGTCTTCAGGGCGATCGGAGAAATTTGGAGGCTGCCTCAGCAGATACAGGAGATAATCAGGGACGCGGAACAGAAGACCTCCTTAAATAAAGGAATGGTGCTTGTTACGGCCCTCAGCTACAGCGGCAGGAATGAGATAATCAGGGCGGTAAAGAAAATGCTCCGCGCCGGCATTTTGCCGGACGCTTTAACGGAAGAGGTGTTCAGTTCTTTTCTTGACACCGCCGGCATTCCCCCGCCCGACCTGATTATCCGGACGAGCGGTGAAAAGCGGATCAGCAATTTCCTCCTCTATCAGGCGGCTTACGCGGAGCTCTATTTTACCGAGACTCTCTGGCCCGATTTTTCGAGGGAAGAATTTCTCCTCGCGGTCCAGGACTATCAGCAGAGAGAGCGGAGATTCGGCGCTGTTCCGGCGGGGGCATATGCACGGTAAGAGACTGGTTGTATCCGTTATCCTGATTCCTGTCTTTGCGTTTTATGTTCTCTATCTTCCGCCGGAATTTTTTTTAATCCTCCTTTTTGTTGTATATGTCCTCGCTTTCTCTGAATTCTGTTCCATGTATCACATTGAGGGGGCAATGAAGTATGCCTGTCTTGTTTCAGGGTCAGTTATACTGATTGTTTCTTTTTTTGAAAGGGCATATCTTTACGATGCCCTTATGTTTGCCGCCATGGCGATGATTGTCACGAGGCTGCTGCTGAAGCGGAATCCCTCCTCATCACTTGCCAATATAGCCTTTCCGGTTGCCGGAATGCTGTATATACCGGGCCTGCTCTCTTTTCAGGTGCCTATCAGACATATCGGCCCTGAATGGATACTCCTCCTTTACGCGACGGTCTGGGCGGCGGACTCGCTGGCATACTATATCGGGAAGGGCATCGGGAAGCGCAAACTTTACCGTGAGGTAAGTCCCAACAAAACTGTGGCAGGCGCCGTCGGCTCCGTGGTCGGCGGCATTGGAGGCGCTCTCCTGCTGCACGCTGCGCTTATGTCGCACTTGGGAATGAAAGCGGCGATTTTCATTGGCGCCATGATAGGAATGATTTCCATAATCGGCGATCTTGCGGAATCCATGTTCAAAAGAGATGCCGGGGTGAAAGATTCAGGCAGCGTCATCCCCGGGCACGGCGGCGTCCTGGACAAGATCGACGGCGTCCTGTTTGCGGGGCCATTCCTGTATTTGACATTGAAATGGACATGGATATGACCGCGGATGGTTATGATATTGTGCAATAAAAATTTCCGGACGTTTTATTTTTTTGGTTTTTCTGGGATTAGTGTGGACCGTCATTCCGGCGAACGCCGGAATCCAGTGA
>CAZKLK010000060.1:0-10852 GCA_964553535.1 uncultured Nitrospiraceae bacterium
TTCCGGCGTTCGCCGGAATGACGGTCCACACTAATCCCAGAAAAACCAAAAATAATTACTATATGCCGTCTGCTGCATACCGTCAAGTTCATTACGTTCCAAGTTCCCAGCTTTTGAGATAGTGTTTCTGTTCCTTTGTCAGGGTGTCGATCCTGATATCCATTGCCCTGAGTTTGAGGTTTGCAATCTTTCTGTCAATCTCCGCCGGAACGCTGTAAACCTTTTTCCCGAACTTCTTGAAATTTTTTACGATATATTCAGCGCAGAGGGCCTGGTTTGCGAAACTCATATCCATGACAGCGGAAGGATGCCCTTCGGCTGAGGCGAGATTAATGAGCCTGCCCTCACCCAGAAGATAAATTTTCCGCTTGTCCCTCAGGGTAAATTCCTCAACGAACTCTCGGATAAGCCTTCGCTTCACCGACATTTTTTTGAGCTGGGCGATAGATATCTCAACATTAAAGTGCCCGGAATTGCACAGGATAGCCCCGTCTTTCATTACTGCAAAACAGTCCTTTGAAATAACATTTACATTTCCCGTAGCCGTGACAAAAAAATCCCCGATTCCTGACGCGTCACGGATAGGCATCACCTCGAATCCATCCATGGTGGCTTCCAGCGCCCTGAGGGGGTCGCTTTCAGTGACGATTACTTTAGCGCCCAACCCTTTTGCTCTCATGGCAATGCCTTTCCCGCACCATCCGTAACCGGCGACAATAAAAACGGACCCCGCGATCAATCTATTCGTGGCCCTCATAATACCGTCCACCGTGCTCTGTCCGGTGCCGTACCGGTTATCGAAAAGATATTTGGTAAAAGCATCATTCACGGCGATAATGGGGTATCTCAATACGCCTTTTTCTGCCATGGCCCTGAGCCTGATAACGCCGGTTGTCGTCTCCTCAGTCCCGCCGATGATGTTTTTAAGGAGGTCTATTTTTGACGTATGAAGTGTCGAAACAAGGTCGGCGCCGTCGTCCATGGTGATATGAGGCTGGATCGACAGGGCATCACGTATGTGCCTGTAATAGGTCCTGTTATCTTCTCCTTTAACGGCAAAAACAGGAATTTTTGAGAACCGCACTAATGAGGCTGCGACATCATCCTGCGTGCTGAGCGGGTTTGAAGCGCAGAGCGCCACTTCCGCCCCTCCGGCTTTCAGGGTCTGCATAAGGTTCGCCGTCTCTGTTGTGACATGCAGACAGGCACAAAGCCTGAATCCTTTTAAAGGCTTTTCCTTCCCGAATCTTTCGGTGATGCTTTTGAGTACTGGCATCTCCTGCGCCGCCCATTCGGTCCGCAGTTTGCCCTTCTGTGCTAAGGCGATATCTTTGATGTCATGTTTAACCATTCTTCTCCTTTTTGCAGCCATTTTTATTATAAGCCCGCCTCTTTCCTGAGGATATCGGCCTTATCCGTCTTTTCCCATGTAAAGTCGGGGTCATTCCTCCCGAAATGCCCGTAGGCCGCAGTTTTTTTGAAGATCGGTCTCCTCAAGTCGAGAGAATTTATCATCCCCTGCGGCGTCAGGTCGAAATTATCCCGGATTATTTTCACTATGAGCTCCGGCGGTATTCTTCCGGTCCCAAATGTCTCGGCCAGAACCGAAACCGGCTCGGGCATCCCGATCGCATACGCAACCTGAATCTGAACTCTGTCTGCGATGCCGGCTGCGACGATATTTTTTGCGACATATCGCGCCATATAGGAACCGGAACGGTCGACCTTCGTCGGGTCCTTGCCCGAGAAACAGCCGCCTCCATGGCTGCCTACCCCGCCGTAACTGTCAACGATTATTTTTCTTCCTGTGACTCCGGTGTCTCCCATAGGGCCGCCGACGACAAAACGACCTGTCGGATTTACATAATAGGTTATATGTTCCTCTTCAATTAAATCCGGAGGGACAGTCGGTTTAATTATTTTATCGACAACATCTTCCCGTATTTCCTTCAGCGTCACCTCGGGGCTGTGCTGGGTCGATACGACAATGCTGTCAACCCTGACTGGTTTTCTGTCTCTGTATTCGACTGTTACCTGAGTCTTCCCGTCAGGCCTCAGATAGTTGAGGATATCCTTCTTCCTCGCTTCTGCCAGTCTCATGGCGAGTTTGTGGGCAAGCAGTATCGGAAGCGGCATCAGTTCCTCTGTTTCATTGCAGGCATATCCGAACATAAGCCCCTGGTCCCCGGCGCCCCCTATGTCGACACCTAAGGCGATATCGGAAGACTGGCCGTGAATGGATGTAATAACGGCGCAAGTCTCATAATCGAATCCGTATTTTGCCCTTGTGTAGCCGATATCCTTGATTGTCTCCCTTACGATGTCGGGAATCTCCACATAGCAGCTTGTCGTTATTTCCCCTGCCACGAATGCGAGTCCTGTAGTGACGAGTGTTTCGCACGCCACCCGGGCTACCGGGTCCTTTGCAATAATTGCATCGAGTATGGCATCCGAGATCTGATCGGAAATTTTGTCGGGATGCCCTTCGGTGACAGACTCTGACGTGAAAAAATAATCTTTCGCGAGCATGTTCGCCTCCCGGGGATAAAGAATCACAACCTAAAGCCAATACCAATATTACCACAATGAACTGGCATTGACTATCTCAATGCCGAACTGATCCGGGCGCAGTTATTGACTGTGGTATTCCTGAATCGGTTTTATATTGATATTCTCTTTTTTGAGCATCCCGATAGCATGCACTATGGCACGTGCGCCTGATATAGTAGTCGTGAAAGGCACTTTATACCGGAGGGCGCTTTGTCTGATGGGAAAAGAGTCTTCCCGTGACCGTGTTCCGCTGACTGTGTTGATGATGAAATCAATGGCGCCGTTCTTGATGAGGTCGATTATATGGGGTCTTCCTTCCGCAACTTTATTGATTACCTCAACATTGATTCCGTTGTTGCTCAAGTGCTCCGCCGTTCCTCTTGTGGCGACAAGGCTGAATCCCAGATCAATAAGTTTTTTTGCGATTGGCAGCGAAGCGGGCTTATCTTTATCTTTCAGACTGATGAATATTTTCCCGGACAGTGGAATCCTGTTGCCGCATGCCATCTGGGATTTTCCGTAGGCGAGACCGAAATCCTCATCAATCCCCATCACTTCACCTGTCGACTTCATTTCCGGGCCGAGGATTGTATCAACTCCTTCGAACTTGTCAAAAGGGAAGACCGCTTCTTTCACGGCAACGTGCCGGAGGATTTTTTCGCCGGTCAGTCCGAGCTGCTTCAGGGTTCTCCCCGCCATGACTTGAGTCGCTATTTTAGCGAGCGGCACTCCTGTCGCCTTGCCCACGAATGGTATCGTTCTCGATGCGCGCGGATTTACCTCCAGCACGAAAATATCCTTATTCTTAACCGCAAATTGGACATTCATGAGTCCTATGACATTCAATTCTCTCGCGAGAGCTTTCGTCTGCCTCTTGATTTCCTCAACAGCGAGAAAATCCAGAGAATGCGGCGGGAGAGAACAAGCAGAGTCTCCCGAATGAATTCCCGCTTCTTCAATGTGCTCCATGACGCCGCCGATGATTACGGCGATTCCGTCAGAGATCGCATCGACATCCACTTCTATGGCATCTTCAAGATACTTGTCAATCAGAACGGGATGCTCAGGAGATGCTTTGACTGCGCGTTTCATATATTCGTGCAGGGATTGCTGATCGTAAACAATTTCCATGGCCCTGCCCCCCAGCACATACGAAGGCCGGACCATCACCGGATAACCTATACTCCCGGCCACGGCGAGCGCTTCTTCAACTGACATGGCAGTGCCACTCTCTGCCTGCTTCAGATTGAGCGCGTGCAGGAGCTCTTTAAACTTTTTCCTGTCCTCTGCCCGGTCTATTGAACCGGGAGATGTCCCGAGTATCCTGACCCCTTCTTTTTCAAGCGGCACGGCAAGTTTCAGCGGCGTCTGCCCGCCGAACTGAACTATCACTCCGTCGGGTTTTTCAGTTTCGATAATAGAAAGCACATCTTCCAGAGTCACGGGTTCAAAGTAGAGCCTGTCGGCGGTATCGTAATCCGTGCTGACTGTTTCAGGATTGCAATTTACCATGATGGTCTCATAACCGAGCTCCCTGAGCGCGATCACCGCATGCACGCAACAGTAGTCAAACTCAATTCCCTGGCCTATTCGGTTTGGTCCGGAGCCAAGAATGACGATCTTCTTTTTGCCACTCGGATCGGCCTCATTATCAAAAATCAAATTCATGTCTTCAAGCGGCCGGGAGACTGATTTTTTAATGCCTGAATCCTCCGGCCCCTGAATCCTGTAATAAGGCGTTTCATATGTTGAATAAAGATAAGGGGTGTAAGCGGAAAATTCGGCAGCGCATGTGTCGACGATTTTATAAACCGGCCTGATATTCTTCTGCCGGCGCATGCTCCGGATTTCAGCTTCCTGCAGATCGAGCGCCCGTGCGATCGTTCTGTCCGAAAATCCATGCCGCTTTGCTCTTAAAATCAGATGTTCAACAGGCGCGGGGTTTTGGGGGTCCAACGGCCGCCTTAATTCGTGATTTGAACCCGTGCCCAATTGCGGCCTTGAATTTTTGATTTCTTTTTCCAGGTCTATAATCTGTTTGATATTCTGCAGAAACCATGGATCAATGTAAGAAAGGTCATATATTTCCCGGATGCTCATGCCTTCGCGCATGGCCTGGGCGACATACCAGATTCTTTCGGCGTTGGGCGCTGTGAGCTTTGACTTGATCAGTCTCATGTCGGAAGAAACATTTTCGAAGCCGTGACTGCCGGTTTCAAGACTTCGGAGGGCTTTCTGAAGAGACTCTTTGAACGTCCTTCCTATGGCCATGACTTCGCCGACCGATTTCATCTGTGTCGTAAGTGCCGTATCCGCCTCCGGAAACTTCTCGAATGAAAATCTCGGGAACTTGGTTACCACATAATCAATTGTGGGTTCGAATGAGGCCGGAGTTTCCTTGGTGATGTCATTCCGTATTTCATCAAGCGTAAACCCAACTGATAGCTTTGCGGCTATCTTGGCGATCGGAAACCCTGTTGCCTTCGAGGCAAGGGACGAACTCCGTGAAACCCTCGGGTTCATCTCAATAACAATCATCCTGCCGTCTTCCGGATTGACGGCGAATTGTATATTTGATCCTCCCGTATCGACGCCGATCTCGCGGATAATTGCCACCGACGCGTCGCGCATTCGCTGATATTCCTTATCGCTCAGCGTTTGAGCGGGCGCAACCGTGATGGAGTCGCCCGTGTGGATTCCCATGGGGTCAAAATTCTCGATCGAGCACACAATGACAACATTATCCATCCTGTCGCGCATGACTTCCATCTCATATTCCTTCCAGCCGAGCGCGGATTCCTCAACAAGCACCTGACCGACGGGGCTTAGCTGAAGCCCTTTGTCGAGCATTCTCCGGTATTCTTCAATATTGTAAGCGACGCCGCCCCCGGTTCCTCCGAGAGTGAAAGAAGGCCTCAGAATGGCAGGGAACCCGATTCCCCCGATAGCGTCAAGGCCTTCTCTCAATGAGCCGACGTGGGCAGATACAGGTATATCGAGCCCGATTTTCTTCATTGCCTCTTTAAAAAGCTTCCGGTCCTCGGCCTTCCTGATCGATTCAAGCGTTGCGCCTATCAGCTCGACACCGAACATTTCGAGGATGCCTTTTTGAGAGAGTTCGACTGCGAGGTTCAAAGCGGTTTGCCCCCCCATGGTGGGCAACAGAGCGTCGGGCCTTTCCCGGCTGATTATTTTTTCAAGGATGTCGATCTTCAGCGGCTCAATGTATGTAGCGTCAGCCACGCCGGGGTCCGTCATAATGGTCGCCGGATTTGAGTTTGCCAGTACTACCAGGTAGCCTTCTTCCTTAAGGGACTTGCACGCCTGGGTGCCCGAATAATCGAATTCGCACGCTTGCCCGATTATAATCGGTCCAGAGCCGATCATAAGGATCTTTTTAATATCTGTTCTTTTCGGCATATTTATCCGGCATGAAAGTTATTTTTTCTCATTTTTGTTTTTTTCAATCCTTAAATGACGATCTCAGGAATGATTCTTTTCGGGACATGAGGCTACCTGAAATATACTACCTTCGAACCGCCGAGATGAAGCGGCAAAGTCGCCTTTGTTGTCCATGCATTTTTCTTGAAATATCGGTCATCGGCATATGCGGACAGTATATTGCCGAAAAACACATAACATTCGCCGGCCTCAACGGCCCTCCATAATTTGCACTCCAGGTAGCCTATGCAACCGCCGATAACGGGCGCTTTGACCTTTCGGGCTGAAACCGTCTTCAGGTTTGCCTTCTCAAATTTATCTGTATTTCTACCCGAGGATTTGCCGCAAGTCCACAGCGCGGGCAAGAGTTTCTTGGGCGGTATATTGACGACAAACTCCTTTGTTTGCCTGATCAATTTTGCCGTATAACTTTCCTTCGATACACACGCCAGCATCATAGGAGGTTCGTCACTCACCGGCGTTGCCCACGCGCAGGTCATAACGTTAGGCCTCCCTTTCCTGTCAACGCTCGTAAGAAAGAAAGTCATTTTTGGATGAAGCAAGCGATAGACGCCTGATTTTATTTCTCTTAACATTTTTTCTCCTTTTCAATCATTTCCCTGAATCTTGTGAACATATGCGTTGAATCGTTCGGCCCGGGACCTGCTTCCGGATGGTGCTGAACTGAGAACACCGGCAAATCGACATGCTGCATGCCTTCTTCCGTGCCGTCATATAAATTCAAATGGGTCAATGTGGCCATGCCCCGGACACTTTCTATATCAACGCAATAGTTGTGATTCTGGGATGTTATTTCAATCCTGCCCGTTTTCATATCCCTCACAGGATGGTTGCCTCCATGATGGCCAAATTTGAGTTTGTAAGTCCTCCCGCCCATAGCAAGACCCAGTATCTGGTGCCCGAGGCAGATTCCGAAAACGGGTTTTCTGCCGAGGAGCTTTTGGGTGTTTTCTATGCCGTAGACGACCCTCTCCGGGTCTCCCGGTCCATTGCTCAAAAGGATTCCGTCCGGATTCAGATCAAGAACGGCTTCGGCAGGAGTCTCCGCGGGAACAACAGTCACTTCAAACCCTGCCCTGACAAGATTTCTCAGAATATTGAATTTTACGCCGAAGTCATAAACAACTACCTTCAGGTTTGAAGGCCGAAGGCTCGGGGCTGAATCTTCAAGAGCCTGCGATTCTGTTTTTTTGTTTTCTTCCTCCGGTTTCTGAATGCCTGAAGAAGCCGGGTGCCATTGCCACACGGCCTCTGCCCAGGTATAAGGCCTGTCAGTCGAGATTCCCCTGACCAGGTCAAATGCCGATATGCCCGGGTGCTCCCTCGCCTTTTTCAAAAGACTGTAAGGATCCGGGTCCAACGCCGATATAATCCCCATCTGCGCGCCGTAGTTCCTGAGGTGTCTCGTAAGCGCCCTGGTGTCGATTCCCTCTATGCCGGCAATCCGGTATTCCCGCAGGTAATCACCCAGAGAAGCGCAATTTCTGAACTCGGCAAGCTGCGCTCTGTCCCTTTCGAATCTCCAGTTGCTCGGGAAATCGATATATTCTTTAACAATAAATCCCTCAACCTTTGGTCCCCGGTCGGATTCTCTGTCGTCGTAAGAGACGCCGTAATTGCCTATTTGCGGATAGGTCATCGCCACAATCTGACCTTTGTACGACGGATCGGTCAGAATTTCCTGGTAGCCTGTCATGGACGTATTGAAAACTATTTCACCTATTGCCTCCCCGCAATATCCGAAGGAATTCCCCGGGAATACTGTACCGTCAGATAACACAAGCAAGGCTTTACCACTCATGAACAGTCCCCCCGACAATTGTGAAAACCGGCATGCCCTTGAGACGCCATCCCTTGAACGGGGTGTTCTTGCCTTTTGATATGAATGTGCCGGGATCGACCAGCAATTCCCTGTCTGTGTCTACTATTATGACATCCGCATCGGATCCGGAGCTTAAAGTGCCTTTTTCGATTCCGAGAATCCGGGCCGGATTTAATGCCATCTTCTGGACGAGCTGACCGTAAGTAAGGGTGCCATTGTTGACAAGGGCAAGACCGAGGGCAAGGGCAGTCTCAAGTCCTGAAATGCCGGAAGGCGCCACATCGAATTCCTTAAGCTTTTCATCTCTATGGTGAGGCGCGTGGTCGGTGGCAATCACATCGATAGTTCCGTCACTTAACCCCTGCTGGATGGCCTCAATATCCTGTTCGGTCCTTAAGGGAGGATTGACCTTTGCATCAGTGTCATATCCTATTACGGATTTTTCAGTAATGCTGAAATAGTGCGGACAGGTTTCCGCGGTAACATGGATACCCCGCTGTTTCGCAAGCCGTATTAAATCCACGGAACCCTTTGTTGAAACATGAGCTATGTGCAATTTCCCGCCGGTCAGTTCCGCGAGCACGATATCCCGGAATATCATTATCTGCTCCGCCTCTGCGGGGCTGCCCGTCAGCCCAAGGGTCAGAGACAGCAGCCCTTCATTCATCACGCCGCCCTTAGAAAGTGAAAGGTCTTCGGAATGAGAGATCACAGGCACGTTGAATGCCTGGCAATATTCAAGGGCCCTTCTCATGATAAGACTGCTCATGACCGGGCGCCCATCGTCCGAAAAGGCAATACAGCCTTCCTTCTTCATTGTTCCGATCTCTGCAAGTTCTTCGCCTTTCTGCCCTTTTGTGATTGCTCCAACCGGGAGAACGCTGCAGAACCCTTCCTGCGCAGCCTTTCTCTTTATAAATTCGGTCACGCTGGCGTTATCGTTTACCGGAAAGGTATTCGGCATGCAGCAAACCGTTGTGAATCCACCTTTGATCGCAGCCAACGTGCCTGTCCTGATCGTTTCCTTGTGTTCAAACCCTGGTTCTCTGAGATGGACGTGCATATCGATGAGACCCGGCATGACGATCAGGTTATTCGCATCAATAATCCGAACTTCATCAGAAAGAGAATCATCAGCCGGCTCTTCACTGTGCCCGCGCACCGGTCTATCGGCCCCTCTCCGTTGTCCCCCCCGGATTGCAACGTTTTTTATTTTCCCATCTGCTATGACAATTTCTCCATGGGCATCCAGTCCCTGCGAAGGGTCTATGATACGTCCATTCCGGATGCATATGGTCATCGCTTCACCCCTGAGAGAAGATAAAGCACAGACATGCGCACTGCGATGCCGTTGGTAACCTGTTCAAGGATGACCGATTTGGGACCGTCTGCTACCTCCGATGCAATTTCAATTCCCCTGTTCATCGGGCCCGGGTGCATTACTATCACATCTTCCTTTGCGCGGGAGAGCCGTTCGGCTGTCAATCCCCAGTTTTTCGCATATTCCTCGGTAGACGGGAAAAACCCCCTTCCCTGACGTTCCATTTGAATCCGGAGCATGATCAGCACATCAACTCCCGCCAATCCCTCTTCCATGTTATGGAAAATGGCGACTCCCCTTTCCATCAAGCTCTGGGGAATCAGAGTCGGCGGGCCGATCAGCCGGACATTTGCGCCAAGTGTCATAAGGCAGTAAATATCTGATTTTGCAACCCTGCTGTGCATTATATCACCCACGATCGCAACTGAAAGGCCTTCAATATTTTTCTTTTTCTCCCTGATCGTAAAAGCGTCTAAAAGAGCCTGCGTCGGGTGTTCGTTTGTTCCATCGCCGGCGTTGATTACCGAAGCGCAGAGATGTTTTGCAAGGAGATGAGGAACTCCTGACGATGCATGGCGTATTACAATAAAGTCCGCGCCCAGCGCCTGAACCGTCAGTGCGGTATCGACCAGGCTCTCGCCTTTTACGACGCTGCTCATCGGCACGGAGAAATTGATGACATCCGTGCTCAGTCTTTTTGCCGCCAGCTCAAAGGAAGTCCTGGTGCGGGTCGACGGCTCGAAAAAAAGATTTACCGTTGTTTTCCCCCGGAGGGTGGGCACCTTTTTAATGTCCCGGCCGAGAATGTCTTTGAACCCCGCAGCCGTGTCGAGAATAAGGGTTATCTCTTCGCGGGATAGTTCTTTAATGCCCAGCAGGTCCTTCCTATTCAACACCTTTCCCGTCCGCCGATTCAGATTTGATGAGTATCACTTTGTCCTCGAACCCTTCTTCCTCCATCTGCACCTCAACGGTCTCGCTCAGGGACGTCGGGATGTTTTTACCGGCATAGTCAGCCTTAATCGGGAGTTCCCGATGGCCGCGGTCTATCAAAACCGCGAGCTGGATTGATGCGGGCCTCCCGATATCCATGAGCGCGTCCATTGCGGATCTTATTGATCTTCCGGTAAAGAGTACGTCGTCCACGAGAATAATTTTAAGATCATTTATTTCAAATGGAACTTCTGTCCTTCTTACTACAGGCTGCTGCTTGCGTATATTCAGATCGTCCCTGTAGAACGCGATGTCAAGGGAACCCACAAGTATCTGCTTCTTTTCTATATCCTGTATTTTTGCAGCGAGTCTGTTGGCAAGATACACCCCGCCCCGCTGTATGCCTATCAGGCAGAGTCCTGATATGCCTTTATTTTTCTCGATAATTTCATGGGACATCCTGGTTAATGCCCGTTCGAGCTCTTGCTTATTCATCAATTCTTTGGACATGCTCGACCCCATATTTGTTATTAGTGAATCTGCGGGAAAATGCAGGAATAAAAAAACCTTCCCCGCGGGGTGGAAGGCCGGCGCTTACATGTTGCGGCATCTGCTGTCTCCTAACCTTTCTAGCCTCACAGGGCCATTATTAAAGGCAATATTAGTAAATCACACGGTTCCGGGTTTTGTCAACTTGCCGCGACAAGCGTGCCATCAACGAATTAAAAGTGAACACCTGAAAACCGTTCATACAGGTCTTTATA
>CAZKLK010000061.1:0-10845 GCA_964553535.1 uncultured Nitrospiraceae bacterium
ACTTTTAATTCATAAATTTGATGAAAACAGTTCACTTTTAATTCGTTGATGGCAACCGTTAACTTTTAGCTTGACAATTAATATACAATAATATATATTTTTTATAGAATATACTCAGAATCGCGGAAGTGCAAACGTAGCAATATCGTAATTTCTTTGCAAAAAAACGCATCAGCATTAAAGACGTTCATCTCGACAAAGCCAGAATCTTGGCTTAAAGAGTGCGGAAAGTGGCGGGTGGTGGGATTGATCAATGCATAGCCGAGCTGCCGAAGGATCAAACGGTCAGTTCGGTTTTTTTTCGACATAGTTTCATGCAAGAAAGGGGGATAGGGAAATGAAAAAAATAGTCTCGATATTATGCATGATTGTTATACTCGCCGGCGCCGGATTGGCAATTGCCTGGACACCAAAACCGGTGAAGGATGATCCTCTCGTCAGAATGCCGGGCACGCAGCCGCCACCGGAGAATAATGTCACACTGGAAGCGCCCACGCGATGCACAAACTGTCATAGCGGGTTTAACGCCGCGGTTGAACCGGGCTTTAACTGGAAGGGGTCAATGATGGCCCAGTCTGCGCGCGATCCTTTGTTCTGGGCATGTCTGACCGTAAGCGCACAGGATTCGATCTGGGCAGTAGGAACGCCGAACGCCACAGACATTTGCCTGCGCTGTCACTTTCCGCAGGGGTGGGTTGAGGGCCGTTCAGATCCGACTAACGCATCTCTCATGCAGGGCAATGATTTTTCGGGAGTGCACTGCGATGTCTGCCACCATGCCTATGATCCCTTTTTTGAGAGCACCTATTCCGGGGCGCGCGAGGGTAGCGACTGGAAAAACTATTGGGATGAGACAAATCTGAGCGGAACCCCCTCCAATTCAGCCGCCCTTAAAACTTACAATGCCGACAAACCACTTGCTCAGACCCTACTGACCTTCAGCGGGTCTCCGTTTTACGGGCAGAATAATTTTCCGGCAAATCCGGGATACACCGAAAATGCCTCGGGACAGATGTTTCTGAGCGGTACCCGTGACAAGCGCGCGTCATTTGCTGATGCCAAAGCCCGGCATAATATTCTTTACAGCCGCCACCATAAATCAAAGTACATGTGCGCGACCTGCCATGATGTATCGAATCCTGTTCTGGCAAATTTGGGCTCAAATCCGGCACAGCCCCTGCCGACTGAGACAAAGCCGGCATATTCCTATTTTCACGTAGAGCGCACTTTTTCTGAATTCATGCTCTCAGCTTATGGTCAACAGGCCGGCGCGCCCGGGACCGGACCTTTTGCCCCCGGAATTTTCAAGACCTCCTCTCCGGGAAACTATATAACCAAATGCCAGGATTGTCACATGAAGGACGGGGTGGGGAAGGCCTGCAGCCAGAACGATGGCGTGAACAGGCCGAGCGGGAGCATAGAGCATCCGAACAGCGGCCAGCCGGTGCATGACCTGACCGGCGGCAATGTCTGGATATCCTCTATGCTGGCCAGCACGATCAGCGGATCGCCCAACTACAATGCGCGGAACGCCCAGCTGCTCAGACAGGGCGCCTCCGTGTTGACCCTTGACCTTACCCAGGGAGAGCCGATGGATGCAGCGGCGCTGTTGGCGGGCGCTGACCGGGCAAGGCAGCAGCTTCAAATGGCTGCCGCGATTCACAATGTTGTTTATAACTCTGCGACAGGCAGTTTATCGTTCAGAATTCAGAATCATACCGGCCACAAGCTGATCTCCGGATTTCCGGAAGGCCGCCGCATGTTTGTCAACATCAGGGCTTACGACGCTGGAAATAACCTGATTTATGAGGTTAACCCATATGATTACGTGGTTGGGACACTAAAGGGTCTGCCCGTGACTTATTCGCCGAACAGCCCCGCTCTTGGAAATAATGAAGCATACGCAGATGCGCTTATCTACGAAATGCATCCGAAAAGTGGCCTGACGGGCGAAGATAAAACGTTTCACTTTGCCCTTGCCACGGGCCGGTATAAGGACAACCGCATTCCACCCAAGGGGTTTCGCATAAGTCAGGCCGGAGAGCGGCTTAGCGTCCCTGTTTGGAACGGCGTTGAAGATCCGAATTTCTTCACGGCTGCCGAGTATGCAGGTGGTTATGACGACGTTTCACTCGGAATCAGGCCGGGAGCCTCATACGTTGAAATTTCACTTTACTACCAGACAACGAGCAGGGAATATATCGAGTTTCTCAGAGATGAGATTAATGGCGCGGGCAGGCTTACTCTCTCAAGCCCTACTCTCTCTAAGGAACCGGCGGCCTATATTGTTCAGAGTGATCCGTTCTTTGCAAAATTGAGGGCCTGGGGCAATACTATCTGGCAGTTATGGCAGAACAACATGAACGTTGACGGAGGCCGGCCATTTCTTATGACCCGGGCGACTGCCGGAACGCCGCCGTCTCCTCCCTGCGATACGCCAGGCACGCCGGCTAATCTGTCGGCACTGAGCGGCCTGAAGAGAAGCGTGAAGATTTCCTGGACAGCCGGCACGCCGCCTCCAACCGCGGGCGGATACAGGATATATTATGACCAGAACGGGAAGCTTGTATACAGGACTTCCGTAGGCGCGGGCGCAACGGACTACACTGACACGGGACTAAACCGGAACACAACTTACTGCTATCGCGTGACTGCATGGCAGGATTGCAATGGCAATGGAGTTTTTGATTCCGGAACCGACAGGGAAAGCGCTGTCAGCGCCGTGGCTTGCGCAACAACTTCATCTAAATAACCGATATCAGGCAATAAAGGGGCAGCGGCAATTTAACGGGCCGCTGCCTTCTATTTTCAGATAACCCCGCCCTCTCGTGTCTTATAGTTGAGTTTCATCTTAAATTCGAAAAAGTTTGGCATATAGGGCCTGAGATGACGCTGGAGTTCATTAATGAGACAATTGTCATCCTTGAATAATAAAGCCTTAACGGGTAGAATTATTTCTGTATGAAAATTCTCAGGACCGCAGGCGAAATAGACGCTTTTCTCAGGATTCTTGCCGCCAGAGCCTCTGGCGGCAGCCCGGTCATTGAAAAAAGTGTCAGAAAGATACTTAACGATGTGAGAGTGAATGGAGACGTGGCTGTCATTCGCTATACAAAGAGGTTTGACTACGCGGAGACCGCCTGTCTCATCATATCTCACGGGGAGATTACAGATTATGCCGCCCGGGCAGATAAGAAGGTGGTAAAAGCCCTCGCAATCGCTGCAAAGAGAATCAGGGCTTTTCATGAGAACCAGATAGAAAAATCCTGGTCATATTCCGGGAGAGGCGCCATTCTCGGCCAGACAATCAGCCCCATTGAAAGAGTCGGGGTTTACATACCCGGGGGGAAAGCCTCATACCCTTCAACGGTGCTAATGAACGTAATTCCCGCGCAGGTGGCCGGCGTTAGGGAAATAGCCCTCTGCGTGCCCACCCCGAAAGGAGAGATAAATCCTTTTGTAATGGCGGCAACCCATATGCTCGGCGTTAAGGAAGTGTACCGGATCGGGGGAGCTCAGGCTATTGGGGCGATGGCATACGGCACGGAAACAATAAAAAAAGTTGACAAGATTGCCGGACCGGGCAACATCTATGTGGCTATGGCGAAGAGAATGGTTTTCGGCGCGGTCGACATCGATATGATTGCAGGACCGAGCGAAATACTGATAATCGCGGATGGAACGGCGGACCCCGTCTTTGTCGCCGCTGATCTCCTCGGCCAGGCGGAGCACGATGAACTTGCTTCATCCATATTAATAACTGATTCCAATGAGATCGCGGCAGCCGTTCAAAAAGAGCTCTCAAGGCAGCTTGCCCTTCTGAAGAGGAATGAGATCGCCCGCAAATCACTCCGGTCGTACGGGGCAATGATCGTTTCCGGCAGTCTGCGGGAAGCCGCGGAGATCTCCAACCGTATTGCCCCGGAGCACCTGGAAATCATGACGCGCAACCCCCGGAGCATTCTTCCCCTCATAAAGAACGCGGGCGCCGTTTTTCTTGGGAAATGGACGCCTGAAGCGCTGGGCGATTACGCGGCAGGGCCGAACCATACACTTCCCACGGGCGGCGCCGCAAGGTTTTCATCGCCCCTCGGGGTATACGACTTCATCAAGCGGACGAGCGTGCTGAGCTTTTCAAGAAATGGGTTCCTGGGTCTTGCCGGCACGGTGAAAACAATCGCTGACGCTGAAGGACTTGAAGCCCACGGAGATACTATCCGGGTCAGGGAACAGAGGAAAAGGAGTTAGCACCGTGCTGACAGGCGGACCGCGAATGGGACCTATGGCGCAATCAATGCTTGAGAACCTTCATTACGCCGTCGGAAAACCCCCTCAGAATGCGACACTGAACGACTGGTATTTGGCCCTTGCCTTTTCAGTCAGGGGCAGGATGATGCGGCAGTGGATAGATTCACATCAGAATTACACTGAGGATAATCCCGTGGTCGCCTACCTGTCCGCCGAATATCTCATTGGGCCGCAACTTGAGCATGTCCTCATCAACCTTAATATGCATGACGAGGCTTGCGACTCCGTTAAATCATTGGGGTTGAATCTGTCCGAACTGCTGCAGCAGGAAGAGGAGCCCGGCCTTGGATACGGGGGTAAGGGCAGAATTGCCGCTTGCTTTTTGGATTCTCTTTCGACTCTCGGGATACCCGCGATCGGATACGGCATCCGCTACGAATTCGGCCCCTTCAAACAAGTTGTTCGGGATGGCTGGCAGGTCGAGCTCACCGACAAATGGCTTTCTTCGGGCAACCCCTGGGAGGTCAGAAGACCGGAGATAGCCTATACAATAAAAATGGGCGGACATACCAAGTCTTATTACGACGAGCAGGACTGTTTCCGTGTCCGTTGGATCCCCAACTTTGTTATCAAGGGCACCGCGTATGACACTCCGGTATCAGGCTATAAGTCAGATGTAACGAACCTGCTGCGCTTGTGGAAAGCAGAGGCGGCTGAGTCTCCTGATAGCGATGCGTTCAAGTCGGGGGATTACTTTGGAACGTTAAACGAAAAAATCGCCATGGAGTCGATCAGCAAGGTTCTTTATCCTGACGACGCGCCTTATGCCGGCAAACATTTAAGACTCGCTCAGCAGTATTTCTTTGTCTCGTGCGCTCTTCAGGACATGATTCGCTTGCATCTCCTGCGCTGGAAGCCTATACATGCTTTCTCCGACTCCTATTTCGTTCACTTGAACGATGCTCCGCCGGTTATCGCAGTGGCAGAGTTAATGAGACTCCTTGTGGACGAGTACCTGGTGAGCTGGGACAAAGCGTGGTATATCACGCAGAATACCTTTTCTCACACCAACTATACCACGCTGCCTGAAGCACTCGAAAAATGGCCCGTCCAGCTTTTTTCCGGCATCCTTCCAAGACATCTTGAGATCATATGTGAAATTAACCGGCGCTTCCTTGATGAGATATGGGTGACCCGTCCTGACAATCATGATATGGCCGCTCGGCTCTCATTGATCGATGATAACGATCAGAAATATGTCCGCATGCCGCATCTTGCTTTGCTTGGAAGCCACTCGATCAACGGGGTTTCTGAAATGCAATCAGAACTGCTCAAAAAAAATGTGTTTCCAGATTTTTATGCGCTCTATCCGGAGCGTTTTTCCCACATCACGAACGGGGTGTCCCCCAGGCGCTGGATAGTCGTTGCCAACCCGTCGCTTGCGGAACTTATTACCGGAACTATAGGAGACAGATGGATCGGGAACCTGCAGGAGATAAGGCATCTGGAGGCCTTCGCCGCCGACCCCAACCTGATAAAAAAATGGCAGGAGGCAAAGGACGGTAATAAACGCGCGCTCGGGGCAATCATCATAGAGAAGACGAGGACTTCCATTGATCCTGATTCCCTTTTCGATATGCATATAAAGAGAATCCATGAATCAAACCGCCAGCACCTTAGTCTGCTTTATGCCATCACCATCTTCAACAGGATCAAGAAAAATCCGCAGATGCAGATGACGCCGCGAACCTTAATCTTCGCGGGCAAGGCATCCCCCGGCTATTTTATCGCAAATCTCATTATTAAGCTGATACATTCTGTGGCAGAGGTAATAAATAGTGACCGGGATGTGGCAGGCCGGCTGAAAATCGTTTTCTTCCCGGATCTTAATGTGAAAAATCTTCAAAAGATTTGTCCGGCCGCTGATCTTGCTGAGCAGATATCTACTCCGGGGCATGAGGCATCCGGGGTTGCAAGTATGAAACTGACGATGAACGGGGCTCTAACTATCGGGTCACTGAACGGAACAAATATCGAAATCGCAGCCGATATAGGAGGCGCAAATATATTTCTTTTCGGGCCGCAGCCTGAGAAAGTGGCGATGATTAAATCACAGGGGTACAACCCGATGGATATATACCGGGCAGACGCAGACCTGCGGGAAGCTATCGACCTGATCAATTCAGGTT
The DNA here is from genome assembly GCA_964553535.1 of uncultured Nitrospiraceae bacterium. GTDB lineage: Bacteria > Nitrospirota > Thermodesulfovibrionia > Thermodesulfovibrionales > SM23-35 > JALHSV01. The sequence goes on from CAZKLK010000061.1 coordinate 6,438, forward strand.
TTTTTTCAAGGCAGGATTTCACATTGTTTAAGCCCTTGATTGACTCGCTCCTGAACCGCGACGAGTGCATGGTTCTTGCGGATTATCGGTCATATGTCGACTGCCAGGACAGGGTGAGCGCCGCTTATATTGACTCAAAGCGGTGGACAAAGATGTCGATACGCGCCACTGCGGGAATAGGAAGGTTTTCATCCGACCGGGCTGTCCGCGAATACTGTGAAAAAATATGGCATGTTGCACCTCCGAAAAAGAACAATTGGAAAAGATAACGACAGACGTGCTGAAAAAAATCTCACAGGCAGAATCTGATTGCAAAAAATAAAAAATGCCGCTTGTTATGATAGCCGGGCGCCTGCAAAAACACTGCATGGGCGCTTTTTCATCATATCCGTCTGTCCCGACCTGCATTTTTTCAGGTTATTATTTTACCATTCATAAGGGGTGTTTATGAGCAACAAGGGTTTGTCAGACATTGTGCAGTCTTCTTCGCTTCTCAGTCAGGTCGTCGGAGCTGAAAAACTGTTCCTTTCAGGCCGGCGGAAACGGGGTGAAGACCTCGAAAGCGCGGTAAGGTTTTTCCTTGAGTTCCTGCACGGTTTTGAGAGTTTCGACTTTGACGGTCCCTGCGTGACTGTTTTCGGGTCCGCCCGCTTTCAGGAGAGGCACCGCTACTATGAGCTTGCACGGGAGCTGGGGCGGGCGCTTGCCCATGCGGGCTATGCCGTAATGACCGGCGGGGGGCCCGGCATTATGGAGGCGGCGAACAGGGGAGCAAGGGAAGGGGGAGGGTTAAGCCTCGGCTGCAATATTACGCTTCCATTTGAGCAAAAGCCGAATCCATACCTTGACAAGTTTATTGAGTTTGAGCATTTCTTTGTGCGCAAGGTGATGCTCGTCAAATATTCTTCCGCGTTTGTTGTAATGCCGGGCGGGTTCGGCACGCTGGACGAGGCGTTCGAAGTGATAACGCTTGCCCAGACCGGGAAACTGGAGCGATTCCCCGTCGTGGGCATGGTCAGGAATTTCTGGGACCATCTCCGGCGCTTTATGAACGACACAATGCTCGCCGAGGGAACGATCAGCAGCGAGGATATGAATTTAATCCACGGGGCCAACACGGTAGAGGATGCGATCCGTATTATCCGGGGGCTGTCCCGGGGGACATTTTAATCAAAATGAAGCGCTCAATAGACGCGAAGGAGGTCATGCATGTTTTTAAGGTGCGACAGAGCAGGCAGTTCATTGCGATCGGATTGGCCCTTTTCATGCTGTTGTTGCTTACCTTGCTCTATACCCGGAATGATATCTTCGGGGCTTTTTCGAAAGGAACTGTTTTCGCGGCTCAATTCATTGTCATTGCCGCTTTTGCCGGTTTCAGCTCCGTCAACTGGAGGTGCCCATCGTGCGGAAAATATCTTGGCAGCGACATCAACAGGCGCATATGCAAACGCTGCGGCATTAGACTGCGGTAAAGTGCATTAAAATCATGGGCGGCAGACAGCGCATTAAATTCAGGAAACGATCCACCCAAAAGCCGGCGACGGACAAAACCGCAGAGGAAATCGCAAGGGAATTGAAGGGAGCCGCGGCTGGCGCTTCCGACTACCGCGAATTATCGTTGAGAACACACGGCCTGATCTGCGCGAAATGCGGCCGGGAATTCGACGCAAAAGACCGCCGGCTGCTCACCGTACACCACAAGGACGGCAATCGTCTGAATAACCCGCCCGACGGTTCCAACTGGGAAAACCTCTGTATCTACTGCCATGAAGACGAGCACAGCCGCGGGTTATTGGGAGATTATCTCGGAGGGCGAATATGACGACCGCTTTTCTAAGCGACGTGCTATGAAGGGCCCTAACTTATGCGTAGCTGAAAACGCAGTTCATAAGCATCCCTGCCCGGACTGTACGTTTTGCCGGCAGTGCCCCGATTCCCGGTGCAATATATGCCGCCCCCAGCATGGCAAGAAGAAAGACAAGAAACCGAAAATGCTTAATCCTGGGCGGGTTTAATTCACAAAACAACGGGGTATTTAGCATATGAAATTTATTCCCTCACAACTTATGTACTTTCTGAAGAGTGGAGTCGCAAAGAGAAACAGCAGGCTTCTGTTTAAATTTTTCATAATTCTTTTTCTGCTGATCACTGTGTACAGTACGCTTTTCCATTTCATAATGGAGCATGAAGGCAGGAAATTCAGCTGGTTAAGTGGCCTCTACTGGACGTTTGTAACCATGACAACGCTCGGGTTCGGTGACATCACTTTTGCAAGTGACCTCGGGAAAGCGTTTTCAATAGCAGTTCTCCTTTCAGGGGTCATTTTCTTACTGGTCATGCTCCCGTTCACCTTCATCCGTTTCTTTTACGCGCCCTGGCTCGAAGCAAAGGAGAAAGCGAGAGCACCAAGGGAGTTGGCCGCAGGAACGAGGGGACATATTGTCCTTACGAATACCGATCCCATTTCGCTCAGCCTCGCTGATAAACTCGCCCAGTACGATTACAGATATGCGATAGTTGTTCCCGATTTGCAGCGTGTGCTGGAACTCCATGACATGAACTATAAGGTCGTCCTTGGTGATCTCGATGATCCGGAAACTTACAGAAGGCTGCACATCGAGAGTGCAGCCCTTGTAGTCGTAAGCAACAACGACATGATCAATACCAATGTAACCTTTACAATCAGGTCGCTTTCAAAAAATATCCCGATTGTTGCCACTGCCGATGCAGAAGATTCTCTCGACATCCTCAAGCTTGCGGGAGCTTCATATGTTTTCCACTTTGCAAAGATGCTCGGCAGCGCCTTGGCGCGCCGTTCCCTTGGATCAAACTTGAAAGCAAACGTAATAGGGAGGTTCGGCGAACTCCTTATTGCAGAGGCGCCTGCAATGCGGACCACTCTGGAAGGCCGTACCTTGAGGGAGACAAGACTGCGGGATAAGACGGGGGTCACTGTAGTCGGCATATGGGAGAGGGGGAAATTCGAGATCCCGCGGCCTGACAGCCGCATAAGCCCTACGAGCGTACTCGTACTTGCCGGCTCTGAGGAGCATCTTAGCAACTACGACCGCATTGTCGGCGCTTCATACGCTTTTACATCTCCCGTCGTAATCCTTGGAGGAGGCCGCGTGGGCCGTTCCGCTGCAGAAGCATTAAAAGAAAGGGGCTTAGCCTGCAGGGTCGTAGAGAACGAAAGGGAACTTGCGGAAAAGAATGATAATTATATTTTAGGCAGTGCCGCCGACATAAATACTCTTGAACGTGCCGGGATCAAAGATGCACCGAGCGTTTTTATCACTACACACGATGATGACGTCAATATCTATCTTACGATCTATTGCAGAAGGCTGAGGCCGGATATTCAGATAATCAGCAGGGCCACACTCGACCGCAATGTCAGTAAACTGCACGAGGCAGGTGCGGATATTGTCATGTCCTATGCCTCGCTGGCGGTAAACACTATTGTCAATATCCTGAAGCCCGATGAGGTCCTTATGCTTACCGAAGGGTTAAATGTCTTTCGCGTTCATTTACCGTCCATGCTGATAGGAAGGAGCCTTCAGGAAACAGGACTGCGGGAGAAAACAGGATGCAGTGTTGTCGCCATACATTCCGACGGGACCATGAAAATTAGTCCGAATCCATATGTTCCCCTTAAAGCGGACTGTGAACTCATCCTGATCGGTACCGCTGACTCAGAGAAGAAACTCCTTCAGGAATTCTTGCAGAACAGGTAACTTTTCTCATTCTTTAACCCATTCATCTTCCACCGCTGATATGGGAAATAGTTCCACCAATCGAACTGGTTGCAGAAATTAATCGGCGGGATTTGGGAAGGGGCTATAAAAATCTTCAAGCAGATATGAACACTTTTTCAGGGGCTACCGGTTTTGGAGCCATGACATAGGAAACAAAGAAATTTCTGAAAGACTTAAATAATAAAATTGGCGCGAATGCTTTTCTGCTGGGTGTCTATAGCATTGGCAGACAAAGTGCTGTGCAGCAGGGGATTTTTGGTCCAATGACGGTTACCAAGACGATCTGCAGAGTAAAATTGATCTTATTTGAGGTGGACAAGGGGATAATGTGGGATGCTACGCATACAGTTCAAACCACCGGAACTATTGAAAATAACGCTGATCCTCTTGCAAAAAGCTTTGCTGCCTATTTAGGGAAAGGGACGCTTCGACAATTGTAAGCAAATATTCTTGATGCACATTAAAATGCATTAAGGAAATAAAGCAAATCCCTTTTCACAGCTTCATTGCCACTCATCGTGAGTGTCAATTTGCGCTGAGGCTGTGTCAATCGGCCAGCACTCTGGATCAAACGGTGTCTTAAAAAGTGCACGCACCGCTTTTCCTTTTTCTTGCATGAGTGCAGAATCGAAATTCTGACCCTCATTGCT
>CAZKLK010000062.1:0-10508 GCA_964553535.1 uncultured Nitrospiraceae bacterium
CGGCACATTTCCCCATTCGAGCCCAATGCTCAATTTGACCCGTTAAAGATCTATGTTCTATCCGGCTAAATTTTTTTGCATCATTGACAAGTTCTTCAGATATTCTAACTGCTGTTGCCATGGGTTTGACCTCCATACATATTGTTGTATTTTGTTATCATTTTAATTTATATCATAGCATAATGCAACTTCATTGACATTGCTTTAACCTGGCCTAAATTGAGCGGTTTTTTCACCCCTCACAAAGGGGGCGGAGAGGCCGAAAAACCTTTTAGAGCGACAAGTAAGCCCCTGCTTCTGCAAGTAGCCGTTTCCCAGACCGCAATTCGTTGACAGAGTTTTCGCAAGATGCCAAAAGCCTTTTCTGCTCAACCCTGTGAGAATCGCCTGATACTTTGGAGACCCAAGCTTAATAAGTTCACCTATGCGCCGCTTCGGGGAATTCTCCGGTTAAAGTGAATTCCCCGGATACAGTCCGTTCGTGTTTTGTCTGTTTTTGCTATATCCCAAATCCAGCGATAAGAATTGTCATTGCGAGTGCAGCGAAGCAATCCCGTCGTATGAAAGGAGATTGCCACGCACCTTGCGGGTGCTCGCAATGACGCGTTTATCAATCGTTCGAGATAGTTATCGCTGGTTTTTGCTATATGGTATAAAATATACCGGGATGAAAAATCAGATCAAATATCTCCAAAGGCTCTTCTACGATATCCTGAATGATTACGGAAAGGTCTATATCGCTGTCCGGCATTCGGAAAATACTGTGATCGGCGCGAGGGGATTTACTGACGAGGAGAAGAAAAATGGAATTATACTCGTCTTTACGCAAAAGAATTGCAGGGATCTCATCTGGTCTGATGACGGAAGCATACGGGGCACACTGGGATTTGGAGCGGGCAACAGGCCTGAAAAGTGCTTTATTCACGCGGATGACGTCGTATCGGTGTTTTCCCCGGAAGCAAAAATAAAGCTGGACCGGTGGGATATGCTGGAACAGGCGGATGGCGGTTTGAAATCAAAAAATGTGCCGGGAGCCGGCGCGGAAACGACGCGGGATAAGAAGGTGGTATCGCTTGAAAGGTTCAGAAAGTCCAGAAATAACTGATGTTCGGAGAATGACGGATCAGATGATGTTGATGATGGATTGGGCTGTCCTCGCCTGCCTTCCGGCTGATATCGTGGTATACAGAATGCAATAGCCTTTCGGGATGCCGTCAGGCATTTTAAAATAAACTGAGGTTCTGTATGTTCCTTGCGTTCTTGCAATATCCCTCGAATCCAGTTCCACGGCGCTGCGGCCGGTCCAGAGTCTTCTTGTTTCGGTAATCACGACGGCATCTGTTCCTTCAGAGGCAAGCAAAGTATACTGGATGTCGGCTTTGACCCGTTCCCCCATTCTCACTGCGCGCGCCGCAACGGATGAATCTTCGATGATGAGTTTCACTCTCTTTTCTTCATGTTTTTCCTTTTCCGCTTTTTGATTTTGTTCCTTAATTTCCTCTGCTTTCTTTTCTTCGTCTATTTTCCCCCCGGCCTTTTTTCTCTGTTCCTTTTCCTCTTCCGCTTTCTGTTCCCGTTCTTTGCTGTCCTCAACTTTTCTCTCCTGCTCTTTTCTTTCTTCAGCCTTCCGTTGCTGTTCCCTGTATCTCCTGGCCGCCTGATCCCCGTTTTCCAATAGCCTGTCTTCGTATTTAATGGACGCGCCGCCGGCGACGTCCGCAATGAACGCGCCGACGATGGCCCCGCCGGCATTCCCGGCAATCAATACCCCCGCCACTCCTCCCGCGAGCGTCCGCAGCGCATGCGCCTGATCAGGATCATGCCTGCCGTACTTCGGCGCGCAGCCGTTAAGCGGAAGGCTTAAGCAGGAGATAAGGCACGCAATGATCAGGATATTCCCTGCCCGGCAAAACGCGTCATTCATTCGGCAGACTATCCCCCTTTCAACCGGCGCATTTCAAATCTATTTTACCCGAAAAATGCTTTTGATGCAGAATGCGCCGGGCGGACATACTGAAAAAACTCTCATAAACAGAATCTGACGCATCAAGTCGGCTGTTCGCGTTATTAAGGGCCTCAAAATTGAAATTACATGAATCAGAAAATCTCCCCTTCTCCCTCTTCGCCAGAGAATGGCAAATTCCCTCCCGCAGCCTGCCCTGAGCGCAGTTAAAGGGGCAAAGGGAAGCGGGGGAGGGATTTTATTAATAATGCCGGTTCTATTATGCGTCTGGGCACTAAAAATAGTAGAAATATGGAGATATCAGGCGATTTTTTTACTTTAGATCAAATAATAACTAATTAGCCGGGGTAAAAGCATGCAATTTTGCCTAAATACGGTGATTGCTGGTTTGCAAAGTGAATTGTGAATTTATTAAGCTTCATTTAAGAACGACAAAAGCCAAACCATCCGTGAGGGTGGGGCGGAAAGCCGAGGGTCTTCTCTGCGGAAGATGGCCGGGTTGCCGAAATCAGCATCGGCAATCCGGCTTTCTGTTTCAGAGGGCGGGCAAACAAGATTTCAGCCCTCAAAAAAGACGCGCGCATTCGTGTGCTGCATATTTTTCATCGGGGAGGTGAAATAGGGGAGAATTTTGCAGAGAGGGGGCCGCATGCAGCAACTGTGCGGAGGATTCTTTAAAACAATTCCTGAAGGCGGGTGCGCCTACGGGGGAAACAGGATGGAGGGAAGTATGACAAAGAAATTGTATCAAACAAGCGCGATTATCTTGGCTTTACTGGCGGCAATCGCTTTTGGCGCAGGCCAGACGTGGGCCGCGGTATCACCGCCTGACCTTGGAGTTTGCGAGGGCGTTGAATGTGAAGGTTTACCGTACTCGGTTTGCAGTGATGCGGGGTTCAAGATTACCATGGAAAGTTATACGCCTGCGCCCACGGCAAACAGTGGTACGGCAACCTATGTATATAAAATCTGCAGCCCTGCGCTTGGAAAGTGTGATGGTACAGCACGCCCGGGAGCAGACTGTCAGGATCATAGTTCTTGCCAAAAACAGGGACAATTGGAGGATCCTGATGCGAGGTGTTCACGCGAGTGCGCCACAGATGTTTTTCGAGCCCTCAGCCACTTTGACGTTACGTTTCCCGCTCTCGGCGGTGAATGCTTGACTACAGAAACGCAGGTAACAGGCTCGTGCACCAATGGTACTTTTGTACTGGGTGATGCTTCATGTTTCGACAATAATTATCCGGTGGCCAAGTGCGACGGTACTAACCTGGAAGTTGGCGGTTGCTTCACCATGACTTTGAACATCGCCGGTGAAACCAATGGTCTTGGTCTTGGCGCAGCGATTGTGGTGGATAAGGAAGCCACTACCTGCACGGCGAGCTGTCTGGCGGGACCGTCCTGTGATGACTGTACCGGCACGCCGCCCGGAAGCCAGTGTTTGACCAGAACCATCGGCTTCTGGGGCACGCATCCACACATAGCAGGGCTATATGACCCCGTTACCGTGTGTGGTCTGAAGGTGGATGGCCAGAATGCAAATGCCTGCTCGACCTCAGAGGCGCTCTGCACGTCATCCAACGACTATAAACAGAATCCCACATACCTTTCTTTCGTTGCGCAGTTGACTGCCGCAAAACTCAATTTGAATGCCACGGCAGGGCTCTTTGGCAGTGCTAACTGTTCCACATGGAGGTATCAGGGCAAGTCCATCCAGCAATTGATAAGCGACTGTGAATCGGCCAACTGTAATGCAAGGAAGCAAAGCATCAGCGTCAGCGGGTGTATTGCGGCGTTGACCGCATTCAACGAGTCGCAGGATACAGGCTTCGATGTTACCCCTTCTCCGTTCGATAAGCCGGGTCCGGCAAGCATCGAGCAGTGCCAGCGCGCGCGCAGCAATGGCAAATATATAGGGGCGGCGGGTGGTCTTGGGTGTGCTGCTCCATAGAAAGGCAGAAACTATAACCGCATACCCGAAACAGTAAATGGCGAGATAATACAGCCCCCGTTCCTATCAGGGAGCGGGGGCTGTTATTTTTCTTTACGGTGAAGGCGCGGGCTATTCAGTCACCGTGGGTTAACTGGGCGCCGGTGAGACAGGTTTTGTATGCGAGAAGCGGGAGCGAACGCCTGTGTGCGCAGACCGCGCATCTACTGCCCGATCAGAAAACCCGGGAGCGGGAGTTTGGAAATCTATTTTGATCAAGGACAACTGCCTCAAGGTGGCCGCGTCGGCGGACCGCCACCCATAATAAACGCTCAACCCGTTACCTTTCCTCCCCACTCCCTGAGACGGCTGCTAATGAACTGAATGGTCTGCCGATGTTCATCCTTCCCGGCGCCGGCAATCGAAAAAGGCTCGCCAAAGGCCATATAAATGGGTCTGTCCCGGCGTATGGTTCCCAAATCCTTGAGATATTTACCGTGTTCCCAAAAATCTGTTTTAACCGCTACAGGCATCGCCTTAACTCCCGCGGTTTTCGCCAGTTTGATGCCCAGTGAGTTGAAGTCCTCAGATCTGAATTCCACAGAACGGGTGCTCTGCGGAAAAATAACGACTGACATGCCCGAAGCCAGCAACTCCTTTCCCCTTGCCATGACAGTCTGAAAATCCTCGCGCGGATTTTCTCTTTTCACGACTATGGGATCCCGGGACCGCATTACCGGACCGAATAATGGATGCTTCACCAGGCTTTCCTTTACGACAAACGTGATATTCATCAAAGGCACGATGATGCAGGGCAATACGAAAGTTTCGAGGGTGCTCATGTGGTTGCTTATAAAAACCAGGGGAGGCCGGCAGAAACGGATATTATCCATTCCCCTGATATGGAAACGCCCGCCGACATCCTCCATAAGATTAAATATCCTGTATGAGGATTCGGCCCAGGCTGTTCTGCCGTAGCGCCCCCTGAGCGACAGGGAGCGCCCCCTCAGGAGCTCGCCGATATATCTTCCGACAAAATACCAGCGGGTGTTCAGAAACAAACGGTCCGGCAACACGCGGCGTCTGTTATCCGGCGTGTCATATGAGTCGCCGGTAAAAAAAGGCTGCAGCGCATCCCGTCCTGTGTCGTTAATCAAAGAATTCCTCGATGCCCTGCACCGGGGGCACCAAATAATTCCCTACCCACTGAGGGGGGAGGGTTAGGGTGGGGGTGTTTAGTGACGATGATTTCCGACACCCTCCCCTTCATCCCCTCCCCTCGAGGGAAGGAAGATATGTGACGCCTCGCGGCTCTGCCAAGGGCGTCTTACCCTCTTTTATACCGGGTTTCACTGTATTTCTTCCGGCAAGACCCGCTGCATTTTTATATCGTAGCAGCGATGAGCCAATTCGACGAGTTCTTCACGTTTCCACGTCCCCCGGTCAGACAGAAGCGCCGTCAGCCCGGGCGGAAGGGCGCTAATTCCCAGATATGCTCCGCTGATCGCCCCAGCCATCGCGGCCGTAGTATCGGTGTCTCCCCCGGCCGCAATGGCAGTGCAAATCGTCCTCCAGTAATCCCGGGGCGTCTTGAGAAACGCATACAGGCTCCACATGACGCTGCTGACCACAAATCCCGGGATGCCTTTCCATTCATCATCGTCGACAAAATCGGCATGAATTCCCAATCCGGCAATCAACGGAGACGCCTCCGCGGGGGGCAGGGACAGACAGCGCTTCACCGTTGCGAGTCCTTCGGCAAATCCGGAGTCGAATTGCCCGGTCCATTCTGCAAGCGTTGATAGAAACCCGGCCGGATCCAATTCGAAATCTTTAAGCGCCAGAGCGACGGCGCCGCTGACCGCGACGGCGCCAGCCGAACACCGTGGATCCCTGTGTGTGATCCTGCCCTGATCATGCGCCGCTTTGACAAGTTTGCCGGGATTGTCGAAAAAAAACAGGCCGACAGGCGCCGCCCGCATCGCGCTGCCGTTGCCCGCGAAAGGGGGCGGAGCGCCTGATTCTTCCCAGGAAGCGCCCGCGGCTAATTTTTTCGCGGCCTCTTTCGTCGAGTACCCGAATCCGACAATGCGTTTCTCGGAAAAAATATTTACAATTCGCTCCGCGTAATCGGCAGGGTCGAAATATTTTTTCCGCACATAGCTCTGGATCAATTCGCGCGCAAGCTGGGAATCATCCGAATACTGGCCGAAAGGGAAAGGAAATCTGCCGAACTCTCCCGCCATTTCTGTTTCAAGGTAGTCTTCCACATACCGTGCCGAAGCCTCCGGCGAGAATCCCTCAACAACAAAACCCGCTGCGTCACCGAGGCATTGCCCGACGAGGCAGCCGCTGAACTGATCTTTTCGCGGGCGCATCTTGTGCGCTTATCTGACAATGCTGCCGGAAGGGACTTTTCTGTCGGGATGCAACAGAACCGCTTTTCCGCCGGCATCGACTGCGAGGATCATTCCGTGGCTCTCGACTCCGCGTATTTTTCTCGGTTCCAGATTCATAAGCACGGGGATATCTTTGCCGATCAGATGTTCAGGCTGATACGTCTCGGCAATGCCGGCGACGAGCCGCCTCGTTTCAGTTCCGAAACCGACCTGCAAGGATATGAGCTTATCGGCCCCCTGTATTCTTTCGGCAGACAGTATGGTTCCGATTCTGATATCCAATTTTTTAAAGTCATCATACGCAATCATGGCTATATTATCAGCGGTAATGTAAAATTTTTCAATCAAAGGACAGTCCATTGCTTTGCGCGGCGCAGCGGGCGGTGTGTTTTTGGGAAGGAAATGCCGAGAGTTTACATAGCTCTTGCTGTGTGATAGAATTTTTTATGAAGAAAGGCATGATGATAATGCTTGTTTGTATTCTTTTTTCCGGCATATTTTTTGCGCTGAAGAGCGGCAGGGAATCAGACAGGGAACTTCAGACATACGGCAGTTCATTTCTTCAGAATATCAGGATCATGCAAAAAAATAAGGGTGCAGTTGTCTGGACGCTTACAGCGGAGAGGGCGGATTTTCCCGAGGGGGAGGATAAAGCCAGATTGCGCGCGATAAGACTTGAAGTGCCGGAGAATAAACTCGTGCTGTGTGCCGACAGCGGCACCTATGTATTTTCGGAGAGAAGTTTCTCCGCGGACACAATAATTGAGGCCAGGGGGGATGATTACCGCATCACAGCGGATTCTCTTGACCTCGATCTCTCCTCATCCGTTATACAAACGGAAGGCAGGGTGCGCCTCGAGGGGAAGGGATTTTCGCTGGAGGGAGAGGGGATGCAGGCCGGGAAAGAACAGAAGGTGAGAATATTCAGGGATGTCAAAGCCGTTTTCCAATAATAAACTGTTCGTTCTGTTCTGCGCGCTGACATTTTCTTTGGCTGCTGCGGTAGATGCTCGCGCCGAAAACGCGTCGAAACTCAAGAAGATAGAAGGTCCGATCACTATAACCTCCGGAACGCTGACGGCCGATAACCTGTCACAGACAGCGCTTTTCGAACATAATGTCGTCGCCCGAACGCCGAACACGACCATGTATGCCGACAGAATGCTCGTTAATTACGACAGGGGAACCGGCAATGTCGTGAAAATTGACATGAGCGGCGCGGTCAGGTTTGTCACCGCGAAATTCCTGATTACTTCCCGGGAGGCAATGTATATTTCGGGCGAGGAAAAAATCGTATTTACCGGCGCGCCCAGAATAGTTGAAGGCGAGAACGTTGTTACGGGAAGTAAAATGATTTACCTTATGAATGAGGACCGGTTTTTTGTTGAGGGCAGCAAGGTATTCCTTCCCAACAGGAAAGAGCAATAGGGCATCTGTCATGCACCTTCTTGAAGCGAGAAATCTCCGGAAAACCTACAGCAAGAAAGAGGTTGTCAGCGGTTTGCATCTTTATGTCGGCACGGGGGAGATTGTTGGCCTCCTCGGACCGAATGGCGCGGGCAAGACGACAACCTTTTATATGATAGTCGGCCTGATCAGGCCGGACGGCGGTCAGATCTTTCTTGATCATGAGGATGTGACCAGCCTCCCGATGTACCGGAGGTCTCTTAAAGGGATCAGCTATCTGCCGCAGGAGCCGTCAATATTCAGAAAGCTTACTGTTGAAGATAATATAAGAGCAGTGCTTGAGATCAGAGGATTGAAACAATCGGATATTGACGCCGAGACTGAACGCCTGCTGAATGAATTTCATCTTTCTCGCCTGTCGAAGAAGGAGGGATACAAGCTATCGGGCGGCGAGAGGAGAAAAACGGAAATCGCCAGGGCACTGGCGGTAAACCCCAGGTTTATATTGTTTGACGAGCCGTTTGCCGGCATTGATCCTCTGGCGATCGTCGAACTCAAGAAAATGCTTAAGTATCTCAGGGATAAAAATATTGGGATACTGATAACGGATCACAACGTGCGTGATACGCTTTCTATTACCGACAGGGCGTATATTATCAGCGGCGGACAGATACTTGAGGAGGGAAGTCCGGTGAAAATCGCCTCGGATTCGCGGGTCAGAGAGGTTTTCCTCGGCGAGGAGTTTATCCTGTAATGGCGCTCGAGAGCAGGCTTGAACTCAGGTTAGCCCAGAAATTGATCCTGACGCCGCAATTGCAGCAAGCAATTAAACTGCTCCAGATGCCCCACCTTGAACTGTCCCAATATCTCAATCAGGAGCTGCTGGAAAATCCACTCCTTGAGGAGGTTGCCGAAGAGGTATCCGTCGATGAGCTCAGTCCGGAAGAAAAGGATTCCCTTGAAATTGAGGAACAGGACGAAGATGAACGGGCTACTCTCGAAAAACCCTTGAGCTTTTCGGTGGACGAATATTTTGATGACCGTATTTCAGACGGCAGAGATATGGGATATTTTAATCCGGGGACAATTACTCCTCCGTCGTTTGAAAACTTTGTTTCCAAAAAACCCGATCTGTATGACCACCTCTTATGGCAGTTAAGATTATCGCATGAGCCGGATCATGTTAAGAGGATCGGGGAAGTCATTATAGGCAATATAGATGAAAACGGATATCTTGCCGCATCGACTGAAGAAATCTGCCGCGCGGCGGAAGCCCGGCCCGAAGAGGTTGAAGAAGCGATTCTGGTTATCCAGGAGTTTGATCCGGCCGGGGTGGGCGCCCGGAATATTGTCGAGTGCCTTCTTTTGCAGGTAAGGGCATTGCAGCTGCAGGGGACGATTGTGGAAAAAATCATCAGGAACAATATGCATGAACTTGAAAAGAAAAAATACGCTGTCATAGCCCAGCAGTGCGGCGCCGCCCCCGGCGATGTCCTCGCGGCGGTAAAGATCATTCAGGGACTTGAGCCGAAACCCGGCAGGAATTTCTCAAGTTCCACTCCGAACTATGTTTCTCCGGACGTTTATTTAGTCAGGACAGATGAGGGATATCAGATAATCCTGAACGATGAGGGGGTCCCCAAACTGGGTTTCAGCGCTTTTTACAAGAATCTTCTGCAGCGCGATAATGCATTCCCGAGGGAAGACAGGCAATTTCTTAATGAAAAGATGCGTTCCGCAAAGGAACTGCTGAAAAGTCTCGATCAAAGGAACAGAACAATATATCGGGTTGCCGAGAAGCTTCTCGATCTCCAGAAAGATTTTTTTGAGAGCGGAGTTCAGTGCCTCAGGCCTTTAACGCTGCGTGAAGTCGCTTCAGACCTCAACCTGCATGAGAGTACAGTGAGCAGGGTTACCTCAAACAAATATCTGGCCTGCGAACATGGGGTATTTGGATTCCGTTATCTCTTCAGCAGCGCGCTCAGCAGCGGCGCCGGGAGCGTTTCATCGACATCGGTAAAAGACACCATCAGGAAAATCGTGTCCGAGGAAGGCAGCCGCAAGCCGCTGAGCGATCATATGATCGCGGAAATGCTCAAGAGCGAAGGGATAACGATAGCACGGAGAACCGTTGCCAAATACCGTGAGGAGCTCGGGATACCATCACAGGTGCAACGAAGAAAATCGGCCCACTAAAAGGAGGAAACATGAACATCATTGTTACAGGAAGACACCTCGAAATTACGCCTGCCCTGAAAACCTATGCTGAGAAAAAGATCCGGAGGTTTGACCGTTACCTCTCCAATATAGCGGAAGCGATTGTCACAATCACAGTCGAAAAATACCGTCACAAGGTGGAGGTTCTGATGAAAGCGAACGGTGTCCTCATACAGGCCGAGGGCACGACGAATGATGTTTATTCATCAATAGATGAGGTTGCGGAAAAACTCGAAAGACAGATCAAGAAGTATAAGGAAAAGCTTGTGTCTCATAGAAAGGCAGAGGGAAAATCAATGGCAATTCCCGCTGAGGCAGCCACGCCTGAATCCGGCAAAATAATAAAAAATAAAAGATTTGAACTGAGGCCGATGAGCCCTGATGAAGCGGCAATGCAGATGGAACTCCTGGACAAGGATTTCTTTGTCTTCACGAATGACAACAGCGGCAATATCAATGTTATCTATCGCAGGCGGGACGGCAATTTCGGCCTTATCGAACCCGTCAAATGAAAGTCAAAAACAAGGATACAAAATACGGTTTTTCTGGGATTAGTGTGGACCGTCATTCCGGCGAACGCCGGAATCCAGTG
>CAZKLK010000063.1:0-10186 GCA_964553535.1 uncultured Nitrospiraceae bacterium
GCTCGCAATGACGCGTTTATCAATCGTTCGAGATAGTTATCGCTGGATTTGGGTTTAAGTAAGTCTGATCCCACTAATCTGTCGTCTTGCGAACACGGACTTGTTCCGGGAGAAACAATCCCGATTTATCAAAGCGTTAAAGAAGATTGCCGCGTCGTCCGCCTGAGGCGGACTCCCCGCAATGACAATATTACGCTCATAACTGAGGGATTAGTTATCTTTTTTTCTCCTTGCAAGTTATTTGTTGTCTATAGCAATATATAATCAGGGATGCAAGAAAAGGAGATACGCATGCTGAAATTATATCTTTCAATGTCAACAATATTAATGATTCTGCTTTTAACGGGCGCTGCATACGCAAATGACTCAATTGTGGCAAAGGTTAACGATCTCGTTTTCACAAAGAAGGACCTTGAATCGGAAGTAGACAGAATAATAAGAAGGACGACATATCACCGCAATGTGCCTGCCGAAAAACGCAAGAATTACTATAAAAGGGCCATTGACGAGCTTATTGACAGAGAACTTCAGTATCAGGATGCGAAATCGCGGGGAATGAGTGTGGCGGCAGGTGATATTGACGCCCAGCTTGAAAAGTTCAAAAAACGGTTTAAATCGGATAAGGATTATCAGGCGGCTCTTGAAATGGAAAAAATATCGGAAGTCTTGGTGAGAGCGCGCATCGAGAAAGAATTGCTTGCTCAGGAGGCCTTTGCCAAAAATGTCACCGAGCCGGCTAAGGTAAGCGACTCATATCTGAAAGAACATTACGATAAGAATGCCGCGAAATTTAAAGCGCCTGACAGTGTGAAGCTCAGGATTATCTCAGTCAGAGACGCGGAAAAGGCAAGGGATATCCTGGAGAAGATCAAGCAGGGAGCGGACTTCGGAGAAATGGCATATAATTTCTCCGAAGACAGTTACCGGATGCGGGGCGGGGAGACCGGATACCTGCATAAAGGCAGGATGCTGAAGGAGATTGATGAAGTCGCGTTCAATCTGAAGGCTGGAGAGGTCAGCGATATTATCCGGGCAGAGTCGAGCCATTTTATTTTAAGGGTGGAAGATAAAAAGCCGGAGCATCAGGTGGCTTTTGAGGACACGAAAGAAAAGCTTCGGATGGAGCTTGAATCTGAACGCGCAGGCGAGCTGAAGAAAAAGTGGATGGACGGTCTCAAATCAAAAGCAAAAATAGAAATACTGTTAAAGACTGAATAGATCGGCTGCCGGCATCATTCCATCAACCAATCCGCAGGGCATTAAACAAAAGCAAAAATATGATTGCAATAATAGATTACGGCATGGGCAATCTGCGCAGTGTTGAAAAAGGGTTTCAGAAAGTCGGGGTCGCCGCGAATGTAGTCTCTGACCGCAGGGCAGTCGATAACGCGTCTGCGCTTGTGCTCCCGGGTGTTGGCGCCTTCAGAGATTGCATGAGAAACCTCGATCGTATGTCGCTGACGGAAGCAGTTGTGCGTTCGATTCAGCAGGGGAAGCCGTTTCTCGGTATCTGCCTCGGCCTTCAGGCGCTATTCACTGAATCGGAGGAGTTCGGCGTTTGCAAGGGACTCGATATCCTGAAGGGGCGGGTTAAGAGATTTCATACGGGTCTCAAGGTTCCTCACATGGGCTGGAATACAGTGAATATTATTAAGAGGCCTCCTGTTTTTGACGGAATCCATGATGCGTCATTTTTTTATTTTGTCCATTCTTTTTACGCCGTGCCGCGGGATTACAATGTGATCGCCACGACAACAGACTATGGAGTGACCTTCACGTCTATGGTCTGGAAGGATAACATTTATGCGACCCAGTTCCATCCGGAAAAAAGCCAGGAAACGGGCCTCATGGTGTTGAAGAATTTCGGAAAGATTGCGGGGAAGGATTAGCCTTGGGACTGCCGGAGAGCACCGTTCTGTCTTTTCCTTCCATCTTGGCGGAATAAAGCGCTTTGTCGGCGTTCCGGATAAGTTCTTTCCGTTCTCTCCCATCATAGGGGAAAGTCGCTATGCCGATGCTGACAGTTATTGATTTTCGAGGGAAGGTCCTCCATGTAGCAGGTATCTGTTCCTTAATGGACTTCCGGATTCTTTCTGAAACCAGAATCGCTTCCTCTCTTTCCGTCTGGGGCATGATAACGGCAAATTCTTCACCGCCGAACCTGGCTATTACGTCGCTGACTCGCAGGCAGTCTTTTGCTATGTTGGCTATGGATCTGAGAATTTCATCGCCGGCAAGATGACCCTCTGAGTCGTTAAAGAGCTTGAAGTCGTCGATATCTATCATGGAAAGGGAAAAAAACAGGTTATGGCGGTCCGAACGGTTCAGCTCTTCAAAAAATCTCTCTTCAAAATAACGTCTGTTGAAAAGCCCCGTGAGGGGATCGGTAACCGACAACTCCTTTAAATGCCCCGCGAGCGCGTAATATGTCGACCGTTCAAGAGCGATTGTAGCATAGTCCGCAAAGGACTTGATAAGGGCCATGTCCTCTGCCGAAAATACCTCGCCCGAGATTTTGTCCGACATATTGAGCACGCCGATGGTTTTGTCGCCGAGTTTCAGGGGGATGCTAATAAATGAACCCGTCCGGTATTTATGCCTTTTAGGAAATCCCAATTCATTTTTTTCGATATCGTCCACTATAAGTGGAACACCCTCCCTGAATACCCACCCTGCGACGCCCTCACCAGGCTTTATTCTGATACTTGTCAGAAGCCTCCGGTTAATGCCAATTGCAGCCTTTACCGTTAGGCAAGCCGCGTCATCATTCGCAAGCATGAGCGAGCCTTTTTCCGCTTCGGCCAGTGAAACAGACATGTCCAGTATTGTGTCGTAAAGCACATCCGGCTCTTTGACGGGTATGAGACGTGATGCGGCTGTATTCAGCACATCCCTCCCCCTTTGACATTTATGGAATGTCTCCTGAAGTTCCGCGATTCTTAGAGAACTGCCCATCATCTTGCATAACTCAAATATAAGCTCGGTATCTTCCTCTGAAAGAGCGGAGTTATATGTATTCAGTATCCCAATTACATTATTGCCGGATATGATCGGAAACGCATGCAGAGATGTAATCCTGTCATTGAAGCCAACCCGGAATAGGTCCATAGCGGAATCCGAATACGAAGGGGTTTGCCTGTTGATGACCTCAGAGAATATCCCAGTGATCTCTATCGGTGTTAAGGAAAGATAATTCCTGAATTTCCCGGCTGATTTATGCGGGTGCAATTTGTGGTTATCGATGCTCATTACAGCAATGCTCTCGGCGTTAAACAGGAATTGAATCATATCCATCATGATGTCGTATATCTCATCAGCCTGCTGACCGGGATGTATTTCTGATATGAGGCCAAAGACCGCCTTCATCAGCCTGTATCGTTTTTCAAGCAGCGCCCCTCTAAGGCTGCTCTGCAACCCAATGTTGAAAATTGAACAGATCGACCGCGCAGCATTTTGCAGCTTGCTATAATCCGAGACAGCGGCATCCTGAAGCATCGATTTCAACTGATCATGCGCTAATCCATAAGTCACGCCTGCTGTTTTCACGAAGTTGTCACGGTCTTCAGCAGAAACAAAAATCCCTCCGCCGACGACAGCGAAGCACGAGTCCTCTGCGCGGATCGGCATTATAAAATGATGCAGCCCGCCCGGACCTTTGAAAACCGATACATCAGTTCTCTGGAGGGCCTTTTGAATGTTCTCCGTGATGAAATGATGATGGTTGTCCCCGCCTTTGGGCAGGGATCTCATGAACGACAAAAGTTTATTTTCATTTGCAGGGGGAAGAATCAGGCTGCCTTTTTCGCTGTAAAGAGAAAGATACATGCCTGTAAATTTAGCGAGATGGCGCTGTAGAGAAGAAAGCGTCTCAATATCAAGATGTTCCATACTTTTTTGTTGATGTCCGGCCCAACTGCGCAATGAGTTCTCTCATATTCATTCCGAGCAGGGGATGCATGGCATCCGGCGCAATTTCATGTAACGGCCTCAATACAAATTCCCTCTCATGCATGCAAGGGTGGGGGATTTTCAAAAAATCTTCACTTAATATGATATGGTTATAAAGCAGAATGTCAAGGTCTATTATGCGGGGTCCCCACTTGCGGGCTTTTTCCCGTCCCAAAGCAGCTTCCACATCCTTCAGGACGCCTAAAAGGGCCTGCGGCGCAAGAGCGGTCTCTGATTCCACAACCATATTCAGGAACAGGGGCTGATTGCGCTCTCCCCATGGTTCTGTCTCGTAAAGTGAGGACCTTTTTCTGATGAGAACTCCTCTTGCCGGCAGCATATCCAGCGCTCTCTTGAGATTGCTTTCCCTGTCGCCGATGTTGGAACCGAGTCCCAGGTAAACTTTAGCCATGTTCCGCCCCCAAAAAACACCCCGGATGATACCGGGAGCGGATTCGCATCAGAGAATTTTCCTGATCCTGTCAACAGCCTCTTGAATTCTCCCGGCAGAGGCAGTGAGCGCAAATCGTATGTAACCTTCTCCGGCATAACCGAATCCGTTGCCGGGCGTGGCAAGAACACCCGCTTTATCAAGCAGGTGTGCGGAAAAATCCATCGACGTGAACCGGGGGGGGACTTTCACCCATAGATAGAACGTTGCCGCGGGCTTCTGAACCTGCATGCCAAGCTGTGTCAGACCATTGTAAAGCACGTCGCGTCTTTCCCGATAGGTCCGCCTGGTGGGCGCAAGCACATCCTGCTTAAGAGAGAGCGCCGTAATGGCAGCTTTCTGAATTGCCTGGAAAACCCCCGAATCAAGGTTTGTCTTGATCTTCCCGAGACCCTGCAAGACCTCCCGGTTTCCCACGGCAAAACCTATCCTCCACCCCGTCATATTGTAAGTCTTTGAAAGTGAATGGAACTCGATGCCGACATCCCTGGCGCCTGGTATCTGCATAAAACTGAGGGGCTTTTCGCCGTAATATATCTCCGTATATGAGGCATCGTGACATACTATGATGTTATAGAGCCGGGCAATCCTCGCTGCTTCCTTGAAAAAATCAGCGGGGGCCGCCGCTGATGTCGGATTGTTCGGATAATTAATAAAAAACAGTTTTGCTTTTTTTAAAATGCCTTTCGGAACACTGTTAAGATCGGGCAAGAAGTCATTTTCCTGCAGCAGGGGCAAGGGGTAACTAATGCCTCCGGCAAAGAGGGTGCCTGCGGCGTACACAGGGTAGCCGGGAGATGGAACAAGCACTGTATCTCCGGGATCGACAAATGCGAGTGGAATGTGACCAATGCCTTCTTTTGATCCTATGAGCGACAAAACCTCTGTGTTGGGATCAATCGTTGCCTGGAATCTCCTTTTATACCATCCTGCAACAGCTTCTCTGAACGAGGGCATCCCCTCATAGGAAGGATAGCGGTGATACGCCGGATTCTCAACTGCATTCTTCATCTCGTTCACAATTTGAACAGGGGTCGGGATATCAGGGTCGCCGATACTCAGGTCTATAAGATCCGTCCCTTTTTGCAGGGCGCGCTGTTTCATTTTATCAATCGACGCAAAGAGGTACGGCGGCAAATGCTTTACTCTCGAGGCAAGTTCAATTGAAATCTTTTTCTTCAAGACACCCTCCTGTTGGTTCGGATTCACTATTATACAGCAAAAAGTGCGGCGGACAATCTGTGTTATGGCAGAAGAAAAAACTATGCAGGCGAAAAAAAAGGGCACTGCACAGAGTGCCCTTTTTCATTAAAAAAGTTACTTCTTTTCTACGGGAGCGACTTTCTTATCGGTCTTTTGCTCTTCCGGCTTGGCTTCTAACTTTTTCATCGATTTTGCGATATTTTTGCCGTCGGCCTCAATGTACTGGACAACGACGTAATCACCGACCTTGATATCTGCGATCATCTTGTCGTCGACGGCGATGACAACATCACCTTTCTTCCCCTTTACCGTGACGGTCTTTGCCTTTGCGTCCACGGCGGTGACATTGCCGTGAACCTGCTTCACCTTTGCGGGAGCCTTCTTCTCCTCCATTGCCGGGGCTGCCTTCTTCTCTTCAGCCGGTGCGGCTTTTTTCATATCAGCGGCAGGAGCGGGGGTTGCCTTTTTTTCATCTGCCGCGATGGAAAAAGAGGCGGCGGCAAAGAGGAAGGCAACCGACAGGACTATCGCTATTGCTTTTTTCATTTAAATCACCTCCTTTATCCGAAAAATTTTTGTACTGACTTGTCCCTTGTTGCGCTTTCTAAAAAGCGTAAGGGTGAGCAAGAGGTGTGCCAGCGTGGAAAGCCGCTTCAATACAGGATATCCGTGAATATGAATCCTTATTTAGGGATTTATTTCCTTTTTTGGGGATTGAATATTCAATTTCTCCCACCTGTACCAGAATGTCTTGTAACTCAGGCCGAGGAGTTTCGCTGCCTTTGCAGCAACGCCGTTCGCTTTATGCATTGCCTTTCTCAGAAGCTCTTGTTCAAGTTCTTCGACGTTTATCCCGTCATCCGGCAAATCAAAATCGAGGATGCCTCTTTCCTGAAAATGCCGCAACTCACTTTTTATATCTCTTAACCCTATGCCCTGGGTTTCAGACATGAGAACTGCGCGTTCAATAACCGACTCAAGCTGCCGTATATTGCCGGGCCAGTGATAATCCCCGAGCATTTTTAATGCGTTGTCTTCAATGCCCTTTACCCGTTTGCCGAATTCCCTGTTGAATTTTCCGATAAAGAACGAGGCAAGTTCCGGCATATCCTCTTTTCTTTCGCGCAAGGGCGGAAGGTTGATTGTGACGACATTCAACCGATAATAGAGATCCTCCCTGAACCGCTTTTCAGCAATTTCTTTCTTCAGGTCCTTATTGGTCGCGGCGATTATCCTTATATTTACTTTGATGTTTTCCCGGCTGCCCAGTCTCCGTATCTCTTTTTCCTGGAGCACTCTGAGAATTTTCGATTGCGTAATTGCAGGCAGATCCCCGATTTCATCGAGGAAGATCGTGCCGCCAGCAGAGGATTCAAAGAGGCCGATATTTCTGGATGTCGCACCGGTGAAGGCGCCCGGTTCATAGCCGAACAGCTCGCTCTCGATCAGATTCTCCGGTATGGCGCCGCAGTTTACCGCTATAAAAGGCTTTGCTCTGCGCGAACTGTTATAGTGGATTGCGCGCGCCGCAAGCTCCTTGCCCGTGCCGCTTTCTCCAAGGATAAGCACCGTGACGTGACTCGATGCGACCTTCTTCATAATTTCAAGGGCTTCCATCATTTTTTCCGAACGTCCTACAATGCCTTCGATCCTGAACCTTTCAAAAAGTGTTTTCTGGAGAAGCAGGTTTTCCTTTAACAGTTCGGCTTTCTCCGCCGCCCTCCTGACTGTTATGAGCAAAAGGTCCTCATCAAGGGGTTTTGTCAGATAGTCAAATGCCCCCTTCTTGATCGCGTTAACCGCGGAAGAAATTGTCCCGAATGCCGTCATGACAATCGCGGGTGGATTAAATGACTCCGTGCGGAGCGATTCTATAAAATCTATTCCATCCATCCCTTCCATTTTCATATCCGTCAGCACAACATCCGGTTTTATCTCCTTTGCTATTTTTAACCCGTCTTCCGCAGACGAGGCAGTGTGAGTTTCATAACCTTCGTCGTCGAGGATAGCTTTGAGAATATTCCGCTGGTTTTCTTCGTCGTCGACAATAAGAATAACAGCCATAAGACACCTCCTCTTCAAATGGGATTTGAGGGTCCGGGTATTCGAAGATTTCAGTCAAAAAACCGCGCCTGACTGCTTGATGAATTCCCTTATCCGCGAATACTTATCTACACCGGCAGCGACAGTGTTACCGTACTGCCCTTGCCCTCAGTGCTCTGGAAATCCACTTTCCCGCCGTGCTCTTCGATGATTCTGTTTGTCATGGCAAGGCCAAGTCCAAGACCTGTTGTCTTCGTTGAGAAGAAAGGATCAAAGAGTTTGGCCAGGTTCTCCCGCGATACGCCGACTCCCGTATCCCGGATGGTTACGGTGGCCTTGTTATTGAGCGCCGTCAATCTGATGATTATTTCCCCGCCTGACGGCATCGCCTGAAAAGCATTTAGAATGATGTTGAAAATGCAGGTCTTGATAAGTTCGGGGTCAAGGGAAAGGGTGGGGATGCCTTCATTATGATACAGGATTTTTATTGATTCTTTTTCGGCCTTTGCGGAAACCAATGAGATAACATCCTGAATCAGCACATGCAGATTTGTATTTTGACGGCTCATCCTGATGGGCCTGCCGTAGTCGAGAAAATTGCCAACAAGGTTATTTAGCCGCTGGATCTCGTTTTTTATGCTCCTGATAAGAGACTCGAAGTGTTCCTTTTCCGGATCGTTCTTCGGGCTGAATTTCTTTCTGATATGGTCAATGGAGAGACTTATAAAATTCAGTGGATTTCTGATTTCATGCGCCATGCCCTTTGCAAGTTGAGAAATGCCCGAAAGGTGTTCAGCTTCCCGCAGTTTCTCTTCAAGAGCGCGCTCTTCCCTGAGTTTGCGGGTCATGTAATTGACGGCCTGGGTCAGCTCTCCGATTTCATCTTTTCTGTCGGTATTAAGTTCAGTGGAAAGGTCTCCGGCTGCGACATTTCGCGCGGCGTTAACCACGGTATGAATAGGCCGCGTGTATATTGAGGAAAGGAAAACAGCAAGGAGGATGCCCAGTCCCAATACGAGTGATATTGCGACAATTCTCTTAAGGGCGTTGCGCTCAATAATGCCCGAGAAATCTTCCATATTGATCTTCAAGTGAATATAGCCGTAATGTTCGTTGCCTGCTACGACCGGGAGAAGAACATTATAAATTTTCCCTTCTTTGGATACCGGTTCTCCAAGTTCTGCCCTGATAATGCGCTCCTTCTTTGCCGAGCTAACTTCTTCCCCGATTCTCGAAGGGTTTGTGCTTGCAACAATCTCATCATCATTGCTGATTATTGATATTTCTGTTACCCCCTTTTCTCTCAGAGTTCTGAGATAGCCCTGAAGCCTGACCTCGTCGGTGAATCCCCTGCCGGTAACTTCCTCAACAGCGATCTGTATGGCTTTTAAGAGATCAGCCGTCTGATTTTCAAATTCATTGAGCAGATCATTCTCAAACTGGGAATAGAAAACCATCAAAGATGAGACAAGCAGAAAGCTGAGGACGATCATCATTCCGACGAGTTTTTTGTTCAAGGAAAGGTTCAGGAAATAGTTTTTAAGAGACATTGTGATTATTTTACATGGTATGTACGATAGCAAGTCAAATCTAAAAGCGGACGAAATTGTCTTTTGGAATGGCAGAGACGAAAAATGAAAATATTCAATGGGCACACAGACTCCTGAGTGCCCATTGCCCTGTTGATGGCCCCCCGGCGGCTATGTCGGCAGCTTAGGTTTTTTAGCGGCAGTCTTGATCTCGATGCGCTTCGCCGTCTGCTTTCCTTCGGATTCCTTGTACTTGACGGTTACCCTATCTCCTACCTGCACATCTGAGAGGGATTTTATCTCTTTATTCATTGAAACTTTGGTTCCATCCGTCAGTGCGAGAGAAACAGAGCCATTTTTCCCCTTCACGCTAACCGTTTTTGCTTTTACATCGATTTCCGTAATCTCACCGGTAACCTGCTTCACTTTTGTCCCTGCTTTTTTGCTGACCGGCTTCTCGTCGACTGCGGAAGCGAGTCCGGTATATGAGAGCGCAAGGACGACTACCATAATAATCCTCATGATTTTGCTCATGGTGTCACCTCCTTTCCTGATACGACGTGATGCCTGTTAATTTAGCAGATGCTTAATATTATGTCAAGGCTTAATTTGCAGCATGCTCCGCTCATAACAGGCAAACGGATTATTGCAATTCCTTATAGATCCGAGTCATTTTTCAAGGTATTCCAGCCGTTTTGCCCTCAAAAAGTGTTTTTTGTTAAAATGCCTCATGTTTCTCCAGCAATTAATAAATGGGCTTGCCCCCGGATACTCCATGGCATATGGCATTTTCGGGCTCATAAGTTTTGCCAATGGAGAAATCTATATGCCTGGCGCGTACTTATGCACCATATCCCCCGCATTTTTCACCACTGCCGGTCTGGTGCTCCTCATTGTATTAAGGCGATGAAGCTCTCGGACAGCGCCTACGTGTTCGAGAACGGGAGCGCAGCCCTTGAAGGGGCAAGCGAAGAACTCCTGAACGATGAAAGGCTTCGCGGTGCGTATCTTG
>CAZKLK010000064.1:0-9915 GCA_964553535.1 uncultured Nitrospiraceae bacterium
CCAATGTTAATTGCTTGTCTTATAAAAAAGGTTATCTTTAACCCAAATCCAGCGACAAGAATTGTCATTGCGAGTGCAGCGAAGCAATCTCGTCGTATGAAAGGAGATTGCCACGCACCTTGCAGGTGCTCGCAATGACGCGTTTATCAATCGTTCGAGATAGTTATCGCTGGATTTGGGAAACATATTATTTAGGTTAAGTATACAAAAGAATCTTGCATTCCTTCGCGTATTTCAGGAAATCTTCCGCGGACTGGATTTCAACGCCGTCGATGAAATCTTTTTGCGTAAAGCCCATCATATCGACTGTCATCTTGCAGGCGATGAACTTCACGCCTTCGAGCTGCGCCATCTCCTGGAGGTCCGAGAGGCCCGGGATATTCGCCTTGGCCAGCTTGCTCTTCATCATCCATGTCGCAATCGACGACATCCCCGGAATAGCTCCCATGAAGCCGGAAGGCTGAAATTTGGCCTTTTCGATCCATCCTTTGCGTATTACGTTCAGCCCCATAAATGTGTAAAAGATAGAGGCATTCATTCCCAAACGCACTGAGTTAATGCCAAGAATCAGACCCGGATAAGCGCCATCGAGCGTATCTCTTGACGTGATAAACGCCGCCGCCTCTTTGATTTTTTCTTTTTCTTCGCCGTGTTTCATATGTTTTCCTCCCGCGAGCCATGCCCGTCAAATGAGTTAATCTGCATTTTTTAATAACCTCGCTTTCAGTCTCTATCTCTGTTCCTTCCCGGAGGCAGGCAATGCGAACTCTATTTTCGGGGGTCAGAGACAAGTTCCTGTGAGCCTATTGCCCCTCCGCTCGTTTCAGTCGCCAAGGGAAAACTGACCGTATTCATCATTATACCGGCAGAAAACCCCCGCGCATATGCCGAAAGGGGGAGTCTCTCATGCAGTTTTCCCATCCCGGCTTCCGGCGGCGCCCCGTTCTCACCCGGGAAAATGGTCATCGTGGAATCAGTGAGGCCCCATCTCCCTTTAATGATGTTCTCCAGTTCATCCCCCCTGAACACGAGATAGCTGTATTTATGATAATGGGGCAGCTTCCTGCTCAATCCTTTCAATGCTTCAGGACTGCCGGAAGAGACAAACAGCATTCCGGCGTCCTGATTTCCGGGATTTCTTCCCGTCAGCACTATTGAATGCCCTTCCAGCGGTATGGCAGATTTCGCTATGTTCATGCTCTCGTGATTCATTTTTAGAGGGAACCGTGACAGCGCCTTCAGGACTTTCTCAAGCAGGAGGTTGTCCATGCCAAGGATGCATAACGCGCTGTCCGGGGGGAACGCCGATATTTCACTGTCGAACTTTATCTCCACGCGGTCGGGGCCTGCATCTCTCATCGCTTCAGCGAAAGTCCGATAGGCCTGAATAAGAGGCGGAGCCGCGGAAGATGGAAGAACGGCGATCAGTCTTTTTGCTCCCAATACCAGTGTGATTGCGGGGGGAACTTCATCGCGGTTAAGCCTTCTGAAGACGTCAAATTCAGGATCAACATCGATTCTCAACGGTTTTGCCCGGAGGTGAAGCCTGATCCCGGCCCGCTTTTCGTCGATGCGAAGAGAAGTCTGATACGCTTCCTCATGACCTTCCATCGTTACCGCTACAGGCACCAGCAGCCGGTATGGCTGTCCATGCTGCACCTGCTCCACCGACGCGGTCAGAACATATGAGTCATTCTCAAAAAAAGAACGAACGTTTCGTATTTTTAATTCGGGCGCCCCGGACCGGGTTATCCATTGCGCGAAGATATCCTCCAAACATCTCCCGGAGACGCGCTCGAAGCTCCTTCTCAAATCCCCGAATGAGGCAAAGCGGAATTTGTTCCCGCGGTAGAAATCCCGCAGCCCCCTGATAAAAATCTCATCCCCCAGCTCAAGGCGGAGCATGTGAAAGAACATCAGGGATTTGCCGTATCCGATCGCCTCTGACGGCGCGCTGTGGCGTGAACGGAAGCCGGCGAGCGGAAATTCCTTCTCCGCCGAAACATAATCGGCATATTTCTGCAGGGCGGTCTGACGGTAATCCGCGCCGCCGCCCCGCTGCTCGGCAGTGAGATGATCGGATAAATATGCAGTCAGGCCTTCCGACCAATTCCCCTGTTCATACTCCGGGAAGACGCTGTTCCCCCACCATGAGTGCAGGATTTCATGGGGGAATGAAGTGTCGGCGATGAACGGCAGCCGGATGACCTTTGGTCCGAGCAGGGTAAAGGAGGGCATCCCGAATCCGGTCTCCCAGAAGTTCTCGACGAGGGCAAATTTCGAATATGGATAAGGGCCGATAAGGGATTGATATAACGGGAGGTAGCGGCCGGCGGCCTCAAGGTATTTCCCTGCAAGTTTTTCGTCAGGCGACCGGAGAAATACCATGGCCCGCACAGTATCCATTCTTTTCTCATATTCATGAAATTTCCCGGCTACAAGATAAATCTCCTCCTGCGGTTCGGGAGATGACCAGCGAACATATTTTTTATCCCGGTCTATCCGATGCAGGGTCCGTTCCCCCTGACTCACCACATCCCATTCGCGGGGGAGTTCCACAGTGAGCGAAAAAGTCAGCAGCGGGGCGTCGAATACCGGGTACCAGTGTGAATGTCCCGATAGATAAACGCCTTCTTCAGTGATTTTCCCCATGGTCTGACTGTAGCCGCGCGCCTGTTCCTTTCCGACCTGCTCAAGAGGATGATCGATAACGCCGCCGTAGCTGATCACGAACGTCTTTATGTCATCAGGCAATCTGACGATGTATGATTCCAGGTGCTTATGGGGCAACTTTTCAGCGTCATTTTCAATGATTACGCTTTCAGGATAGCCTGCAGGATTAAGCCCTTTGTGGAGGATGAAGCGGAATTCCCGCGGGAAATTATCCGGGATTGTCGCCGTATCCTCTGCGGTGAAACGGTTCTCCCGCGGGTAAAGAACCACGTGGAGGGCGTGATGTAGAAGCGCGTCATGAACAGGCTTCTTGTTTTCCGTCAACGCTGCATCTCCCGCCGTGATGCCATCCGGGAGAAACAGTGGAAGCAAAATAGAAGTCATGATAAAAAACAAAAGGACGGCAGCATGAGAAAACCGCTTTGAATTATTTATGACCGGGGCTTTCATATCCGGAAGTTTTATATATTTCCCAAATCCGGCGATAACTATCTCGAACGATTGATAAACGCGTCATTGCGAGCACCTGCAAGGTGCGTGGCAATATCCTTTCATACGACGAGATTGCTTCGCTGCACTCGCAATGGCAATTCTTATCGCTGGATTTGGGTATTTTATATGCGTGGAACGTCGTGGAAACATGTTATCCAAAGAATCCCCTTTCCCGGAAATTAAGCATATTGCCCCACCTTGACAGCCGGGAGGCAATTAGAAACAGACGGCATATGTTTTCATTGTATAATTATAGCGAATGCAGGCAAGGAAAATATGGAGAAAAAGTTTCTATATGCGGTAAAAAAAGTGCATGCCTATTTCCGGCGGCATGGCTTTACTCTCTCGGTTGCGGAATCATGCACCGGCGGCCTCATCAGCCACCTCGTCACTACGCTTCCCGGAGCTAGTGATTTTTTTGAGGCGGGAGTTGTTCCATACTCGGCGGAGTCAAAAAAGTCCGTTCTGAGGGTATCATCCCGCTGCATTCAAAAATACGGACTTGTGAGCGCGGAGACTGCCCGGGAAATGGCCGGCAAGATACGGAAGCTGGCGGGGACTGACTTTTCCCTCTCAACGACAGGCAATCTCGGCCCGGATGTGCTCGAGGGAAAAGAGCGGGGTTTGGTCTTCATCGGGGTGGGCACGGAAACCGGGACGGTGGCGAAAATGCTGAGGCTGGGTGGCAACCGGCAGGAAAATAAGGAACAAGCGGCTCTTTTATCATTAAAGTTCCTGCTGGAAATAGCGTCGCGACAAAAGACCTCTTGCGGGAGCGCCCGTCACGTATGACCGATAAGCTGGCGGAAAATATCAGGTCTGAAATAGAAAAGCTCGTAAATGACCTGAACTATCATTGTTACCGATATTATGTGCTCGATTCCCCGGTGATTTCAGACGAAGAATACGACCGCCTCTATTTCCGTTTGAAAGACCTTGAAGGCCGGTATAACTACATACTGCCTGATTCGCCGACGCAGCGCGTCGGGGCCCCTCCCCTGGACAAATTTGAGAAGGTGAAACACACCGAACCGATGCTTTCGCTCGACAATGCCTTTACAACCGGAGACATGCGCGAATTCGACCGGAGAATAAAAAGACTTCTCAGAACCGATGCGGAGATTGAATATACGGTTGAGCCCAAGTATGACGGCCTTGCCATTGAGCTGACATACCGTAATGGCTTTCTCCACAAAGCATCCACAAGAGGAGACGGATACCAGGGGGAGGACGTTACTCAAAACATCAAAACGATTAAATCCATCCCCGTGAAAATACATGAAGCCGGGGTAATCCCCGAAGAGATCGACATCAGGGGTGAAGTATATATGGACGTCGATGAATTCAATGATCTCAACAAAGAAAGAGAAAACAGAGGAGAGCTTCTTTTTGCAAATCCGCGGAATGCCGCCGCCGGCTCTGTACGGCAGCTTGATTCATCTATAACCGCCGCCCGGAGACTCCATCTGTCTTGTTACGGCGCAGGGTCAACACAGGGAATCGCGTTCGAAAGCCAGTGGGAGTTTATCAGATGGCTGGAAAAGGCGCGGTTCCCGGTTCCGGCGGCAGTAAAAAAAGTCCGGGGAATTGACGCGGTTATCGGCGTCGTTCGCGAGCTTGAGGGCAGGCGGAAACAATTTCCATTTGAAACAGACGGGGCGGTCGTAAAAGTGAATGATTTCGGATTGCAGAGGCAGCTCGGCATGAAGACGAGAGAGCCCCGCTGGGCAATTGCTTATAAATTTGCCGCTCATCAGGGGACAACAAAAGTCCTTGACATTCAGGGAAGCGTAGGAAGAACCGGAGTAATAACTCCTTTCGCCGTTTTCGAACCCGTAAGGATAGGCGGAGTTACTGTATCCCGGTCAACGCTCCACAACTGGGATGAAATGAGGAGGAAGGATATCCGGATAGGCGATACGGTAGTCGTGGAACGGGCCGGGGATGTCATCCCCCATGTTGTTGCTGTGATTAAAGACAGGCGAACAGGGTCAGAGAGGGAGGCCCCTGTCCCGGAGAAATGTCCGATATGCGGCTCACGGGTTGTCAGGGAAGAGGGAGAGGTTGCCGTCAGATGCATCCGCCTCAACTGTCCTGCGCAGGCGCAGGAGAGGATCATCCACTTTGCGTCACGGGGGGCCATGGATATCGAAGGCCTCGGCGAAAAGAATGTCGAACTTCTATATAAGAACGGACTGCTTTCGCATTTTACGGACATGTATAAACTGAAAAGGGAAAACCTTTTGCGGTTGCCGCGGTTTGCTGAGAAATCCTCCCGGAATCTGATCAGCGCTATCGAAAAAAGCAAGCATACCACCCTTGCGCGGTTCCTCTTCGCTCTGGGAATCCTGCACGTCGGCGAGTATGCGTCAAAGCTGCTTGCCGGGAATTTTGAGAAACTCGAAGACCTGTATCACGTGCAGTCTGATCGAATCATGGGGATCAGACAGATCGGGGAAAAAATCGCCGGCTCCGTATCCGGCTTCTTTAATGATTCGGAGAATCTCCATACGCTGAAGACCCTGAAATCGCTCGGCGTTCATATTACTAACCCTGACTTCTCGGATAAAGGGACTGAAAAAGCAAAGAGACCGCTGGACGGAAAGACCTGCGTTATTACGGGTACGCTGCCTGAGCCGCGGGGGGAGGTCGAGCAGATGATTGAAACCCTTGGCGGACATGCGTCGTCATCCGTATCAAAGAATACCGATTATGTCATTGTCGGAGAAAATCCCGGTTCGAAGCTGCAGAAAGCCCGTTCACTGGGCGTTAAAACCATTGCCTACGATGAATTCCTGAAGCTTATCGGAGCAACAGGGCGCCCCGGACTGCATTCCCCGGGTTAAAAGCGGGGGCCTCCATTTTCATGCGCATGCCATGCCGATGACGGCTGCTATTTCCCGGATTGTCACGCCTGCGGCTTGTTATGATCACAGCCGGTAAAATCGCGGGGTCGCAACCTTTGAAGGTGGAAAGCTTGCCCTCTCCACTGTGGCTATTCCAGCCGGAACCCCTCTTCCTTATCGCAAATGATATGCCTGTCCCATCCCTCATTTCTTGTCTGAAAGTCGGAACGGTAATGGGCTCCCACGCTGTTTCTCCTTATGATGGCGGATTCGGTTACCAGATGTGAAACTGCAATCATATTCTGAAGCTCAAGTTCCCGTCTCGTCGAAAAAGACATATGCGAGACGAACGACCACTCCCTGAGATTTGAATGCGCTTCCCCCAATGACTCGGCACAGCGTATGATCCCAACCCGTTCCCACATCGTCTTTCTCAACAGATGCCGGACCTCCTCAATGTCAAACCGGGAGTGGCGCAATTCAGGAGGAATTCCCCTGTCAGTTTCATTTTGGAGCGGGCCGTTTATATCCCGCAGTCCCCTGTCTCTCTCCGTGATCCCGAATTCGGCGGCTGCCCGCCCAACACGGGCTCCGAACACCAGCCCTTCGAGCAGGCTGTTGGAGGCGAGTCTGTTTGCCCCGTGAACGCCCGTGCAGGCAACCTCACCTGCCGCGTACAGGCCCCTTAAGCTTGTCGCCCCTTCATTGTCTGTCCTGACCCCTCCCATGATGTAGTGCGCGGCGGGGGATACCGGAATAAGCTCCCTGGTAATATCGATATCATATTGGAGGCAGGTCGCGTAAATCCGCGGGAACCTGTTCTTGATGAAATTCCCGTCGAGACAGGTGAGATCAAGGTATACATGACTGCTGCCTGTCCGCACCATTTGTGATAATATCGCCCTGCTGACGACATCACGCGGAGCCAGTTCCGCGTCAGGGTGATAAAGTTTCATAAAAAGGTCCTTGTGGATATTCCGCAGGACCGCACCCTCGCCTCTCATCGCCTCGCTCAAAAGGAACTGTGGAGCGGACGGAGCGAACAACACCGTGGGGTGAAACTGGATAAATTCCATATCTTGAAGAACCGCGCCGGCCCTGAAGGCGATTGCCATCCCGTCTCCGGTCGACACCGCCGGGTTTGTCGTGTGGGAGTATATCTGACCCGCTCCTCCGGTGGCGAGCACGGTTGCTTTTGCAAAAAGGGCAATCCTCTCGCCGCGGACGCGGATTAACGCACCGCGGCATTCTCCGTCCCGTACAATCAGGTTTTCAGTAAAGGCAAAAGGGTATTTCCTGACCGAAGGGAGGGATTTTACCTTTGCGAGGAGCGCCCTTTCAAGCTCTTTGCCGGTTGAATCCCCGTGCGCGTGCAGGATTCTCTTCCGTGAATGGGCGGCTTCCATGGTGAAAGCGAGTTTTGTTCCTTCCTTGTCAAATTCAGCGCCCCATGATATGAGCTCGCGTATCCTCTCCGGGCCTTCCTCCACCAGGATCTTGACGGCGCTTTCCCTGCAGAGGCCGTCTCCCGCCCGGAGGGTGTCTTCATAATGGATGCCCACCTCATCCTCGTCGCTCAGCGCAACGGCGATGCCGCCCTGCGCGTATTCAGTGCTGCTTTCGGCAGGCCGGTCCTTCGTCGCAACAAGGACGTTCCCGAACGGAGCCATTTCGATCGCCGCCCTGAGGCCTGCAACCCCGCTCCCGATAATAAGAAAATCAACCCGTTCTTCTTTCATAATAGGAGAAGCATAAAGGATGCGGCAGAGGAAAGCAAGATTGTTGCCCTTATCCTTTCATCATGTCAAGCACTTCAATGATTTTGCCGGTGATCAGTTTCATGGCCTTTTCGCCTTTCAGCGCTGTCGCCTTTCCCGGATCTCCCCAAACACCCCCTTCCCAGTAGCGGATTTTATTCTTCACCACCAAGGGTTTCGGTATCCTGGGATATTCTTCCCGCGCTCTCCCCCTGACGGAGTTTCGCGACAGGAAAAGCATCATCGAGGTCTCCAGTTCGCCTGCGTGAGAATCATTCGGCGTCTCCGCAATCTGCGACAGCTCTTTCCACAAGAGATCATAGGGAGAAAAAACCGCAATCTTTACGCCGCCAAGTTGTTCGATAAGCGTCTCAGCGGTCTCTTTCAGGGCCGACATATGCAGGCCTCCGCCGTGGCCTGATACAAGCAGTATGTTCCGCAGCCCTTTTTTATACGCATCCCTAACAAGATCATACGAAAACCTCCTGAGGGACCCCGGTGTTATGCTTATTGTGCCGGGATGATCCTTCGTAGTCGTACAAACACCATAACAGAGTATGGGAGCGAGAAAAAACTTCCTCTTCTTTGCAGCCGACTTCAGCGCCTCCATGATAATGAATGAATCCGTGTTCAGCGGCAGGTGACTTCCGTGCTCCTCGATAGTTCCGAAGGGAAAGATGATCGTCTTGGTCGCTTTAAGATATTTTTTAAATTCGTTCATGGTAATTGTTTCCAGGATATACATGTTGCCGCTCCTTCCTGTTTTTTCTTTATATTTTATTGAGGCATGAATCTCAAAATGAAACCCTGAATTGATATAATAAGGCCAGCATTATAAGGAATGCAAAGGAGGTCAGGATATGCCCAAAGTCTATTTTGCATCGGCAAGGTCCCGGAAATGGAAGTACGAGGACAGCATGCCCGGAAAGCTTGAAACCCTTCTTCGGGAATTCAATATGCCGGATTACTTCGAGCCGAAGGAATGGGTGGCGGTGAAGACACATTTCGGGTCGGAAGGCGCCCATAGAATTGTGCGGCCGATCTTCCTCCGGAAGGTGGTTGACGCCCTGTGCGGTATCGGCGCGAAACCATTTGTGACGGATACCGTGCGGATCAAAGGCCTTGATTATCTCGAAGTGGCAAATCAGAACGGCATCAACCATCTTTCGGTCGGGGCGCCGGTTGTGATCGCCGACGGACTCTATGGTCATGACAACCTCATGGTTAAGGCGGGAGGGATACTCGGTGAGATTGCGGTCGCGAGCGTCATCCATGACGTGCCGGCGATGGTCGTGTGTTCCCATATAAAAGGACACATTCAGGCAGGGTACGGCGGAGCGATAAAGAACCTTGCGATGGGCGGCGTGAGCTCCAGCCACAGGACCTGCGGCTGGAAATGCGGCAGGGGCGCTATGCATACGATCGGAGAAGGCATTTTATCCTGGGATAAGGAGAAATGCGACCGCTGTTACCAGTGCATGGAAATTTGCCCGCTTGATGTAATCAAATTTGTGAATGACGAAATGCAATGGAACTCCGACGAGTGCTGGAGGTGCGGGAGGTGCGAACGCGTCTGCCAGTCCGGGGGGCTCTTTCTTCCAAAAGATGACGTGCGGTTTATGCGCTCACTCGCAGAGGCGGCAAAGGCGGTTCTGAGCACTTTTAAAGGGAAAAAGGTTGTTTACATAAATTTTCTGACTGAAATACAGCCTGAATGTGACTGTATGCCGGTCGCCGACGTGCCCGTCATCCAGGATCAGGGGATCATGATATCAGATGATATAGTGGCGATTGAGCAGGCAAGCGTTGATTTCCTAAGGAAAGCGCCACCCCTCCCTCAGTCCGCAGCCGAAGAAAAGGGAATAGTCCCGGGAGCGGACATTCTGCTGAACATAAGCGAGAAGCCCTATCAACTGCAGATAGAAGAATCGGAGAGGCTTGGACTCGGAAGCAGGAATTATGAACTTATCGAATGCGCCTGAAATTTGAATGCTGCTGTCCGTGGGAGTTGGACAGCAGCATTAGGGGAGATAACGAGGCATGTGCAAATAATGCCATTGCATATGGCTTTTTGTCAAGAATATATTTTTATCTGCCATTTAAGAATTAAAAGTGAACCGTTTTTATTAAATTTATGAATTAAAAGT
>CAZKLK010000065.1:0-9852 GCA_964553535.1 uncultured Nitrospiraceae bacterium
GGAGATTATCGGAGCGGGTTGATCAAAATGGGGCGCCCCTCTGTCGACTGCGGCCTGATTTTAAGAATGCCGCCCCTGAAAAAAGCCTGTCTATAAGCTATCTCAAAACCGGTTTTTGCTTATTCACTCATTCCCGCAACCCCGTCTTGATTAAATATCAATTTTGCCATAGGTTCTAATTTCGCCGCCTTGATGATGAGCCCATGGAGGACGGCCTTATGGTATCCGCAGGATACATGGCTCCGTCGTGATCCTTGCCGTGACAGTTGAGAAAGCACTTTCCGGATCTGTCGCCCAAATCCCAGAAATCCAGCTTCCCATTATTTGAAGGCCTGATGGACAGATTCTCGAAATCGATAAGGTGAGTATATTTCACGCTGCCGTGCGGGTTATGGCAGATTCTGCATGACGCCATGGCGGCAACTATGTGCAGTTCGTGGTAAGGGAAACTATGATTGCCAAGGATGCTGTTCCTGTTATGGCAGCTATAACAAAGCTCGTACTGATGGATATCTTCCGGACCGGCTACAGGACTGAAATTTTTGCTGAGAATATGCCTGTAAATGGATCCATGAGGCCCTCGTGGCCCCAGCGGGTCGTCATTGCCATGGCAGTCGGTGCATCGTATCCGGCTCTTTTCATTTAAACGTGGCAGGAGGCTCAGCGCCTGAGTGTTTTTCCCTGCGGCGACTACCGGGTGGTAAGAAGGGTTGGCCGGATCGAACAGTTCAGCTTTGTTTGTCTGATCGCCGGGAAGATTTGCGCTGAAAGAATGGCATTTGAAACAGAGTTCATAGCCGGAACCGATACGATCGACGGTCGATCCGGTCACTGTCACACCTTTAACAGCCGATGTGTAATCGTCTTTGGTCATAAAATGTGGATTGTGGCAGTCTTTGCACCACACGGGCCGGGGTGCGGAGGGGTCATTTTCCGGGACGGTTTTGCGGGCATATTTTATTGTCGCCTGCTCGATGGGATGGCGATATGCTTTCTCAAATACATTCTGAATATTTGTCGGATTTGCGGAGGGCGATAGATCTCCGCTTTTTCGCGCGGATTCGGAGAAGTGACCGTCGCCGTGGCAACGGAAACACAGTATTTCCCCGGATGTCGGAAGGTCGGGGAGCCTGAATTTCCCGTGTCCCTTGTGGCAGCTCTGGCAACCCTTGGGAAGTTTGTCGCGGTTTCCGTGCAGGCTTTCCTGAAAAGATAACGGGTGGATCGGATCGGGAATAAGGAAAGGCAGCAGAACTATTATAAGCAGTGGAAAAGCAGTTGTGCGCCTGACCCATTTCTTTGCTGTGGTGTTGAGCGTTTTCATCTTACGGTTCCGGCGGGTCGTGGCTGAAGGGAGGGTAATTAATATACTTGTCATCATGGCATATGCGGCAGACCTCGTCGTGGGTCGCTTTCCGCCAGAAAGGCGGGGCATCCGGACCTCCCTTCCCTCCGTGGGGGTCGTGACACGATGTGCACTGAACGCCATTTTTCCTGCCGCCTTGCGTGTCGTAAAGTTTTACATCAGGGTCGTTTATCGGCCAATTCAGTTGCATGATCGTAGTATCTTCTTTTCTCATCTTCACTAATTCTTCATCAAAAGGAATCGAAATTGGGTGGCCGTAGGAAAGATCGGTTCCAAGATATCCGTCCAGCCAGGGCGATATATATCTCATCGTCATCTCAATCTCTTCATAGTCATAATGATTCACTGCTCCGACGGCAACGGTTCCGTCGTGGCAGCCGAGGCATAATTTTGAGAACCCGTCAATGGGGGGCGCTTCTCCCTCGTCATAAGATTTCAGCGTGGGGCTCCAGTAATTCTTGTAATTCACCACAGCCGAAACCTCATGGTTCCATAGCGGATATATGGCCTTGGAATTGTGTGGAGTGTGGCAAAATATGCATATCTGGGTCTCTTCAATGGCTTTGACCGGTCCGGGGCCGGTTTCAGAGGAAAGATCGTGCTTCGTGCGCAGCACCCGGGCATCAGCGGATAAAAGCAACGCGCAAAATATCGCGATCAAAACCATTATGAAAAGCGCGGCATTTCTCTTTGCGGTTCCAAGCATAGCTTTGTCTATATTATAACTCATAGAATGCTCCGTGTCGCTGTGCCGCGTTCACTCCCGCGACTGTTGCTACTTCAGATACTGGAATACCTGTACTCGCCTGTTATATGAATCTGCCACGTAAATTCTGTCTTCTTCATCGATATATACGCCGGCGGGGATCGCCATTTCACCTATGCCTTTGCCCGTCTTTCCGAAGCCGAGGAGAATGTTTCCGCGACGGTCGAAAATCTGGACGGCGTCAAAATGCGCATCGGCCACATAAATATGCCCGTCCGAATCCACTGCAACTCCCTTCGGTTTTGAAAAGTTTCCCGTTGAATTGCCTGGCTCACCGAATGCGGATATGAAATTACCGTTCATGTCAAACACCTGTATCCTGAAGTTCATCGAATCGGTGATGTGCAGCAAGCCGTCTGCAGAAGCAAAAATATGTGTCGGATAGTTGAAAAATCCGGGATCTTTCCCTCGGCTGCCCCAACTGAAGAGAAGTCCGCCGGTCTTTGCGTCAAAGGACAGCACCTTGTGAGCATGCGTATCTACCACGTAAATTTTTCCACCATGCAGCGCGATTCCAGTGGGCCTCAGAAACGACTCGGAAGAACCGATGTCTCTCAGATAATTGCCGCCAGCGTCAAAAACCGCAATCCGCTTCGACATGGAATCGGAGACAAAAATGCGGCCCTCTGCATCGACTGCTATTCCTATCGGCGAGATGAGATTTCTGTCGCCGGTTTGATACAGATATGAATGTTTCCGCTTTTTAATATCAAATATATGAACGAGCGGTATCCCGGGATCGGTCACATATATCTTTCCCGATGAAACAAAGATTCCGTGGGGCCTAAGCATCATGAAGCGCTCCTCATCCCCGCCGAAAACGGTTGCGATTACGGTCTGAAACCATGATGGCTGCGCCGTGACATCAGCTTTCCCTGAAATGCTCGCCACATATTGAATTCGCGATTTTTGAGGCGGCGGCGGCCATACGGGGAGCTGGGAATCGTCCGCGGCGGGTTGAACTGATGTCATGGGGGCGCCGCACCCGGTCAGGAGCAAAATCAGCAATGCAGCCGTTGTGTAATATATCCCTGGATTGGGCATATTATAAAGAGTTTTCGCGGCCACGGTCTTGTTACGTTCGCGCCTCAGTCTCACTTTCTTTCTCTAAGTGGAGAGAAATAACCGGCGAAAAAACAGGATTGCTTCACTCCGTTCGCGATGACGGAAAAAGGAAGCAGCGGGATCGCTGCACTCTGCGGGACGATATAGCAATCTCTCTGTTCGCATCCCTGTAAATTACTCCCTCCTTCGGCAGAGTGGCATTGTTCCAATGCTCCGGAGATTTTATAATAGCAAAGAATTGTCCCCGCATTAGAATAATTAAAATATCAAATGGGTCTTCTGACCCGTAGAAAGAGATATTTTGTTTTTAGTTCAGAAAGTCCGCTGTCCGTGGTCACAATCCGGTAATCGAGACTCACAAATAATTTTCTCAGGCGGTACTCAATTTCCAGATTCTGGGTGCTTACCCTGCGCTTCCGAAATCCCTCCGAGTCTGTCAGTTGTTCCATCCACCATGCGTGCAGAGATAAATTGCGAAGGATGTTGTAGTTTATTCGCCCCTGAAACGCGAACCTCTGATAGTTTCTGGATCCGGCTGTCCCAAACGTATACGATGACGAGGAGTGCAGCCTCACTACTCTGCTGAAAGGGTAACTGATACGTCCCTTCACAGTGTTATACTGAGTTTTCATGCCCCTAACGACGTACTCCCTGCCTTCCTCATCGTCCGTATCGAAATAGTCAAAATATCCGGTGTAATAATCGTAGTAATCGCCCATATCGTATGGATATCCCTCAGGAACGGGTATCCGGTATGTGTATCCAGTTGTTTCACGATAGGAATATTCATTTTCGAGGTTCCAGGTTAGTCGCCCGGGTCCTCTTCCTTTTACTCCAGCGAGCAGGGAGTGCTGGGTGGACTTCCCGGCCATGTTATATATGCGGTAGGAGAAAATGTAGTGGGCGTAAAGCTCCCCCCATCTCAAAGTGCGCGTCGAAAGCTTGAACCCCGCGCGGTGATCGTTAAAGTCCGCCCGCTCGATGTCCGATTTTTCCGCCGAGAAACGGTAGTAGGCGGCCAGGTTCATGGTATCTTTTATCGGTCCGGAGTAATCTATGCCCGCTGTCCCGAAGTTTTCCGACACGCCGTCAATTTTTGTGAGCCTGTAGTATAAATCGGCGCGCGCCCTGAGCCGGGCAGAAAACCGGTAATGCAGTGAGGCCCGCACGGCTTGCGACTGAGAATCCTCCTGGCGGGAATCTTTGTAGCTGACCCGGTAATATTCATATCCGTATGTCTGGCTTAATTTAGGAACGGTATTTATTCTAACCGTGCTTGTCAGGCTGAGCGATTTGGATATGGTATTGTCAAAATAAGAGAACAGGTTGGAAATGGAAAAGTTCTTTTTCATCACGGTGTAAACGTTCGCGCTGAGAGAGCGCGAGTAAAGTTTGCTGAACGGGGTAGAATAGTCCATATTGTCGTAATTTATGCGGTAGTGCGTATTGACTGAAGAGATAAGGCCGATAAAGCCGATGCCGTAGCGGGTGCTTTCGTAACGCTCCGTGACCCTTTTCGTAACCCATTTAATCGGCCGGGCGGGAGCATGTTCGAATTCGTCGTCATAATAATCGTGCCCGTAATAGAAATTGTCCATGAAGGGGTCGCCTCCTTCGTCAGGCCGTTCCGGCCTCGTAACGAGCCG
Source organism: uncultured Nitrospiraceae bacterium (assembly GCA_964553535.1). Taxonomy (GTDB): domain Bacteria; phylum Nitrospirota; class Thermodesulfovibrionia; order Thermodesulfovibrionales; family SM23-35; genus JALHSV01. Next base: position 4,844 of record CAZKLK010000065.1, read on the forward strand.
ATCAGTCTCGTACTGCCATTTCTGATAATTCAAGAGCGCGATGAACTTCCTGCTCTTTGCGAATACAAGCGTTCCGCCTATCGTCTTCGACGTTGCATCGTAGGATGAAAAGGCGCTGGAGCCGTCCGTAGTATAGTCGAACTTGCTTGCATACAGGGAGAGGGACGTCACCCGGTAGGGGAAAAATCGCAGTCTCACATCATACCCGATGTTTTTAGAATTGGAATCCGAGGATCTGGATTTGAAATCAGCGTTTCGCAATGTCACCCCGGCTGTAAAAACGGCGAACTTGGGCTTCCAGATATGGCCGTGAAGATTCAGCCGCAACTTCTGCTCAAAGCGGGAACTTTCGCTTGCGCGCGAGCGAACCGAGGATGATTCCGAACTGAATTGCCGGTACGTAATTTCGGCAACGCCTGACAAATTAAAGCCCCTCGGATACCCGAGATTAATCGCGGCGCCTGCCTGCGGGACGAAAACCGCAGTCAGCAAATATGCCTTCAGAAATATGAAAAGGACAAACCACTTCCCTTCGGACAATAGAAATTCTCCTCACAGGGCATACCCAATTAATAATTACGCCTGATTTTTAAATGTTCTTGAGCAATATTATAATGTTTTTAAAGCTCTGTTTGAAGTCGAAAAAATATGTTAATCCGAGAAAAGCATTTGAAGTAGAATGCGACAAAGGGCAGGGACGCCAAAAAAACTCTCCCGGGCAGAATCTGGCGCATCAAGTCAGGAATTTACCCTGTCTGTAAAGACGGGGATGAATAGGATGCTTTGCTGGCGAAGCCAGTAATAGGAAAAGCCACACCTGTAAAGGTGTGGTGGTTTACATTGACAGGATGCTGAAAAGGTTTCAGTTTCGTCGTCCCGCGGCTTGACCGGTCCCATGTTACATGCAAACCATTGAAAGACATGGATTCCAGTGCAGCATAATTCCTAAGCTGGTTGCTATAGGCCGGGAAAGAAGGATGCGGCGAGATCTGCGGCTACGGTCTTTCTTTAAGATACTGGAAGACTTGAACTCTTGAATTGAATGTGTCGGAAACGTAGATTCTGTCGTTCCTGTCGATAAACAGGCCGGTCGGCCCCTTGAACATGCCGGGCTGCCCGCCGAATTTCCCGACCCACATGAGTAACCGCCCTGCCTCGTTAAAAATTTGAAAATTATTGAGGGCGGAATCCGCAATATAGATATGCCCTTCCGAATCAACGTCAATCCCATTCGGCCTCGCAAAGCCTCCTGGGTTCGACCCATGCTCACCGATTGTTTTCAGGAATTTTCCTTCTGCATCGAAAATTTGCACTCTGTGATTGTACCCGTCTACAACATACAGTTTGCCGTGTTTGAAAGCGAGGTAGGTCGGAGTGATGAATTCTCCCTTGGCGGTGCCTTTCCCGCCGAAGCTGAAGAGCTTCTTCCCATTACTGTCATACGCCGTGATGACGTGCTTCTTCGCATCGGCTACATACAACCTCCCTGTGTTTTCATCAAAGGAAAGTCCTGCTGGACGTTCGAGACCTTCGCGTATGCCGATAACCATCATTTCCCGGCCGGTCTCCTTATTCAAGCCGATAACGCTTCCAATGCCTGCGTCAGAGACAAACAGCATATCCCTGCTGTTGTCAATTGCAAGGATAGTCGGCGTTTTCAGCAGGCCCCTGCCAAGGAAACGCACCTTCCTCTTCTCCTTGTCAAAGACGAATATCACCTTAAACTCGGAATCAGCTACATAGATGTTTCCTGCTAAATCGGCGACGATACCGTTGGCGCGCTTCAGCCTCGCCATCGGCTCAGGCCCCATGAGAGCGTCCAGCACGGCGCTCTGCTTGCCGAAAGCATAAGTGTCGCGCCACTCTTCTATGTATTTGATACGCGGCGTTTCCGGAGGCGGCGGCCAGACCAGACCTTCCACCTTCCGCCCCGGCAAGGTCGTGCAGCCAACGGTCAGAAGCAGCATGACCGACAAAAGCCAGCATCCGATATAGCAGGTTTTATTCACAGTTAATATTGCGGATGACATTTGCTGCAAATCTTTTCTACCGGAAAAAGTTTCTTGTAATCTGAGCTGTGCGGGTCGTGACAGCTCATGCACCCCATAACCCTGACCGGCACAGACGGATCTGGAATCAGCACCGGCAGCTCTTTCCCGGGGTTTTTCGGATCGGGCGCCTTGATCCACTTCAGCGTGCTGGGATCTTTCACTCCCATAACGGGATGGATTTTCCTTCCGGGCAGCGTTACGATGTGCCTTCCGCTCGCCTTGGCTTTGTGGCAGTCAAGGCAGAGGGAGTTTGCATCCTTGTCTATAAGGGAGCGCTTGCCTGAGTGCGGATTGTGGCACGCCGTGCACCCGCCGACAGGCAGGATGCCATGAACATATTTTTTCCTAAAGGCATTCTCGTCGTGGCACAGGTAACATACATCCTTCGCATCGCTCCTCAGCAATTTGCTGAAGTCCGAGCGGTGCGCATCATGGCAGTTTGTACACATGGATGCATGAGCAGAGGTCGGCTTGATGTTTTTATGGCAACTGGTGCAGAGGCCCGGTATGTTCTGGGTGAGCTTCATGCTTTTTTTATCGGTTGGGTGGTTTTTGCTCTCTATAGGCTTGTGACATGTTCCGCAATCCATAAGAGGTTTATGGACGTGTTTTGCCGGCGCGGCCACTTTCTCGTGGCAGGTCAGACACGGGGTATCCGTGGCGTTTTCAGCCCGGACGGCGCCTCCGCATGCGATTGCGGCAGCGATAACAAAAAAAACCGTTGCAACATAAGCTCGAGATTTCTTCACTTCTGCTTCTCCTTGCAGAGGATTGTGTGCCTCGAAGGGTACGGAAATATTTTAACTGCGGGGCCGGCGCATGTCAACAGGCACGAAAACACAGGCACGAAAAGCTGGCAGAATAATGCGGGTTCAAATTTTTATGATTTATAGAAAAAATAACACCCTGTGTTCTTAGCACAGGTTCATAGTAGCGACCCACAGGGTTAACGCCCTGTGGTGTCGCAATGACTTTATAATCTCTTTTCCGCATTTTTTCCCTGGGGAGGGGTTCAGATTACATAGGATTGAAACAAAGAGATTACCATATCGCCCGTGTTACGCAGGACTCCTTGCAATGATAGTTTAATTCATTAGTGTCCGGTTAAGAAATGAATAGATTCAACTGGTTCTGGTTTTCTATCATATTTATACATAGCGTCATAAATAATTGCGCATAAGCGTCTTTTCTGCTGCACTGAGAGCGGGAAATGAGGCTTTATGCGCAAGCTTGAAATCAAAGATGCTGACATTATCAAAATTGCAGTACAGCAGGAAATTGAACGTTCTGAGGAATCGCGATATGACCATCGTCTTCATGCAATACTTATGGCAAGCTCTGGAGTTAGTTGATATGAAATTGCAGCACTTTTCGGCCATAGTGCAAGAACGGTTCAATATTGGCTGCATCGTTTTGAAGAACATGGGTTTGCAGGACTGCATGATACGGAACGTCCAGGTCGGCCTGTGGGATTGGACAAAGAACAATCTCAGTTGGTGGGCACAGACCTGCGTCAATCTCCTCGAGATTTGGGATACAATCAGAACCTGTGGGATGGCAGGCTTCTTAGCCATCATCTCGAAGCTAAATATAGTGTCAGGCTTGGAATTCGTCAATGCCAACGGCTGTTCCATCAACTTGGGTTTCGACGTAGAAAGCCGCGCCCTCTTATTGCAAAGGCTGATCCCGCTCTTCAGCAGGAATATAAAAAATGGTTCGCCTATCCAAAAGAAACGACATAGACCTATGGTTCGAGGATGAATGCCACTTCCAGCAGCACGGGTCGCGATGTGCTATGTGGATTTTCTCTGAGGTTAAAGATCCTATACTGTTGCATGCGCCAACGAGAAAACAAATTGGAATAATGGGCGCAGTGCGTATTTCTGATGGAACATTGATTGCACAAAGGGCCGAAACTTTCGATGCCGACGCATTTCTGAGTTTCCTGAAACTCCTGCTCAGACGTCACCGCCATGGAAGAAGAATGTTCATTGTTGCGGACAATGCTCGCTGGCATCACGCAAAATTGCTGTCTCCATGGCTCCACAAACATAGGCATGCATTGCAGTTGATGTTTCTGCTGCCATACAGTCCCGAGCTCAATGTGATCGAGCGGGTCTGGAAACTTACTCGTCGCCTTTGTACACATAATCAATATTTCTCCGTTATAGAACAGCTCATTGTCTCAGTCTTATCTCAGCTTGAGACATGGGCCAAACCAAACGATACATTGCGAAGGCTATGCGCAATAATATAAGTCGTCATGTATAAATCCCCCATATGCTGTCATCTTCTTCTCCGTAAATCCTATCCTCACTTTATTTATTTCGATCTTTGTGGTACATTTTGATTGCATATTTCTATTCTCCTTTCGTTTAGAGTTGATGGTCGCTCAAATCTATTGATTCTAATACGAAAGGAGAATTTCTTTGGGGATATTATTTTAGGTCAACTGCACTTTTTGGGTTAATTATATGTCGATATGTGCGGAGAGCGGCGATTCGGCAGCTTCTTTTTTCCTTCATCGCGAACGGAGTGAAGCAAGCTCGCTTTTTTGGCGGAAAGTTATTCCTCTTCTCCGGAGGGACAGCGATAATCATAAAATAACCCCACTTTGGAAAATGGGGCGGGGGGATTTTTTCAATGACATCGAATATCAGCATTGAAAATTTGACTTCATTTCTCGATATTTAGCGGGCGATGATTTTTCCCTTTACAAAAAAACACGCATCCATTATATTAAGCAAACGCTATATTTCAAGGCTATTTGAAATCCCAAAATGCTTTGACTGGCAGATGCTATAATCAATATATCCAAAAGGGGGTTTGCTATGGATCAGGAATTCTTTGAACGGCAGTTTGCGGTATTAAGGGACAATATGAATGCCAGATTCGATGGCATCGAGAAGCGCATGGACGGCCTTGAGAAGCGCATGGACGGCCTTGAGAAGCGCATGG
>CAZKLK010000066.1:0-9851 GCA_964553535.1 uncultured Nitrospiraceae bacterium
TCAAGAGCCTCAGTGCAAAAGGAGGCATCCAGCGTGTTGGACAGCCGCCATGCCAGAACCTTGCGGCTGGCCCAGTCCATGACAGCCACAAGGTAACAGAATCCAGAGCTGGCTTTTTTACATATCTGGTTTGAACAGGGGAATCAGGTTTATTAACAGATATGATTCCCGCTGTTTTTACCGCTGGATTTTGACTTCCTCACGGCTGCGGGACAATAATAGATATTGTCAATACATCCGCCGGCAGCATTGGCGCAATAGATGTCTGTTTGCCTTTTATTGTTTTCCGGACCCGTTCATAAGATTGCTGAAGCGCTGAAGCCCTTTCATTTGCCAGGGTATCGATTTTAGGAATTACTCCATTAAAATCTCTCAAGACTGTTGTTGCCCAGTAATTTTTATCCGGATCAGATATGCTGCTCGAAGGTTGCGCATTTTCGAATAGTTCTTCTGCATTATTAATCGCAAGCCATGTCTCTATGCCGGGAGTATTTTTAAAACCTGCAACAACGCATTCCTCCGCAAATGATGTCGCTTCTGTTTTGCTGTCCTTTATGAGAAACCGTATCCGTAACAGCAAAAGGGTAGTCAGTTCGTTCACATCCTTCGATCTTATGACGCCACAGCGCGAAGCAATGGCACGATCTCCCTCGGGCTGTAAAGCATTATTCAGCAGATATTCTGCCAAAGTTGTGCTCAAGGAATGATTCCTCGATATATAGGTAACACCCTCTTCGACAGGCTGATCAAAATTCATCTTTGTTATGCTTTTATCGGATAATCTCTCTCTAATTGACTGAGGTAGGAGAGAAAGATCAATCTTGAAGTATTTAGGAGCTTTTGTAATGGGACTACCAAGCCGTTGGCAGGCTGTCGCTGTAAACTGCTCGACAACTTTTGAATTGCCAAGCGCCGCATCCGTAACTTTCAGTTCCTGGGCAACTTCATCGGGCTTTATAGCATGCTGCGCAAACCGGGTACGGCTTTTCTGTTCTTTTTTAGCATCCCTTTCCCATTTCTGGTGTACTTCGACTATGGGGGGCTCGTTATCAAATAAACCCATCTGAGGGGTTTCTCCCCCTTTCAGGAAAAGAGCCTTGAGCACTGTTTCCATAACGCTCTCGCTATCCATTGGCAACGGGACGGTAATACCAAGGGTCTTATGGATTTTCCTCGCCTTGCGTAACAAAACCTTGAGTACCGCGCCATCTATAGGATTGTCCGCTCCGTAAAGCAGTACAGCCTTCACAACAGGGGCTATCTGTCCAAAGCGGTCGACTCTTCCCTCCCGCTGCTCAAGCCGATTCGGGTTCCAAGGAAGATCGTAATGGAGGACAGCATTAAATCCTTCCTGAAGATTAATCCCTTCACTCAGGCAATCTGTTGCCACCAAAACACGCTTGGTTGATTTACATAATTCTTCTACCCTTTTTTCACGCTCATCGTCGGAATCCTCCCCTGTAACGGCAATAATATAAACATCTTTAATTTCTTTGCTTATACGCTTCTGTAATTCCTCGGCAACATATTTTGCGGTCTGTATGAACCGGCAGAAAATAATCGGGCTCAGTCCGGCTTTGAGCAACGCTCGTATTTCTTCTTCAGCTTTTGCAATTTTTGTGTCCTTTTCTCCTTTGAGAGATTCTGCATATCTGATGAAGTCCCGGAGTTTACGTCTCTCATTATCTGAAAAGGATCTTTCGCCTTCCTGAACCACGTGGGTCGGCACATTGTCTTCCACATTCTCTACATCAGTAGAGTCAAAGATATATGCAGAATAATCTGCTTCCTCAAGCCCTGCACTTTCAGAGAGCTTATCGAGCCTCGCCAACAAAGAAGTGGTAGCTGCTGCAGGACTGGACATGACGCACCGCAAAAGGGCAAGCGCTGTCCAGTAACGGACACGCTTCTTGAATCCTGTCAGAGATTCGCCTGTTGCAACAAGTTCCCGTGCAAAAGCATATACATCCTTGAATAATTTGCTGTACTCTTTGGAGAGGATATAGGGCTCTTCCTTCGGGTCGCGTTCAGGGAACGTTGTTTCAGTCCCCATCCATTGTTTTACGTCGGCACGCCTTCTCTGAATAAGATGCCGTGCAAGCTCGGCACGTCTTTCTTCCCTGAGATTCTCCATATCGAGGGTTTCAAACGAAGGCTGGATAAACCCGAGGAGCGAGAGGAAAGACTCCTCTATCCCGCTGTGCGGGGTTGCGGTAACAAGAATAAGGTGTTTTGATGTGTCCTTCGCCAGATCAGCTATCAGCTGGTGTCTTTGCTGCTGAGAAACCGACTGCCCTGCAGGCCGGGCGCATCCATGAGCTTCATCAACAATAACAAAATCCGGACAGTGAAGAAGAAACGATTCCCTTCGTCTCTGAGATTTTACAAAGTCCACGCTTACGATAATATGCGGATAATATTCAAAGACACTCAGATTAGGTCTTGGCAGATTCCTCTCCAAAGACGCGAGGGTATTGGTGCTGATGATCTTTGCCTCTATGTTGAACTTTTCAGTCAACTCCTTCCGCCATTGATCGCAGAGATAAGGCGGGCAGATAACAGCTATCCTTCGTATTTCACCACGGTCAAGAAGCTCCCTTGCGATAAGAGCAGATTCAATAGTCTTTCCAATACCCACATCGTCTGCTATAAGCATACGGATGGGGTCTAATTTAAGCGCCATCAGTAAAGGCACAAGCTGGTAGGGTCGCGGGTAGATCGATAAATGTCCCAATGAACGGAATGGCCCTGCGCCGTATCTCAAGAGAAGCCGTGCTGCATTCCGAAGGAGTCTTGCTGACTCAAAATCTCCTATATCATTTACATCTGGAGGAGGAAAGGTGGCAGGTTCAAGATTATTTTTCTCGATCGGCAGGAAAAGTCCGCAGCTATCGTACTCGCTGCCTGTTAAAGGCCGGAGGGAAAGCACCTCCTCTTCCTGTGAAGGCATAATGACCCATTCCCTTCCCCGGAATTTGACTAATGACCCTATAGAGTAATCGCTCATTTCCTCACAATCCCGAAAATATCCTTATGTTCCTCAATCTGTTCGGCAATGGTCCTGTCGTATCGAATGACAGCCACCCGATACCCCTTAGTGAGCAAATCTGCTCTGCTGCGCTTGTCTTCAGCCGCCTGCCTTGGCTCATCATGGACTGAACCGTCACAGAATACGCATATATACCCGTCTTCATAATAGAAATCAGGCCGGCAGGGATATCCTGAAACAGCCTTTTGAGCATAATCAGGGAGCCTCCTGCCTTCTCTGTATAAATGGTCAAGGAAGTCTTTTTCCAGCTTTGAGCGTGTATCGGTCTGCTGCCTGAGCCATTCGTAATGTTTATCATAGGACATGTTTTTAAATGATCTGAAGGTTGTACCCTGGGATATCTTGAAAAGCAGGTCTTTTATAAGATGTCTGTTCAGAAGAGCATGGTCCCTCTGGTTTCTGTATGTCAGCAAACAGTCATAGCACGCGCGGACGCACTCAGAGTCATTCGCGACATCCTGACCGGTAGTGCTGTCATAATGACAGATGTCTATGGCATTTCCGGCAATCGAGCTCATCACCTGTGGTTCATCCACCAGTCTTTCAAGCACGCCGACACCTCCCTCTGCCGCCTCCCAGTAAAGGATTCCTCTGTGTACGCCTTCACCTATGCGTTCCGAAGCGATCTCATCTTCATCAATCTGAAATAATGCGCAGATTCCCTTCATAACAGCGTGCTGGAGATTGGCAAGCTGCTCGTCGTTCATGGGGTTCAATTGCGAAGGCTGCACAAAGAGTATATTTCTGGTATCTCTCACAAAAAGCTGCACGCCCGGCCGTATCGTGTTCTGCCCGGCATCCAGCGCGGTATCCTCCATGTCATTGATTCTTTTGCTCCATATTCCATTGCTGAGATCAAGCGTATATCCGGGAGTGGCGCTTCTCTTCCAGCGCCGGTTGATCCGTCTCAGATGAGCGGCAGGGCCAAAAGACAATTTGAGGAGGACGTTGCCCTCGCCATCTGCGACTTCAGCGGATATCTTCCGTTCTATACCGTCCTTCTCGGAAAATCTGAAGTGTGTTGTTATCTCATATCCCTGTCTAACGCGCTCTTCTTCATCACAGGTAATGCGCTCTGTCCGCTGGGTCGATACCGTTGTCATCTCAAAGAGATTGGTCAGAAACTCACTGTTACTGGCATCCAGATGGGTATGGCACTGATCGCATAAATCAGCGTTCAGAGTATTGCCCTCATGAAATGTCCCGCAGGATTTGCAGAGCTTAACCCGGGTGAATCTTGACTCGATGTCTCCCACCGGGATAAGGCTTCTCACAACCCTGAACTTTCTGCCCTCCTGGTAGACGAGGTTCCGTGGTCCGTATTCAGTGAGCGCGAGAAAGCGCGGGCGGGAGAGAAAGTCGCCCTGCGATCCGCTGGTTGGGATATAAGCCCGGATCGGAAGCCGCGGGAAATTATATCCGGGCAGGAACCCCTCTGCGGCAAGGTACCGGTAAGGATAGAAATCGGAATCATCGCGGCTCATCACGTTGTTGCATAAAAGATCTTTCTGCCGTTGTGCTTCCATCTGGCGCGCCTGAGCTGCGGCCCTTTCCTCAGCATTCAGTCTGTCCCTGTGCGCGTTCTTGAGTGTCTCAAGGGCGTCTTCCAGCTGCCGGTGAGCGATAGTGTAAAGCTCCCTCCACCGGTTGAAGGCCTCATCAAACTCTTTTGCAGACGATCGGACCACGGCTTCGAGCCATTCATCCGAATACCATCCGCTTGAGGCGAGATCATCCTTACATTGTTTTATAATTGCCCGGCTGTCTTCGATGCACTGAATCAGCCTGTTTTCAGAAAGATTAATCTGCCCTTGAATGTTCGATAGAAGTGGAAGTTCCCTGACGCCGAGATCAAGGATATTCGTAATGGAATCCCCCAGCGGAAGCCCGACGGTTGCAAGCCATACAGCCCTTATATGCGACTTTATCAGGTCTTCATTTGCCAGATCGAGCCGCGGCGGGACAACAACGCCTGCCACCATAGCTGACTGCCTCCGGTAAAAGTACTGGTCATGGCCGCTGCCGGTAGAGCAATAGGTCGTGATAAACGCAGGCTGCCCTGTTCTTCCGGCACGCCCGCTCCTCTGCGCGTAGTTGGCAGGCGTTGGAGGCACGTTCCTCATGTTCACGGTATTCAGATCAGCTATGTCGATGCCGAGTTCCATGGTGGGAGAGCAGAAAAGGCATGAGAGTTCCCCTTCACGGAATTTCTGCTCGCGCTCCTCTCTTTTCTCACGCTTTGTCTGCCCTGTATGTTCACCGCTGTCCAGATGAACCAGATCACCGCTCTTTTCGCGATAAAACTGGACAAAGAATTTATTCGGAATATTTGTGATTGGTTCTTCATTCCGGGTGCCAAATCTGATACCCCTGACCTGATCATACTCCCTGGATGTCCCTTCTCCCTTTAGCCATTGGAGAGAGTCCACCTGCATCTGGATCCTGAAGTCGTTTCCATCGGGTTCAAGCGCAATGTATCCAGCACGGTTCAAAATGTCAACAAGACTCCGCAGCAACAGCTCATATGCGTTTGCATCCAGCAATCCCGACAGCCAGGGCCATGCCCGTGGTGAGCGCAGGAACTTACCGATTACGCTTATTGGATGAAGGCTCAGGTCTCTCGGGTTGTTCCCTCCCCAGGCGAACCACTTGCTCTCGATAAGCCGCTCGTCATCGTCGAATTTCCAGGGTTCCTTGAGGGTATTGTTCACCTTGTTTCTTATCGCCATATGGTTGATACCTTCAAAGCACCGGGCGTTCAAAGCCAGCGCGTGCCTCAGGTGAGTCAGGAAAGCCCTTGCAACCTGATATCTGTTTTCGGGAGTTGCCCGGGCAAGCACCTGATCAGACTGCCAGTGTTCATCTGATCTGCAAACTTCATCTAACCCTGCGTAGCCGATCCTGAGCAGTCCGCATTGTTCGAGATTGGGCTGGATAATGCGCCAGCCACGGCGAAGGTCATGGTAAATCCTGTATCCTATGTATTCGGTAAAAGCCTCAAGGTTTCTCCTGGGCAGCGCCCCTATGTCGCCGGGATTCTCCGCGTACATGCTCTGCGGAAGATTCAGGGCTTTAACAACTTCCGGAGCGATGTTTGAATGGTCCAATGCTGCGTTCTCGGGCAGGGCTTTATAGATGGCGCTCCGTATCAGTCCAACCTGTACAAAGTCATTGAAGTGACCGGATTGCAGTGACGCGTCCTGGCGGTTGTCGGTAAAGCTCAGGATCTTTATCGATTCCTTTGCAAGGCTTTCGTCCTGCTGCATTTGGGTAAGATTCGATATGCAGAGCAAGGTGGTGGCTGTACTTCTGCCCTCGCTTGAAAGCTGCGCAAGCTTCGCGAACTCCTTGGTTCTTTTGTCATATGCGGTGCCGCAGGATAGACAGGTCAAAAAGGGCACAGGTAAAAACCAGGCCAGACCTGCATTGCCGGAAGGCTTGTCGTAACATACTCCATCAGACGCCACATACACCCTTTGCGGGACAAACTCCTGATATGCGTTCTTAAGCCTCCGTCCCTTGTTCGTCTGCTGGAACCAGTGGTCAGGGAGTTCCTCAATGCGGCTTTCGTCCCAGATGGGATTCTCGGTATCTTCGAGCAGAAGATAGCCGCCATAGTTTTCTTCCACCTCAAAGTCATGAGAGAACCTTGGCTGAAAGATGTTTTCATTTTCGTTCCGGAAAACCTGATAGTATTCCTGCCCGCATACACGGCAGAATGCCAATGGTACAAGCAGGCGGTCCTTGCCTTCCTTTTCTTCCGCGAAGCGCTGACCGCTCAGGGTTAGATGTCTGTCTGCAATAGGCTCTATTGTCGCGTATACCGAATCTCCTTTGGATATAAACTGGTGGAGTTTCACTGCAAAGACTGGAGTGCTGTCAGGATGACGTAACTCGCTTCCCTTCTGAAGCATGCTCCTGATTTTCTCTTCGCATACTGCTATATCTATACCTGTGATCTCAGAGAGCTGTCGGGCTCCCTCGTTTAGCGTAATAGGAACACGGCGCCTGAAGAAATCCGCTTCCTTCTTTATGCCGAATGTATCTTCAATCCATGCTACCAATGAATCCTTTATAAAATCGTTATAATTTTCGGCGGTATCTTTTTGAACGCTTTCCCGGAGTTTCTCAGGAGTAATTTCTCCATTGTATGGAATCGACCGCCTCAGCCTTTCATCAATGACGTTCTCGGGCTTAACCGGAACACCGAATATCTTGCCCGAAACCTTTGCAACGGCCTTGCTCTGCTCATCCCGCGTTCCGCCCGTAACCATTGTCGCGCTGGTTCCTATGCACTGGATATTGTCATTTCCGCACCGCTGACGCACCCGGCGTACAAGCATACTGACATCAGCGCCCTGACGCCCTGTATAGGTATGGAGTTCATCCAGCACAAGGAACTCAAGCTTCGAAAGCGCCCTGTCCAGAAATACCCGCTCCGCAGGTCTCGACATCATCAGTTCAAGCATCATATAGTTGGTAAGCAGGATGTGCGGTGGATGCTGTTGAAGTCTTTCACGCTCTGCAGGCTTCTCCTGTCCCGTATAGCGGCCAAAGCGAATCGGGCTGTTTCCTTCTCCGAGGTTCGCAAGAAGGCGCTTGATCTCCTGCTCCTGTGAATTGATAAGGGCGTTCATGGGATAGACTATTAATGCCTGGACTTGTTCTTTCAAAGGATCGTTTTCGAGAATATGATCCATGATGGGGATGAGATAGGTCAGGCTCTTACCGGATCCGGTGCCTGTCGTAAGAACATAGTGTTCTTTTCTAACAGCTACATGGATTGCCTGTTCCTGGTGATAATAAAGCTGAAAGGACTTATTGTCTCTCTGAAATATCTGTCCACACAAAGGATCAAGAATGCCCTCAGTAACAAGATCAGCAACCGTTTTGCCCATTTCATATGAAGGATTGAGCTGTACCAGCGGATCAGACCATAAAACTCCTTTTGAAAGCTCTTCGCTGACAAAATCTCTTATCCGCTCGTCACGGATATTGAGGAAGCTTTCCACATATTCGTGGTAGTCGTTTATGACATTATCTCGAAGATTGAAGATATTCATGTCTTATTCACTGCTGTCCAAAATATTTTGAAAAGTCCCCCTTGAGAGAAAAAACCTGCGGAAATCTGTAGTTTTTTACAAGATTGCCCTCTCTCTGGAAATCAGGTTTCATATGCTGTCCAAAAGACGCATACTATGGTCATACCGGTGAAAGCCGGTATCCAGTGACGTTGCCGTAGTGGAAAACCGCAAAAGTCGCTGGATTCCGGGTCAAGCCCGGAATGACAGACAAAAATTCGCTCTTTCCCCTTTTCTTGAAATGCTGTCCAGAAAATTATCTTGGACAGGTGTGTGTCTTATTGATCTGTTAAAAGCCTTTCCCTCATTCTGTACCTCTATTCAGGTAAATTAGATCCCAAATCCAGCGATAAGAATTGTCATTGCGAGTGCGGCGAAGCAATCTCGTCGTATGAAAGGAGATTGCCACGCGCCTTGCAGGTGCTCGCAATGACGCGTTTATCAATCGTTCGAGATAGTTATCGCTGGATTTGGGTAGATGTTATTTCTTTACCTCTGTAAAGGTTAAGAAATACAGACACTCCTTCCGCAATGACTTTTCCCGGCCTCAATCCGTCCGGGTGACGAAACGATTTATTTCTTTGAGGTTTCGGCATATCATCCACCTTTTAAGGTTTCCATTTTTCTCTGAACCAAAACATCATGTTCTTTGCGATCTCCAATGCCTTTTCAGCATCTTCCTGAATCGGTTCCCCGGAGGGTAAAAGACCGGTATCGAAAGGATATCGGGATCTGTAAATGCTGTTCAGAAAAACCGCGTCTTCATCTGATAAAGGGGAACTATATCCGAGTTTTCTCACGGCATTATTGAGGTCAAGCAGGTTATGGGTGCGCGGGATATCAATACCATGCTCTACAAGAATCGCTTTCGCCAGTTTTTCAACCGTCTGCTGTGAGTGATAACAGACCATCCTGAAAAGGGAAGTATCAAGAAGATGCTTAGCGGATTGAAAATCCTCAACAGCGATTTTAAGCCACTCTTCAGTTTCCCTTTTCATAAAGAACCTTCCCCCTTTTTAGAATATCGAGCAGGAAGGAATATTTCTCCCTTAGAAGGGCGTCATATTCCTTCGGCGTATAAATAAAGAGGTCAATTCCCACTTTCGGCTGAATAATCCGGAAGAGCTCAAGACATCTGGCAACCGGCCTTAGAGCGGTCTCTTTCACTATCAGAAGGTCTATGTCGCTCCATTCATGAAGCTTTCCTTCGGCCAGCGAACCGAACAGGATTATCTTTTCGGGGGCATATTCCTTGACCGTGATCCCGACAATACGGCTCAATTCCTTCTCTAATTCACTTTGCCGCTCTTCCAGGGTAAATAATTTCATATCAACCCTCCTTCTCAGCGCCGTTTCCAATACATTTTAACCCAAATCCAGCGATAACCATCTCGAACGATTGATAAACGAGTCATTGCGAGCACCTGAAAGGTGCGTGGCAATCTCCCTTAATAAGACGAGATTGCTTCGCTTCGCTCGCAATGACAATTATTATCGCTGGATTTGGGTTTAAGTATTTCGTAATTGTTGAGCCACCATTCTTTTTCATATCGTCCTGATAACTTACCCAAACAATCTATCCCATGCCTCAAGGACGAGGCGACGAGTACGGTATTCGCCGTACTGCCGGATTTCTTTTTCCTTCAAAACCCTGAAGGTCTCTCCGGGGAAGTTCGGGCCATAAACATCTTGAGGATCAAGGATATAACGCAGTTCATCAC
>CAZKLK010000067.1:0-9810 GCA_964553535.1 uncultured Nitrospiraceae bacterium
CTCGCAATGACGCGTTTATCAATCGTTCGAGATAGTTATCGCTGGATTTGGGAAAAGATTATGTCTGACGATTTCTATCCATTGAAAAATTATATTGAACAATTTATTCGTTACCTTGATTTGCAAAAAGGCGTCTCCGCGCATACCCTGAGGGCATATAAGAAAGATATTGAAGTGTTTTCCAAGGCGGTCGGGTCGGCGCCTGATGATCTGGATATCATCGATATCCGGGGTTTCATTGCGGGGCAGATACGGAAGGGACTTAACAAAACAACGGTAAGCCGCCGCCTTTCCAGCATCCGGTCCTTTTTCACTTTCCTTATCCGCGAAGGTCTCATTTCAAAAAATCCGGTTAAACTTGTTTCGAATTTAAAGGCGCCCAAACTCCTGCCCAGATTCCTTTCCGTCGATGATGTTTTTTCGCTCGTTGAAAAACCCCGTGGAATAGGCATAATTCCTGTTCGCGACAGGGCCATCCTCGAGCTTCTTTACTCGAGCGGTTTGCGGGTAAGTGAACTGTCGGGAATCAATATTGATGATATGAATCCTAAGGAATCCCTGGTCAAAATCAGGGGAAAGGGTCGAAAGGAACGCATTGTCCCTATCGGTTCAAAGGCGCTCGATGCGATCAAATCCTATATGATAGAGAGAATGCTGCTAAAGAGCGGAGATGAGGCGCTTTTTCTTAACAGAACTGGCAAACGGCTTACGGAAAGGGGGATACGCAGGGTGGTTGTAAAGCATGCGCGGGCGCTTTCGCTTAGCGGACGGGTCGGTCCTCATACTCTGCGGCATTCTTTCGCCAGTCATTTGCTCCAGAGCGGTGCCGACCTCAGGGTAATCCAGGAACTTCTCGGTCACTCATCGCTTTCCTCAACCCAGAAATATACGCACCTTGATATCATTCATCTCATGGATATCTACGACAAGGCCCACCCTTTGGCAAAAAAAGAATGATGCATAAACATCCCTCCAATTGTTTATAATATGTTGTCATATGAATTGGCATTTAACCTAAAATAGTTTATGAAGAGTGGGGAATTGAATGTGCTGAAAGGAACGACGATTCTTTGCGTGAGGAGGGGCGCGAATGTTGCCATTGGCGGAGATGGCCAGGTTACGCTGGGTTCAACTATCCTGAAACGAAATGCCTGCAAGATACGGAAGATGTATGGTGAAAAAGTTCTTGCCGGTTTTTCAGGTGCGACGGCAGACGCATTCACACTGTTTGAAAAATTTGAGGGCAAGCTGGAATCATACCGTGGAAATATTACAAGAGCTTCCGTTGAACTTGCGAAAGACTGGCGAACCGACAAAATCTTGAGAAGGCTCGAGGCCCTTCTAATTATTGCCGACCGGGAACACACATTCATTCTTTCCGGAAACGGCGATGTTATTGAACCGGAGCATGGTATTTCGGCAATCGGTTCCGGCGGCGCATTTGCCCAGGCCGCGGCAAGGGCGCTTATCGACAATACTGATTTTACGGCCCGTGAGATTGTTGAGAAGGCGATGATGATTGCTTCTGAAATCTGCATTTATACGAATGATAATATGTCAATAGAGGAATTGAATGGATAATCTGACACCGCGGAAAATTGTAGAGGAGCTGGACAAGTATATTATCGGACAGCATAAGGCTAAGAAGGCCGTTGCGATAGCGATGAGAAACCGCTGGAGAAGGCAGCGACTTTCCCCTGAACTGCGTGATGAGGTATTGCCCAAAAATATTATTATGATCGGGCCCACAGGCGTCGGCAAGACAGAAATTGCCAGAAGGCTTTCAAAGCTTGCTGGCGCGCCGTTTATCAAGGTTGAGGCATCAAAATTCACCGAGGTCGGATATGTCGGCCGTGATGTTGAATCGATGGTTCGTGACCTGACAGAGATATCGATCGGAATGGTCAAGGCGGAGCATGCTGAGAAAGTCCAGGAAAAGGCGAAGATGCTGGCAGAAGAGCGCATGCTCGATCTGCTGCTTCCGTTGCCTAAAACTCCTCGCAGCGGCGCTATCGAGGAAGAAGAGCGGGAAAGGCACCGGGAGACAAGAGAACGGCTCAGGGCCCAGTTAAAAGATGGAAAACTTGATAACCGTTATATTGACATCGAAGTGAAGGAAAAGGTCATGCCCTTTGGAGTCGTTTCCAATGTCGGCCTTGAGGACCTCGAGATCAATCTCAAGGAAATGCTGGGGAATTTCCTGCCTGAAAAATCGAAACGGAAAAAGGTGAAAGTGCCCGAGGCTCTCGTCATCATACAGCAGGAAGAGGCCAATAGGCTTATCGACATAGATAGGGTCACCCGTGAGGCAATTGACCGAGTGGAGCAGTCCGGCATTATTTTTATAGATGAGATCGACAAAATCGCGAGCAGGAGTCACTCCCACGGGCCCGACGTTTCCCGTGAAGGCGTTCAGAGAGATTTGCTCCCGATTGTTGAAGGCACGACAGTGACAACGAAGCATGGGCCGGTTAAAACCGAACATATCCTGTTCATAGCTGCAGGCGCATTTCACATGTCGAAGCCGTCCGATTTAATACCAGAGCTGCAGGGCAGGTTCCCGATCAGGGTCGAGCTGGATGCACTCGGAAAGGAGGAATTCATCAGGATTCTGACCGAACCATACAATGCTCTCATCAAGCAGTATACGGCTCTCCTTTTTACGGAGGACGTATCTATTTATTTCTCCGAGGATTCAATTGATGAGATCGCGGATATAGCAGCGCGTGTCAATGAGAAGACCGAGAATATCGGAGCCCGGAGACTGCACACCGTACTCGAAAAACTGCTTGAGGATATCTCTTTCGAGGCCCCGGAAAGGAAGAACGGAAAGCTGGAAATTGACAGAAATTATGTGCGCGGCAAATTGAATGACATCGTTAAAGACGAGGATTTAAGCAGGTATATATTGTAGCAGTCACGGCCCAGTCCTTATACTCACTATATAGATAAGGGGAGGGATGACATTTTGCATCCTATGACGGTGTGTCTATCTTTGTCTCTCCAAAAAAGCGCGGGATTGCGGTTCATTGCTCCAATGGTGATTGCGCTTTGCCTTGTCTTACCACTCTCCTCATGTGCTTCCTACCGCATATATCCGGAATCAGACCATGTTATTGCTTCGTGGTACGGGCCCGAATTTCACGGGAAACCAACTTCATCCGGAGAGGTATACGATATGCATGCATTTACATGCGCTCATCGCGAATATCCGTTCGGCGCGGTGCTCAAGGTGACGCACGCATCTAACGGGAATACGGTCTTTTGCACGGTAAATGACCGCGGGCCGTTTGTCGACGGCAGAGATATCGACCTGTCTTATGCCGCCGCAAAAGAAATCGGCATGCTGCATCACGGGATTTCCGCGGTCAGAGTTGAATATGTAGGCAGAGACGCTTCATTGGTAAGAATGGCAAATTTCACATCGGGTGAGAGCGCATTTACGATACAGGCTGGTTCCTTCCGGGAGCTTTTTAATGCGCAGCACCGGAGGGCAGTTCTCGGACTGAAATACAGCGGCGTCTACATAAGTGAAGTCGACTTGAACGGTTATACGTTTTACCGGGTGCGGATAGGCAGGTTTACCGAGAAAGAAGACGCGGTAAACTTCGCGGCAACCCTTATGGGCGAAGGCTATGAAGTTATCGTTACCAAAATACGATAGGAAGATATAGCATATAATTGCATGGGGATTTATTATGGGTGAAGAATATCTTGGAAAACTGCCTTTCAATGATCCGCTTTACGAAATACTCGCCTCAAGCATCTGTACCGATGTCAGAGACCCCCGGTTTCATGTTACCAGAACCTCCTCCCGGATGGTGTATAAATATACGGAAGAGAAAACCAGGATAGCGCTCATCGGGAAATTTTATCATCCCGATGATAAACGTGAGGATAAGGTCACCAGAATAAAGGGTGAATATGACAATCTCCGCAATATAAGATCATTCGGATTCGATACATCCCCGTATTATGTCGTAAAACCCATTAACAGATCCGAAAAGATCGGGCTTGCCCTGATAGAAGAGTTTATCTATGGCAAAGACCTTGATTACTATCTCAAAACAGCAATATATGAAGGAAAGGGTTTTCTCTTAAAGGACAGACTGTCAAGGCTTGCGCTCTTCCTTTTCGCGCTCCACAGCAAGACGTCAACACCGGATCATGTGAATCTTGACGCAGTCACGCGGTATTTTCAGAGAATTGTCATCAAGTTATGGGAGCAGCGCGTTCTATCCGATGACGCCCGGAAATCTTACCTGAGGCTCATGACCAAGTGGTGTTCCCGTGGAATACTGGAACAAGCAAAAAATGCGATCGTTCATGGTGACGCTACGCCGACAAATATTATCTTTTCCGACAGGGGTGATGTGGTTGCCATAGACCTTGAAAGATCAAGGACCGCGGATCCTGCTTTCGACGTCAGCATGGTCTGCGGCGAGCTGAAACACGCCTTTCTGTGGAGAACCGGCAACCGGTATGATGCAGAGCCTTTCATCAGGCATTTTCTCAAAAGTTATGCACTGCATTTTCCCGATGCCAAAGAAGCATTCAGGGAAATCACATTGAGGAACCCTTTTTACATGGCGCTCACAGAGTTGCGGATTGCCAGGAATGCTTATCTTGATTGGCAGTACCGGAAGCGCCTCGCTTGCGAGGCCGGAGAATGCATGAAATGGGGGCTGAAACTGCAATGAGCAAGGCAATACTCTTCGACCTGTATGGCACACTTATTGATATCAAGACTGATGAACATGATCCGTATGTGTATGATGTCCTTTCGCGGTATCTTGCGTATCATTCAGTCAATATAACTCCCGATGAAATGAAGCGGGCGTATTTTGACGGGATTCAACAGCATCTCGAACAGAGCGGGGAAATCCATCCCGAGGTTGACATATATAAATTATTTTTCAACATCATGAACAAATACGGCAAAAAGAAGAGTTCAAGGAGCGTGGTTATTGATATTGCGACGCTCTTCAGGACTCTGACCATGAGACAGTTCAGAATATTTGACGGTGTTTATGATGCTCTTGTGGCGCTCAATGATCGCTACAAAACTGCTGTTATCTCTGACGCCCAGTGGATTTTTGCCGAACCCGAAGTAGCGATGCTCGGTCTTGATCAGTTCTTTGACGTCAGGATATTGTCATCACGGTTCGGGTTCAAGAAACCTGATCCAAGATTATTCAGGTTTGCAACCGACAAGCTGGGCGTGTCATGCGAACAATGCATATACGTCGGCGATAATCCCTGCAAAGACATGGGCGGCGCCAAAAGGGTAGGCATGAAGTTTATTCTTTTCAGATCTGAATGCCGTGAATATAACGGGCTTGTTCCGGACAGGTGTTTCCACGATTACGCGGAACTTGGCTCCATCCTTTCAAGCCTTATGGAGTAGTCATGATGGCGATAAACGGAAAAACCCAAATAACCGGCATCATCGGGTGGCCGATAGAACATACTCTTTCACCTGCAATGCATAACCGGGCCTTCGAGTCTCTCTCAATCAACTATTGTTACCTCCCATTTGCCGTTAAGCCTGAAGAACTTAGACACGCCGTTAGGGCGATAAAGGCGTTGAACTTCCGGGGAGTCAACGTCACCGTGCCTCACAAGGAAAGCGTAATAAAATACCTTGATGAAATCGATCCTGAAGCATTATTTATCGGTGCCGTGAATACTATTGTGAATGAAAAAACCGGGCTAATCGGATATAACACAGATGGCAGAGGATTTATGAT
The DNA here is from genome assembly GCA_964553535.1 of uncultured Nitrospiraceae bacterium. Classification (GTDB taxonomy): domain Bacteria; phylum Nitrospirota; class Thermodesulfovibrionia; order Thermodesulfovibrionales; family SM23-35; genus JALHSV01. The sequence goes on from CAZKLK010000067.1 coordinate 5,751, forward strand.
GTCTCTCGCCGAACATTTTATTGATCCGAGTGGCATGGATATCCTTATCGTTGGAGCAGGCGGTGCGGCGCGAGCGGTGGGATACAGTCTAATTAAAAAGGCAAAATCCATCAGTGTCTGTGGCAGAACAAGGATCAGGGCAAAGAGCCTTGTAAATGATTTATGCAAGATAAAGAAAAATGTTTCGGTTTGTAATAATTTATCCGATGCGGGACGATTTCATATGGTCATTCAGGCGACGCCGCTGGGGTTGAATGAGGGCGATCCACTGCCGATAGATGTATCTCTGCTAAAACAGGGGCAGGTTATATATGATTTGATCTATAAAAAAACAAGGTTGCTCGAACTGGCTTCGCAAAGGGGATGTAATACGATAAACGGTCTCGGCATGCTCATCTGGCAGGGTTTGCTGGCATTTGAGCTGTGGACAGGCATAAGTCCCGACGCAGGGATTATGAAGCGCGCATTACTTCAGGCAACTGTTCGCTCTGAATGCCGTTACCCGCAAAATGGCAGAAGTTGAAGGCGCCGCGTGGAATCATGGATAATTATTCCCGGAGCGCTTTGTCAGAGTTTCACCGACGGGGAAATAGGATAATTTACTGCAAAATATTGCGAGAAATTGCAATGACGCGTTTATCAATCGTTCGAGATAGTTATCGCTGGATTTGGGTTCAAATTAACATTGAAAGGAGGTGAACCAGACGATAATTCACAAGTCGGTAACGTTTGATATATTTAAGGAGGTGACATATGAAAAAAGGGACATTGGTTGATAACAAGTTCCCGAAAGTTCTCGAACATCATGGAATTAACCGGAGGGCCTTTCTGAAATACTGTGCGGCGACGGCTGCTCTTTTTGGTTTGTCAGAAATTGAATTAACCGCGAGAATAGCGCATGCAATTGAGATAAAATCAAATAAACCCGCGGTTTTATGGCTTGAAGGGCTTTCCTGCACGGGGTGTACGGTTTCCCTCACCCAGAGTTTGAATCCGCCTGTTGCTTCTGTGATTCTTGATATAATCTCGTTGAGAAAGCATGGGACTATAATGGCTGCGGCAGGACATCTTGTCGAGGACGTATATTATCAAACCGTCCGCGCCGGCGGGTACATTTTAATCATTGAGGGTGCGATTCCGTCAGCTGATGACCGGTATTGCATGATCGGAGGTAAACCGGTCAGAAAGATGGTTGAAGAATCCGCAAAGAACGCGACCGCCGTAATCGCGGTCGGTGCATGCGGCGCCTTTGGTGGAATTCCCAGAGCTACGCCGAGCGGTGGCATTTCGGTCGGGGAAACCCTGAAAAATGCAAAGATTGATATTCCTGTCGTTAATATCTCGACTTGCCCCGTCCATACAGAACATCTCCTGGGCACAATTCTTTATGTTCTTACGACGGGCAAACTTCCTGAATTGGATTCAAAAGCGCGTCCCGCGATGTATTTCGGAGACACGCGATTGATACATGACAACTGCAGGCGGCGCGGGCATTTCGACGCCGGTAACTTCCTCACGGACTGGAATGACCCAAAACAAAAAGAATGGTGTTTACTCATGAAGGGATGCAAGGGCCCAATGGCCTATTCCGATTGTTCCATACGGAGATGGAATGACGGCATCAATTTCTGTCTTGACTGCGGAGGTTTGTGCCAGGCCTGTGGTGATCCGGAGTTTTATGAAAAGATAGCGCCTCTTTACTCGGCGAAAGGAGATGCTTCGAGGAGAATCATCGCCATGAGAGAGGCCGGTCATTTTACAACAATGAAAGGTTGAAGGAGGTGAGGGCACATGGCAAAGAAAATTACTATTGATCCGGTCACCAGGATCGAGGGTCACCTGAAGATAGAAGTCGAGATTGAGGACGGCAAAGTTAAGAACGCATGGAGCAGCGGCACCATGGCTCGCGGCTTTGAAGCACTCCTTATCGGAAAGGACCCCAGGGATGCCTCGTACATTACGAGTCGTTTTTGCGGTGTCTGCTTCAGCGTACATCAGTTGGCTTCATGCCGCTCCCTTGACGCGGCATTTGGCGCTAAAGTTCCATGGGGCGGCAATCTCATCAGAAATTTGGTCATGGCTGCGGAGTATATCTATGATCATCCTCTGCATTTTTACCAGCTTAGCGCGCTTGATTACATCGATATTATGGCCATTGCCGACTATGCGGGCACTGATAAAGAACTTTTGTCGGTGAGAGATAAAATTGTGAGTCTCGTCAGGGCAAAAGATACTTATCCACTCACACCCCGCTATGAGCCGGACGAATTCAGCGTAAAGGATCCTGAAATCGTCGTTCACGCCGTCAGAAATTACCTAAAGGCCTTGAAGATGCATGCGAAAGCCCGAAATATGGGCGCTATCTGGGGCGGGAGGACTCCTCATTACCAGAATCTCGTTGCAGGGGGTGTGACGTCATACCCCGATATCAACCAGTTGGCCCGCTTTCGCTCCATGCTGGATGAACAGTCGAAATTCATTCAGGAAGTGTATATTCCTGATGTGCTCTTTTTCGGCAAGGGGCCACTATGGCCGCTTGCAAAGATGGGACTCGGCGGCGGGCATTACAACTATCTCTCTTATGGCGATTTCCCTTTGGATGCCGAAGGGAAATCACTTGTTTTCCCGGCAGGCGCCGTCATCGGTCTTAACCCTGAAAATATTGTTGTCGCTCCGGTTAATACTGATAAAATAACGGAATCTGTGAAATACTCGTGGTACAAGGCCAAGAAGCCCGTGCATCCCTACGAAGGAGAACAGATATTCGACCTCGACAAGAAGGACGCCTATTCTTTTGTCAAAGCGCCGCGGTATGATGGGAAACCTATGGAGGCCGGACCGCTTGCAAGGATGATTATAGCTAAAAATCCCGATCTTATTGGTTTGATCCGTGAAGGAGCCAAACCCGGAGCCGTATCAAGGCACGCCGCCCGCGCACTGGAAACAAAGCTCGTAGTCGATGCATGCTATACATGGCTGGATCAGCTCCTCACCGAAATGACCAGGCCGGGATTCAAAATTCATGACGCCGATCATTGGGAACCACCTGAAAGCGGAATGGGTGCGGGCTTCTCCGAGCCACCTCGCGGAGCCCTCGGTCATTGGATTAAGATAAAAAATAAAAAGATTGAAAATTACCAGGCTGTTGTTCCTTCCACATGGAATGCTTCGCCGAGATGTGAAAACGGGATCCGCGGTCAATATGAAGAATCCCTTATCGGCGCTCCGGTTCCCGACACGAATAATCCTGTAAACATTGTGCGCATCATTCGATCATTTGATCCTTGCCTCGCTTGCGCAATTCACGTTATTGACTTGCAGGCCGACGAATTGAAAAAATTTATCATTGAATAAGAGGAATGAACAGATAAATCTATCCGCCCCACACCCCACCCCGGAAAAGGGGGGTGTGGGGCGCTTTTGCAATCAGCCTTGCTTTGCCGCCGGCGAAAAAAAACACCAGCGAAACATCGTTATACTTGGAATCGGCAATATTCTTTTGTCGGATGAAGGCGTGGGCGTTTATGTTGCAAATGAACTCCTGAAATGCGCCTTGCCGGAATATGTAACAGTGGTTGAAGGCGGTACAGACGGTTTTCGTCTTTTAAACGTTATAATGGAAGCTGATCGTTTAATTATTGTTGATGCAGTCAGGGGAGGCGGCGAACCCGGCTCAATATACCGTTTTGACATAGATGACGTTAAAAAATGCCCTGCCGGATTCAAGACATCTGTTCACCAGGTTGGTATTCTTGAGGTCATTGATTTATCAGGGCTGATAGGCAAAACGCCCCATACAACAATTATCGGAATTGAGCCTAAATCCCTTGAGATGGGAATGGAACTGTCCTCTGAAATCAGTGAAAAGGTGCCGAGAATCATCGAATTGGTCATAAATGAGGTATCCCGCTCGTGCTAAGGTCACTTCGGCTTTGGAGTGTGCTTCGTTTTATCAGCCTTTTCCGTCCAAAAATATTTCAAATTTGGCCTCTTCTGGGAACCTTATGGATAGGAATTGTTCATTCTTTTATTTTTATTGGAATTATATACCCCGCAGTCT
>CAZKLK010000068.1:0-9808 GCA_964553535.1 uncultured Nitrospiraceae bacterium
CTGGATTCCGGCGTTCGCCGGAATGACGGTCCACACTAATCCCAGAAAAACCAATAAACCGGGACGGCGTTCACATTTTTTCTATGCACCGCCAACCAATTTTTTTAGCCGCCTGATCTGTTTTTTTACTTCATCCGGCGAAGTGCCACCCTGGGATTTCCTGTTTTTGACCGATTCGCCGGGCTTCAGAAATGAAAAAATATCGGATGAAATTTCAGAGGAAAATAACCGCAGTTCTTCCAATGAAAACTCATCGAGTCGTTTCTGCTGCGTAATGCAGGAAAGGACTATCTTTCCGGTGATTTCGTGGGCGCGTCTGAAGGGCATGCCTTTTCTGACAAGGTATTCCGCAAGATCAGTCGCTGTTGAATATGCATCTCCCGCAGTGTCCCTCATCCTTTCGGTACGGAAGGTGATTTTCGGAAACATTTCATTCAAAACAATGAGACAGGCTTTAACCGTATCAACGGTGTCGAAAACAGGCTGTTTATCTTCCTGTAGGTCCCTGTTATATGACAGGGGAAGGGCTTTCATTACTGTCAGCAGGGCAATCAGGTTCCCATAGACCCTTCCTGATTTACCCCTGATCAGCTCTGCAACATCCGGATTCTTTTTCTGCGGCATGATGCTTGACCCTGTCGTGAATGCATCGGGAAGTTCGATGAATTTGAATTCTTCCGTTGACCAGAGGATGAGTTCTTCGGCAAATCGCGACAAATGCATTATGAGGAGAGCGGAGGAGGACAGGAACTCTATCGCAAAATCCCTGTCTGATACGGCATCAATGCTGTTGCCCGATACGCTGTCAAATCCAAGCATGCGAGCGACATATTCTCTGTCGATCGGCAATGTTGTGCCGGCAAGGGCGCAGGAGCCAAGCGGCATCTGATTCACACTTCCGTAAACGGCTTTCATTCTTTCAACGTCTCTCTGCAGCATTTCGACATATGCCAGCAGATGGTGGGACAGCAGCACGGGCTGGGCTCTCTGCAGATGGGTATACCCCGGCATGAGAGCGTTTATGAAATTTGATGCGCCGGTCAGGAGCGCCTGCTGGAGCTGTTTAATGAGGAATGCAATTTCCTGTATTTCGCTTCTGAGGTAAAGTCTGACGTCAAGGGCAACCTGGTCATTCCGTGATCTGGCTGTGTGGAGTTTTCTGCCGGCGTCACCGATTTTGGCGATGAGCGCGGTCTCGATATTCATGTGGATGTCTTCGAGATCTTCCCTGAAAATGAATTTGCCGGCGGCTATTTCTTTCGCGATTTCTTCGAGCCCCCTGATGATTCTTGACGAATCTTTTTGAGGAATGATCCCCTGTTTGCCGAGCATCTTCGCATGGGCAGTACTCCCCTGAATATCGTACTTCCAGAGGCGGTGATCAAAAGAGACGGATTCGGTAAAAGATTCGGCGATCTTTGAGGTTATTTCCCTGAAACGTCCTGACCACGGTTTCTTCATGTGTTGAAGTTAACAATCACCCATATAAATAGTCTCATATCAACCGTTACGCATATCTCAACCAATCCCTCATGCCCGAAGTTCTCAGTCGGGCATCCACGTTGCTTCAACCTGGATTCCCGCCTTCGCGGGAATGACGACCCTAACGATAACTCCTGAGAGACAGTTAATAATAAGTTTCACAGGCAACGCTGTCAAGAGAGCGGCTGGCGTCTTGATCAAAGCGCGGCAATCTCTCATGATTATCCGACATCATTGGCCAGTTTCAGAATAACGCTCAGCGCAGCTTTTGCGACATTGGCGATAAACTTAAAATCAAGAGTTTCAAATCTGTCGTGATGGGTGTGGTAGTGAGGATTTCTGAACATGGCTGTATCCGTCAGCATGAGCGCGGGATATCCGGCATTCCAGAATGACGCATGATCGCTGAACCGGGTTTCGGGGATAAATCTCCCCGAAAAGGGCACTTTATACGGGACAACAATGAGATCGGGCACATACCTGCCTGAAATCCTGCAAAAGTCGTCCATTGCGGATTTTGACCTGCCGTTGGCAATCACGCCCAGAAACGTTCCTTTTTTAGGCACCGCTGCCCTAACGAGCAAAGGGACAATCTGACTGCCTTCCCCGTCGTCTGTGTATCCCACCGATTCAAGAATCAAAACCGCCCGGTAGCGGGCGCCTGATTCCCTTGCTTCCCGTGCGAATTTTCCGCTGCCAATCAGGAAGTCAATTGTCTGCGGCTGGGGTTCTTCAAGGGTGAACGCGACACATTCCACAGTTCTGCCCGGATTTTGCCTGCTCAAAAGGCCTGCCGCTTCGAGCAGCACCGCGGCGCCGCTGGCGTTGTCGTCGGCTCCGGGGCTCCCCCATGCGGCGTCGTAGTGAGCGCCAAGGAGAATCTTATCCTTATCCGCGTCTTTCCCCCCTATGGCGGCAATGATGTTCCGGTAAGTTCTTTTATGGAAGAGGAACTCCTGTTGCGTTACGGCACAGCCAAAGGCCCTGAAAGTATCCTCAATATATCTCGCCCTTTTCTCCAGCTCACTGTAATTCTCCCATCCGTGCCGCAGTCCCTCTATTTTTCTGACATAATGCTTCAGTCTTTCCTCGCTGACCTGTGAGATGACGTCGTCAATTAAAGGCACGGGCGTCATTTATTGTTATCCGCTAAGGCAGAGGCGGAGCGCAGGCGAAGGAGTGTAATTATCAGGCTCCAATTTGCCTTATAATTTCGTGTGCCGATTCAAGCACGGCGTTTAGTTTTTCGATATCGTTTGTTCCGCCCTGGGCCATTTCGGCCCTGCCGCCGCCTTTCCCTCCGGCAAGCGCCGAGATCCTTTTTACGATATCACCCGCATTGAACCGGTCTGCCAGATCTCTGGTAACCATGCAGAGTATCGAGGCGTTGCCGTCGTTTGCCGATACGGCGACTATAATGCCGGACTTGAGCCTGTCTCTCAGATTGTCCGCGAATAGACGCAGTTCGCTGGCATTGAGGCCGTCCTGACGCACTTTTACAACTGTTACGCCGTTCAGTTCAAAGGCTTCTTTCAGAGCTTTTGCAACTGTATCTCCGGGAGAGCGTGTCTTCAGTTTCTGGATCTCCTTCTCCATTGATTTTGCGCTGTTAACGAGCTTTTCAACCCTCTCGACCGGGTTATCGGCCTTCAGGATATTTTTTATGAGATCGAGATCCGCTCTTTTCTGCCTCGCATAATCAAAGGCGCCTTTCCCGGTAAGCGCTTCGATTCTCCGGATGCCGGAGGCAACGCTTGCCTCAGACAGAATAACAAGCATTCCGATTTGTCCGGTCGAACCGCAGTGGGTTCCACCGCACAGTTCGGCGCTTACGCCCGGAACTTTGACAACCCTTACTCTTTCTCCATATTTTTCCCCGAACAGCGCAATGACGCCGGATTTGAGGGCATCCTGCATATCGGCAATCTCTGTTTGCACGCCGATATCCTCGCGTATCTTTTCGTTCACAAAGTCTTCGACTGCTTCTATTTCCGGTTTTTCCAAATGATTGAAATGGGAAAAATCAAACCGGAGCCTCTCATGTGAAACGTATGAACCGGATTGTTTGACGTGGTCTCCGATTGCGGCGCGCAAGGCGGCGTGCAGAAGGTGCGTGGCGGTGTGGTTTCTCGCCGTAGCCATTCTCCTTTCAGCGTCTACGCGGCAGCGCACCGTGTCCGTAACATCGATTAGTCCACTCCTTACCTCGACGGTATGGACATGCAGCCCCGCTTCCTTTTTCGTATTCACGACATATGCGTCGGCATTATCTGCCGAGAGCATTCCGGAGTCGCCGGCCTGTCCGCCGGATACTCCGTAAAAAGGCGTGCGGTCCAGTATTATCTCAACGGTATCTCCCGCGCGGGCATTTTTGACGACTTCATTGTCGCGCAGAATAGCTCTGATTTTTGATTCGCATTCCAGGGTGTCATATCCCACGAATTCTGTCTTCCCCGTCTCCATCTCAAGTTGACGGTAAATTGATGCGACAGCCTCCTCTTCTCCCACCCACGACGCGCGGGCGCGTTCTCTCTGGCTCTCCATTTCCCGGTGGAAGCCGTCCTCATCGAGGACTAATCCGTTGTCCGCCGCCATATCCCGCGCGAGATCCAGAGGAAATCCGAAGGTATCATAAAGCCTGAACAGTTCGCCCCCAGGGATAATACTGGCGCCAGAATTTTTGAGAGCGTTCATAATGTCGTCCAGAATTCTTACTCCTTGTTCAAGTGTGCGGGCGAATCTCTCTTCCTCAAAGTGAAGAACTTTTGCCGCGCGCCCCCTCTCGCGGATGAGCTCATGATAATCATCGCCCATTGCCCCGGCAACCGAATCAACGATCCGGTGCAAAAACGGGCCGTCTATGCCGAGAAGTTTTGCGTGCCGGGAGGCCCTTCTTATTATGCGTCTCAGCACATATCCCCTTCCTTCATTTGAAGGCATCAGCCCTTCGCAAAGAAGAAAGGCGATTGCCCGCATATGATCGGCGATTATCCTTATGGAAACATCTCTTTTTGGATCTTGTCCGTAATTCATTCCTGAAATCGTCTGAATCGAAGAGACAATGGGCGCAAATATATCCGTCTCAAAATTTGTCTTTTTGTGCTGCAGCACCGCCGCTATTCTTTCCAGGCCCATGCCTGTGTCAATGCTTGGCTTGGGAAGCGGAGTTAGTCCGCCGGTTTCATCCCTGTTGAATTGCATAAATACGAGGTTCCAGAGTTCGAGGTATCTGTCGCAGCCGCACCCGACCCTGCAGTCAGGTCTCCCGCACCCTGCATATTCGCCCTGGTCGACAATAATCTCCGAACAGGGGCCGCACGGACCGGTGTCTCCCATTTGCCAGAAGTTGTCCCTGGCGCCGAGTCTGACTATCCGCCCGGCCGGGATGCCGATGACATCCGACCAAAGCCGCGCGGCTTCATCATCTTCTTCATATACCGAAACATGGAGTTTTTCCCGCGGCAACTGGAATTGCTCCGTCAACAGTTCCCACGCAAAAAGCATCGCGTCCTTCTTGAAATAGTCGCCGAAAGAAAAATTTCCGAGCATTTCGAAGAATGTATGGTGCCGGGCGGTGTGTCCCACGTTTTCAATGTCGCTGTGCTTGCCGCCGGCTCTCATGCATTTCTGGCATGAGACGGCGCGTTTGTAAGGGCGTTTTTCCTCGCCGAGGAAGGTGGATTTGAACTGAACCATTCCCGCGTTGACAAAAAGCAGGGAAGGATCGTGGCGGGGCAGGAGAGGGGAGCTTTGAACGACCGTGTGACCCCGCGACTTGAAATATTCAAGAAATGACGATCTGATATCGGAGATTTTCATTTGTTCATTATAAATAGGCCCTGTCGCTCAACAGGCTATTCCGTTGCTGATCCGTTATTGCCGCGAAGAAGACAAGGCGCAACTAAAGCAAAATAACTTTTCATCGCCGGTCAAGGTTTGCAAACCGCCCTGCAATGACATTGTGAAACGCTCTCCATGGCAGGCCGGCCAAGTCATTTCAAAAAACCCGCAGGGCGGCACTGACAGTTTCACCGGCTCCTATTTTCGGGCCAAATTCGCCCTTGCGCGGAATGAGATCATTTTATGTAAAGCAGTTTGCCGTCATAAAAGAAAAGTATTTTTGTGCCCACGACGCCCATGGTTGCCTGCTCTGTGTAAAGCCACTCTTCTCTTGATTTTCCTTCATACGGCTCAAGGAATCTTATTGATGCCGGCCCACCCCATGCATAGCGCACCTGATCTTTCGTCATTCCGACGTCAATGGTGCCTTTCCGTATCTGGTCCTGAACGGCGGACGGGTAATGCCTTATCTCGTCCTCGGTGAACCGTACGGACTTTGTACACCCTGCGATTGCCACACAAAACAATACCAGCATTACATACGATACTTTTTTCATTGGGCGTCCTCCTTCATTGTAGTAGCTTTTAAAACCTTCATAATTGTACCTGTTGAATACCCACGGCGCAAGAGGAAGTTATAGAGCCTCCTCCGGGCAGTTACAGCGGGATATTTGCCGAGAACCCCGAGCTTTTTCCCGGCTAATCTGACAGCGCTTTCAAAATCCGACTGTTCAGAAGCGCCGAATATGGCGTCAACAATGCTTACGGGGATACCGCGGCTCAGCACGAATTTGCGCGCAGCGTATTGACTGAGCATTCTGTTTGCCAGAGCCTCTCTTTTCAGAGCCTCGGCAAGAGTGAAATCATTGAGAAAACCCATGTCTCTTAAATATTTTATGGTTGAAGCAATAACTCGGGAAGAGTGCCCCTTTTTCTGCAGGCGCTCCTCCATTTCTTTTTCGCTTCGGCCTCTGTATATAAGGAGCCTGAGCGCGTATTTTTTCGCCTTATTGTCCGAACCGGTCAATTTTCATCTCATCCTTGGCAGGCGGCTTTTCAGGACGGAATGAGAGCTGTTCCTCGATGCTTAAATCGCTCGTTGACTGAACGCCCTTCACCTTGAGAACAAAATCGTCCGGGTTTGTTGCCGCTCTGAGCGCTTCCTCATAGGTAATGAACCCTTTTTTATAGAGGGTGAGAAGGGATTGATCGAAGGTTTGCATATTATAGTGAATCGCGCTTTGCTCGATCATATCATGAATTAGTTTTGTTTTCTCCGGCGTGACAATGCAGTCTTTGATTGTTGCCGTCGCAATAAGAATCTCGACGGCGGGAACTCTGCCTTTTCCATCAGCCCTCGGCATGAGCCTCATCGATATGATGGCCCGAAGCACCGAGGCCAGCTGCAGGCGGACCTGTTTGTGCTGATACGGCGGGAATACCGTAATAATCCTGTTGATTGTTTCGGCGGTGTCAATCGTATGAAGAGTGCTTAGAACAAGGTGGCCCGTTTCGGCGGCGACGAGCGCCGTCTGGATAGTCTCGAAGTCCCGCATCTCGCCCACGAGTATGACGTCGGGGTCCTGCCTCAGGGCCTGTCTCAGCGCTTTGCCGAATGATTCGGTATCTGTTCCGATCTCACGCTGGTTAATGATGCTCTTCTTGTCGCGGTGCAGGTATTCAATAGGGTCTTCTATTGTTATGACATGATCTGTCCTGCTGGAGTTTATAATATCTATTAAAGTGGCGAGGGTCGTTGACTTGCCGCTGCCTGTCGTCCCTGTGACAAGGATGAGGCCTCTCTTCTCCGCGGCGATCTTCCTGAGCACCTCCGGAAGCAGCAACTCATCAATGGATGGTATTCTGGTGGGTATCAGCCTGAAAACCATTCCGATTGTTCCCCTCTGCATAAAAATATTGCAGCGAAACCTGCCAAGGCCGGAGATGCCATATGACAGATCGATATCATTCCTTTTCTTGAATATCTCCGCCTGATTGGAGTTCATTATGGACATCGCAATTTCCATAGTGTCTTCATGGGTGAGCTTTTTTTCGGAGAGCAGCGGGGTAAGTTCTCCGTATATCCTGAATATCGGCGGCGATCCGACTTTGATGTGCATGTCCGACGCGTCGAGAGAATGCGCCTTATGGAGCAATGCGTTGATATCCATGTTTACCTCCCGGATTTGGCGGATTCGATTATTTTGTGTTCAATCTCTTTCCATATATCCGGATTTGTCCTGATGAATTCTTTTGCGTTCTCCCGTCCCTGACCGATTCTGTTGCCGCCGAAGCTGTACCAGGCGCCCGATTTGTCGATAACGCCCTTTTCAACCCCAAGATCGACGAGCTCTCCAGCCCTCGAAATGCCTTCGTTAAAATAGATGTCGAATTCGGCCTGCCTGAAAGGCGGGGCTACTTTGTTCTTGACCACCTTAACCCTCACCCGTCCTCCGATGGTTTCCTGATTTTCCTTCAGGTTTTCGATTCTCCGGATATCGAGCCTCATCGTAGAATAAAACTTCAGGGCGGTCCCGCCGGTAGTTGTTTCCGGGCTGCCGAACATTACCCCTATTTTCATGCGTATCTGGTTGATGAAAATAACTGTTGTGAATGATTTTGAAATGGCAGCGGTCAGCTTTCTGAGAGCCTGGCTCATGAGCCTGGCCTGGAGGCCCGGGAGGGAATCGCCCATATCGCCCTCGATTTCCGCTCGCGGCACCAGAGCGGCTACCGAATCTATTGCAATAATATCCACGGCGCCGCTCCTCACGAGGACTTCAGCGACTTCAAGGGCCTGCTCACCCGTGTCAGGCTGAGACACGAGGAGTTCGTCGATTTTTACTCCAAGTTTCCGGGCATATGTGACGTCGAGAGCGTGTTCAGCATCTATAAATGCCGCCGTGCCTCCCTGGATTTGGGCCTGGGCTATGACGCTCAGGGCAAGTGTGGTTTTCCCGGAAGACTCGGGTCCGAATATCTCGATAACCCTGCCTCTCGGAAATCCGCCGACTCCCGTCGCTATATCCAACGACAGCGAGCCGGTAGGAATTACCTGAAGGTCATCAGCGACTCCTTCCGCCCCGAGGCGCATGATCGCCCCTTTTCCGAAGTTTTTTTCGATCTGTGTGATTGCCACTTCGAGCGCCTTTGTCCTATCCTTGGTTATCATTGTCCCTCCGTATCTGAATAATGTTCATGCATGTTTTCCACTTGCTTCAGGCGTGCGGCCACCCCGCCGAACGGCGCCGAGTGCAAACAGGTGTATTCAGGCCCCCCCGGTTTCAGTTCGCTTTTCATGAGCTTTACCTGATCGGCCATAAAATTCCCGAATTGCCTGCCGCGAAAATATGATATTTCGTTTATTACAGAAAGCATTCCTCTTCTGCCGTTCACCCTTCCGAGTGTGAGGTGCGGATGAAACTCCCTCTCCTCTCTCGGGAAACCAAACCGCGAAAGATTCCTCTCGATTCCATCCCTCAATTCCTTGAGCAAGGCGGAATCAGCGATGCCGGCCCAGAGTACGCGGGGGTACTTATTATTCGGAAAAACTCCGGCGCCCTGTATATTAATATAAAACGGGTCATAAGGTGATGCAATACTTTGCAGAGATTCCCGGATATCCCCTGTCAGAGTGTCGGGAGTAGAGCCGAGAAACTTGAGAGTGATGTGAATGTTTTCGGGCTTCACCCATTTCACATCTGCGTCATATTTCTTAAGTATGCCGGTGAATTCGCCAATGTCGCGTTTTATCCGTTCAGGGACATCGATTGCGATGAACAGCCTCAGGTTCATCAGAAAGGGGAGAAAATGCGCGGGTTAACAATCAGAATTGCCCTGAGAATTATGTTGGTGTATACCGCCGCCATGATGTCATCAGCTATAATTCCAATTCCCCCGCTTAAAGAGGATTCAATGGATTTAATTGGAAACGGTTTTAGTATATCGAAAAATCTGAATAAAAAAAAGGCTGCAATTGAAGCGCCAACGCTGAACGGAATCAGGATAAGGGAAAAAAAATAACCGCAGAATTCATCGATGACGATATGCTTGCTGTCCCTGGAATTCATCAGCTTCTCTGCCCGCTGAGCGGACAGGACCCCTATCGGTATTATGAAAATAACTATCAGTATATGGAGCGACGTCGAGGGTTGAAGAATATTGAGCAGGATGAGGGCAAGCAGTGTGCCGAATGTGCCCGGGGCTTTCGGAAGATACCCGATAAAACCAAGCGTGGCAATGTGTTTGAGCAGGATATCCATTCATCACTCTATGGCATGCAACGAATTTTGTCAAGAATACCGGCGTTATTGCCGCTCTGTGTTGGGGGGTGACATTTTTGTTTGCTCAACGTAACAAAAAGCGCTGCATGATAGCTTTTTCATCATATCCGCCTGTCCTGAACCGCATTTTTCGGGCCAGCCATGTTTTATGTTAGGAATATTTTAACAGTGAACTCTTTACGAATTAAAAGTGAACTGTTCAT
>CAZKLK010000069.1:0-9795 GCA_964553535.1 uncultured Nitrospiraceae bacterium
AGTGTCAGCTTCCCAAGCTGAAGGTCGCGGGTTCGAATCCCGTCGCCCGCTCCAGAATCCCTTGAAGTTCACATTGCAGCGTCAATTTTGTCTGAGCAACTTCCACACATGGACGACCCTCTGTATGACAGTTATATGCGTAAGGACAAGCATAATCCATAGAACCGGTACCACCCATCCTGTCAGCGCTGCAAATATCAGAAGGATAATCCTTTCCGGTCGCTCCATAAGGCCGGTGTAACAGGATTCCCCGAGTCCTTCTGCCCTTGCCCTTGCGTAACTGATGAGGAAAGCCCCCACAAGCGTTCCTATGCTAAGAAAAGCCCCCGTATGATGATTATTGTCAGCGAGATACCAGGCGATGGCAAGAAAGAGAAAAGCATCCGAATACCTGTCCAGCACGGAATCGAGAAATGCGCCGAATTTTGTGACTTTCCCGCCTGTTCTTGCAACGATACCATCGAACATATCAAATAGGCCGCCGATCAGAATAAGGACTCCGCCAAGTTTGATGTTATGGGGAATTGCGAGCGCGGCACAGAGCGTTATAAGAAAACCGGTAACGGTGAGAACATTGGGACTTACTGGAATTTTTCTTGCGACACTGCTTAGCGGGACATCGAAAATGTGACCGAGCTTTGCGCCCAGCATTTATCTCTCAATTTTTCCTTTTATGAAAGCTTCTACCATAGCCCTTGCTTTTTCGTCGGGGAACTGGATCATCGGATGCTTCATGAAATAGGCCGAAGGCGATATAAGCACACCCCCTACCCCTCTGTCACGCGCGATCTTACAGCATCGTATTGCGTCAATGACGACTCCGGCGCTATTCGGAGAGTCTTCAACCGAAAGTCTGAGTTCCAGGTTTACCGGAATGCCGGCGAATCCTCTTCCCTCCATTCTCAGGAAACAGATTTTATTATCCCTCAGCCACGGCACATAATCAGAAGGGCCGATATGAATGTTCTCATTGCCAAGCGGCTCACGCATCTGTGACTGCACGGCTTCCGTCTTGGATATTTTCTTGGATCTGACTCTGTTCCTGTTCAGCATGTTTAAGAAGTCGGTATTGCCTCCGACATTCAACTGGTAGGTTTTGTCTATCTTCACGCCCCTGTCCTCAAAAAGCTTTATTAACGCTCTGTGGATTATAGTAGCGCCGACCTGGCTCTTGATGTCATCTCCGATAATGGGGATATTCCGTTTCTCAAATTTACGCGCCCATGTCTTATCCGATGCAATAAAGACCGGAACGCAATTGATAAAACTTACCCCTGTCTTCAAACAGGCTTCGGCGTAATAAGCAGTCGCTTTTTCGGAGCCAACGGGAAGGTAGCTGACGAGAATATCGGTTTCAGTCTGCTTCAGAACGGCGGCTACATTGCACGGTTTTTTCCTTGCAACAATAAATCGCTTCTCATCAGGATAATTTCTGAAATGCGGCGATACGCCGTCAAGTATATTGCCCATCATAACCGGCGCCGTGTTATCCGGAAGCGAATCTGTGATCGTCTTTGTGCAGTTGGGCAGCGAGTATACAGCTTCGTTGAGAGGCCTGTCGACTTTTCTCTGATCGATATCAAAGGCTGCTACAAAATCTATATCGTCAGGCCTGTATCCGCCAAGCGAATAATGCATGAGACCGAGAGACTTGTCGGGATGCTCGCTCCCGCGCGAGCGGTAGTGGGCAACTCCCTGAATCAATGAACTGGCGCAGTTTCCAACTCCTGCGACTGCAACTCTTATCGTCCCCATTAAGAATTCACCTATTTTGTATGCGTTTATATAAGAGGATTATGAGATCTTCGAGCTTGATATTGAAATCCCTCAAAAGGCTGTCCACAGAATCCTCACAGTATTCCATAAAACGTTTCCAGATTCTCTGGACGGTATCCTTGTCAAGATCCGATGCATAGGCAGCCTCCCTGAAACTCATTCCTTTCAACAGATAGAGAATAACTTCCCGTATTTTGGATTCCTTTGTATGGAGACCAAAAAAGACCGTATTCCTTCTTTCGGAGAACCTGAAATTGCACGTTCTGCATTTGAGAAGCCTTCTCCGTTCTTTCCCATATCTGTCAATAATGTATATATTCCCAAGGCCTTTTATTTTATGGTCGCTGCATGTCTCGTTCGGACAGAAATAGGCACCGGCATTCAAGGATATGTTCATGCAGAGTTTATACCAGACGCGTCCTACAATGTCAAGCGAAATATCAATGAAATGGGGACAGCACGAAAATCAAGCAGGCACGCTCACACCCATTTTTCTGTATAAAAGAGCATAATCAACGTGTTCCTCAACAAGTCGCATTCCCCGCTCAACCTTGCCCTTGTCCCGCAACCGAAGTCTGACGGAAAGCCTTTCAAGTTTCTTTGCAATACTGTATGTGTCTTCTCGAACCACGAGCATCGGCACATTTTTCTGTTCGGCGACTGAGAGGATTATTTCACTCGGATATAGATCGCCCGTAAGAATAAGACAAACCGACCCTGACTCTATTGCCGACAACTGTATATCAGCCCTGTCTCCTCCGACAATTACAGCATTGTTTCTCATTTTTTTAAAATACTCTATAGCTTTATCGACCTGCATTGCCCCTATCAAAAAATGTTCAACAAGATTTGAAAGTCTGTCGTGGCAGCAAAGCACCTTTCCGCCCAGCATGTCGCACAGTTCTTCAACGGTTATAGAGCCTACTACAGGGTCATGCGGAATTATTCCTATGATATCAATCTCTTTTCGCTGAAGAAACGGCACAGTGCATTCATATGCGCTTTGCTTCAGATCAGCGGTGACTTTATTGAGGATAACGCCGAGAAACCGTTCCTTCAGGTCTTTCCTGGCCTGGAGGACATAGTCAGCGATGTACTCGCCCTCATATTTCACAACGAGAACGACTTTTGCATTGAGTTTCCTTATGACCTCAAGCCCCTGAAGTCCAAGGAAGCTTCCGGTGTAGATGCTTCCGTATCCGCCGATAAGCATAATATCTTTATCCTTCGACACCTGCTTGTATGATCTTACGATCTTTGGCATGAGTCCCTTGATTTCTTTCCTGTATCCTATCACTTCCAGTTCCTGGGTAAGGACAACGGGACATATTTCAGAAAGAGGATCCTTCAGGTCGAGAGCACGATAAACCCTCCACGCATCATTATCTGTCAGAAGGTCATTAACTTTAACAGGCAGAATGCCGACCGGTTTTATATAGCCGATTCTGAGTCCGTCCTTTATGAATTTATGTCCGAGTCCAATAGTTATAAGCGTCTTCCCCGTATAGCCTGATGTTGACCCGACGTACAAAGTAACCATTTCATTCACCTCCTATAGTAAATCGCGCATCAATTGCTACGATACCCTTGCCACGGTCTCCGACAAGCAGAGGATTTATATCAGCCTCAATAATCTGAGGGAAATCCGCAGTCATTTGTGATAAAAGCAAAAGGGCCTTTTCGATTGCGTCAATGTCGGCTTCGGCTTCTCCTCTGACACCCCGCAAAAGAGGAAAGGATTTTACCTCCCTTATCATTTCATGGGCGTCTAACTTGCTCAGGGGGGCGATACGAAAAGAAACGTCTCTCAGAACCTCAACGTAGATCCCGCCCATGCCGAATGCAATCATGTGTCCGAATTGCGGGTCACTGGTGATGCCCGCAATAACCTCTCGACCTTTCGGCACCATTTCCTGGACCAACACGCCGGAAATATGAGCAGATGGAAGAACATTCCTGACGCGTGTGGTGATATCAAAGTAGGCATTTTCCACTTCTTTTTTGTTGTTCAAATTAATCTTCACGCCGCCGATGTCGCTCTTATGCGATATCTGCGGCGAAACGATCTTCATAACAACTGGAAAGCCGATCGCCCTGGCTGCATCTATAGCCTCCTCTGAAGTCCGCGCATACAGCGTCTTGGGCTGCGAAAATCCGTAAGCATGCAAAACGTCACGGACTTCAAGTTCATACAGCCGATCACGATTTTCTCTCCGGGCTTCGTCAAAAATCCGGGCCGCCCTATCCTTGCAGCCATCAAACCGCTGAAATTTCCTTTCCGGACTGTTAAGCCAGCGGTGATAGCGATACATGGCATTCAGGGACGACACCATTTCCTCCGGGTAACTGTAGTTCGGGACGCTGTGCTTTAAAAGCATCCTGGCAGCCGGCTCAATACGCTGTTTTCCCATAAATGATGTAAGAATCGGCCTATCGGCGCGATCCGTAACACTGATGACGGCCCGCGCGGCAGCCTCCACATCAACAACCGCAGTTGGCGTCAGCAATACCATAATACTGTTAATCCTCTCGTCTTTCAGAACTGTAATGAGCGCCTTCTCATACCGGTCGGCACCGGAATCTCCGAGAATATCGATAGGGTTATAAAATGATGCAACAGGCGGAAGAAAAGTTCTGAGCTCATCCACATGCTCCTTATGAAGAGGGATTAGCTGAAGATTCGATTTGTCACACGCATCCGCAGCGAGGATGCCCGGGCCGCCTGAATTTGTTATGATAGCGACATTAGGCCCTCTCGGTACCGGTTGATGCGCAAATGCCAAAGCGTAATTAAAAAGGTCATTTATCGTATGAGCCCTTATGACGCCGCTCTGTCTAAATGCAGCGTCAAAGGCTGCCTCACGCCCGGCGAGCGCACCCGTATGGGATGAAGCTGCTTTTGCTCCGGAAGTCGTTATGCCGGACTTAAGAATAATTACTGGCTTTTTTCGTGATACTTCCTGAGCCACATCCATAAATTTACGTCCATCGCTCACCCCCTCTATGTATCCAAGGATGACTTTGGTATTTTCATCTTCGCACAAAGCGAGCATAATGTCCGTGTCTGTTATATCCGCCTTGTTCCCCATGCTGATAAATTTTGAAAATCCAATCTCATCAGGCAATGCGCGGTCGAGAATGGCAAGGCAAAGAGCGCCGGACTGGGAGAAGAAGCCGATACCTCCCCTCACCGGCATTCCGGCTGCAAAGGACGCATTGACAGCCGAATGAGTGTCGATCATGCCAAGACAGTTTGGGCCAATAAATCTCACCCCGGCCCGCTTTGCTCTTGCAATAAGTTCCTGCTCCATCCTCGATCCCTCGATGCCGCTTTCTTTGAACCCCGCGGTAATGATGATAGCGGAATCGATCTTTCTGATGCCGCACTGGTCAATTACTTCCAGCACGCCTTTCGGAGGGACGACTATAACTGCCAAAGATATTTCATCAGGCACTTCGAGAAGTGAGGGATAAGCTTTTCTGCCGAGGATCTCCGAGGCTCCGGGATTGATCGGATAGATTGCCCCGCCGAAACCGTGCTGAATAATATTTCTGAGGATATCATGCCCGATTTTTCCCGGGGTACGGGATGCGCCTATAACTGCAATCGACTGCGGGCGAAAAAAATTATCAAGCATTCAATTTATAGGCTTCAGCAACGACTTTCAAATACCGGCGAAGCGGCGTCAGGATTTTTTGCTCGTTTTGGCGTAAAAAGGCGTCAGTTTCCTCGTTACGCTGCTGCTCTTACAGTGTTCACAGCATATTTTGGGGTTAGATTCGAATTCCCGAATAGACAAGAAAACAATGAAATCTTTTCCGCATGCACTGCACAGAAACTCATATGCCGGCATAGGCACCTCCTAATTAAAATGTCATGAAGTTTATAGCATAAAATACCGGGATAACTCAAGCTAATTCAGCTATATTACACCACTGAGACTATCCGCCTCAACAGGGCCATAAACGGTGAGTGCGAGCATGTCGCTGCGTATGATGCTTGCCGCGAGATCCCTCGTCTGAGCCAGCGTTATTGAATCAATCTCTTGCATAATTTCCCTTGGCGAAAAGTATCTGCCGTAATATATCTCCTGCCTGGCGATATTGTTCATCCGTCCGCTTGTTGACTCGAGTCCGAGAATAATATTACCTTTCAGTTGATTCTTTGCCCTCTGTAGCTCGCCTTCGGTGATAGTGTCACTTAAATGCCGCATTTCACGCAGAATCAACTCAATAACTTCCCTCACCCTTTTTTTGCTAACGCCCGCGTAGATGCCCCAAAGACCCGTATCAGAGTATGAAGCGATAAAGGAATAAATGGCATACGCCAGTCCTCTCTTTTCCCGAATCTCCTGAAAAAGACGCGAACTTACGCCTGCTCCCAGAATAGTATTAATCGTGAAAAGACTGTAGCGGTCCTTGCTAGCCTGATGAATGCCTTTGAATCCAAGACAAATGTGTGCTTCCGAAAGCTGCTTCGTAAACACACGCATAGCGCTATGGAATCCCGGTGGTGCATCCTTCTCAGGCTCGGAACCCCTTCTGAGATTTCCAAGGTTCTTATTGAGCAATGACAGAAGATGCCCGTGATCAAAATTGCCGGCACACGATATGACTATATCCTTAGTTCCATAGTATTTTCTGATGTGGGCCAGCAAATCATCACGCGTAAATTCCCTAATTGTTTCTCTCCTGCCAAGCACAGACTGCCCTATTCCGGAATGCCCCCAAATGGTCTGATTGAAGAGGTCATGGACATAGTCATCGGGGGTATCCTCGACCATCTTTATCTCTTCCTTGATGATCTTTTTCTCTTTTTCGATATCCTCTTCGGGAAATATGGAATGCATGAAAATATCGGATAGCAAGTCAAGCCCGTGATCCAAAAATTCATCGAGAACCTTAACATAAAAAGTTGTTGTCTCCCGAGATGTAAAGGCGTTAAGTTCTGCTCCGAGAGAATCGGTCTCAACGGCGATATCCCTGGCAGCGCGTCTCCTGGTGCCCTTAAAAAACATATGCTCGAGAAAATGAGAGATTCCGTTCAGCGTGGAAGGTTCATTGCGAGATCCGACTTTAACCCAGATTCCGACGACTACAGACCGCATGTTCTTCAGTGATTCCATCACTACCGGGACGCCGTTTTCAAGATATTCCTTCCTAAACATTTAGCGCCTGTTATCCGTCATGGTATTAAACCGTAAATATACTGTCTCATATTTGGATTCAATAACTTTGAGGGTTATCTGTTATTAGTGAGGCCGGCAATCTGTTTTCGCTCTATTGAAAGCCCCAAAATTAAAAAACCTTAATGGAACTAAAAAGGGGATATGTGAAAGATACCCCCTTGCTTTGCAAATCAGCATACATTTCAGTTTGCTTTGGATATGCCCTTTTCCCGCAACGCCTCTTTTCTTGACAAACGTATTCTGCCCATTTTATCGATCTCGATGACCTTGACCAGCACTTCCTCACCCTCGCTGAGCTCATCTGTCACTTTTGCTATCCTCTTATCCGATATTTGCGATATATGAAGAAGGCCCTCAGTTCCCGGCAGTATCTCCACAAATGCGCCAAAATCCACAATCCGCTTAACTTTGCCGAGATATATCTTCCCATGCTCTGCTTCCGCGATAATGCTGTTGATGATCTCGATTGCCTTACGCGCAGACTCTCCGTCCGGTGAGGCGATATTGATAAGCCCGCTGTCTTCAATATCGATTTTCACGCCGGTTTGCTCGACAATTCCGCGTATGACTTTCCCCCCTGTTCCGATTACATCCCGAATTTTTTCCTGTTTAATCTGCAGGGTATAAATTCTCGGGGCATATGGCGCGAGATCCTCCCGTGACGAACGGATTGTCTCATTCATTTTTTCAAGAATATGGAGTCGACCTTCAAAGGCTTGCTGGATAGCCTTTTCCATGATTGACCGTGAGATGCCGGCTATCTTCGTATCAAGCTGAAAAGCGGTTATGCCCTTCGCTGTTCCGGTGACCTTAAAATCCATATCCCCAAGATGATCTTCGAGCCCGAGAATGTCGTTGAGAATCACGACCCGGTCGCCCTCCTTAATTAAACCCATCGCAATGCCGGCCACGTGAGACCTGATCGGGACCCCCGCGTCCATAAGGGCCAGAGAACCGCCGCAAACAGTAGCCATAGAAGAAGAGCCGTTGGATTCGAGTATGTCAGACACGATCCGTACGGTATAAGGGAACTCTGTTTTTTGCGGAATAATGGCCTTCAAAGCTCTCTCGGCAAGCATCCCGTGCCCTATTTCGCGCCTGCCCGGGGAACGCAATGGCTTCACTTCCCCCACGCTGAATGGAGGAAAATTGTAATGCAGCATAAAGGTCTTGTATGATTCTCCTTCAAGCGAATCAATCTTCTGCTCATCGTCTGACGTACCGAGCGTAACGACTGCAAGGCACTGGGTTTCTCCTCTGATAAAAAGGGCGGACCCGTGTGTTCTTGGAAGGATGCCAACTTCACAACGAATGTCTCTGATATCTTTTGGAGTTCTGCCATCGGCCCGCCTGTTTTCATTGATAATCATACCGCGCACGAGGTTTTTTTCTGTCTCATTGAACACGTGCATGATATCTCTTGTAATGTCTTTGCCCGACGTATTAAATTTTTCAGTCAATTCCATGAGGATATCATCAAGCGCATTCTGACGGCGCAATTTATCGGGAATTGTTATCGCTGATTTTATTTTCTCAATGGAGAAGTCTTTGACGGTCTTCGTCAGATGTTCGTCAATATCCGTTGCTGCAACTGACCTCTTTTCTCTTCCGGCGAGAGATTGAAACTCTTTCTGAATGATGCAGATGCGCTGAATCTCCCGGTGGGCAACGTCAAGGGCTTCAAGCAGATCGCCTTCCGAAATTTCCTGCGCCTCGCCCTCAACCATAATCACCGCTTCTTCTGTTCCCGCGACAACAAGATTGAGGTCGCACTCTTCTATTTCCCTGAGGTCGGGATTTATTACGAATGAACCTGCAATTCTGCCGATTCTGACAGCGGAAACCGGCGATTTGAAAGGAATGTCTGAAATAATGAGGGCTGCGGACATGCTGATTATGCTAAGAATATCCGCCACATTTTCGTCACCGTAGGAGAGTACATTGACAATGCACTGAGTTTCACAATAAAAACCTTTTTCGAAGACAGGTCTGAGAGGCCTGTCGATCAGCCGCGACGTCAGTATCTCCTTTTCCGATGGCCTTCCTTCTCTCTTGAAAAAACCTCCGGGTATTTTACCGGCTGCATACGCCTTTTCCTGATAATCTACCGTAAGCGGAAAAAAATCGAGTCCTTCCCTTGGTTCCTTGTCAGCAACCGCGGTCGCCAGAACGACAGTGTCGCCGTACTGCGCAACCACTGCTCCGTCAGCCTGCCT
Source organism: uncultured Nitrospiraceae bacterium (assembly GCA_964553535.1). Lineage (GTDB taxonomy): Bacteria > Nitrospirota > Thermodesulfovibrionia > Thermodesulfovibrionales > SM23-35 > JALHSV01. The sequence continues at coordinate 9,182 of CAZKLK010000069.1, forward strand.
GGCAAATTTACCTGTCTCAAGGATAAGATTCTTCCCGCGAAGCTCGATGTCGACTCTTTTTATCATTTCCGTATTTCCAATCGCATAATGACTTTCTCATAGCGATCCCTGTCTGATTTCTTAAGATAATCGAGCAATTTCCTTCTCTGGCTGACGAGTTTGAGAAGGCCTCTCCTTGAATGGTGATCCTTCATGTGCAGTTTGAAATGCTCGGTAAGATAACTGATTCTCGTACTGAGCAGCGCTATCTGGACCTCCGGGGAACCTGTATCGGTATCATGGATCCTGTACGCGTTAATGATATTAGCTTTTTCCGTCCTTTCGATAGACATCTATTCACCGCCTTTCAAATATTTTGCAATTCTTACCATACCATATGACTAATTTATCTGTAAAGAAACCTTTCCGCCGCGCGATTATTGCAGCCCGCTACTCACGCAATTCATAAGTCCCGCGGGGATTGAAATAACACAGTTTCCAAGAAGGTTTATCTTGCAGACATACTAATACTGCGCATTCAACAATAATAAAACAGAATTCCTCACTGTCCGAAGACAGGGGATATCAACCCGAGCGGTCCCCCCGGACGCAAGTGATCAAGATAATGGCGCTTT
>CAZKLK010000070.1:0-9507 GCA_964553535.1 uncultured Nitrospiraceae bacterium
ACTTTTAATCTTTAAATCTTAGTAAAACAGTTCACTTTTAATTCTTAAATGGCAGGAAAGAAAATAATTCTTGATTTTTCTTCAAAAGCGTTATAAAATTCCGTAATTTTGCACTGACAAACAAAGAGTCCCTGTTGCGCTTTCTGAAATTGACGAAGTTTGGAAGGAGGTGAGAATCACATGAAAAAGATAGTAGCATTATTTATCTCAATAATGTTGGTGGCTGTTTTTGCGATGGCCTGCAAACCGGCCGAGCCGCCGAAGCCGGTTGAGGCACCGAAACCGGTTGAGGCCCCAGCCCCGGCTCCGGCTCCGGCCCCGGCTCCTGAACAGCCTGCTCCGGCCCCGGCTCCGGCCCCGGCAAAACCGGCGGGCAAATAAGACATTGATAAATCCAGGGGAGGGGATATATCTCTTCTTCCCTGGATTTGCTTTTTCGAAGCGAAAACTGGTATATTCCTCATATTGCGAATCGCAGTCATTCTGAAGAGTGGGTAACCCCACTCTTTTGTTTTATGGCATGTTGCCGGTTTGGAGCACGGCAGCGGATATAAATATGACCAGTATTATAAAAGAGACGATTTTCCGGTTGGCACAGCAGGTAGCCGAACACCAGGGGATTGAACTCTTTGATATTGAGCTGCTTGGCAGGGGGAAATTATTGGTGAGGGTCTTCATTGACAAACAAGGCGGCGTCACGCTGAATGACTGCGAGAACTTCAGCAGAGGTCTCAGCATCATCCTTGATGTTGAAAATCCCATCCCCGGTTCATATACCCTGGAAGTTTCTTCACCGGGACTTAACAGGCCTTTGAGAACCCTCGCCGATTATGAATATAATGTGGGGAAGCTCGCCCGCATCATCACAAGGGAAAAGATCGGGAACCGGAACTTTTTTATCGGCCGTATATCTCACATCCGCCACGCTGCGGTGCGGCTTCAGGTCGGTGAAGAAGAAGTTTTAATCCCGTTTGAAAATATATCGAGAGCCAATCTGGAGATAGATATATAATGTCCAAAGAACTATTTCACGTTATTGATCAGATAAGCAAGGAAAAGGGCATTTCGAGAGAGATTCTGCTGGATGCCCTTCGCTCCGCACTGCTTTCGGCCGCGCGAAAAAGGTTCGGCGGAAGAACAAATATTGACCTGAACATCGATCCCAAGACATACGGCATAACCTTTTTTGAGACTAGGAATGTAGTCGGGACCGTTAAAAATGCTGATGAGGAAATTGCCGTTGACAAAGCTCAACAGATCATGCCGGAAGCCGTAGAAGGAGACAAGATTATTATACCTTTGAATCTGCGCGATTTCAGCAGGATAGCCGCGCAGACTGCGAAGCAGGTAATCTTTCAGAAGATGCGGGAGGCGGAAAGAGATGTGATTTTCAATGAGTTCAGGGGTAAGGTTGGCCAGATCATAAGCGGAACGGTTATGAGAAAAGAAAAAGGAGTGTACTTCATCAACCTCGGCAAGACAGAGGCGATCTTACCTATCAAGGATGCCCTGCCGAACGAAAACCTTAAAAGAGGCGATGCCATCAGGGCATATATAGAGCAAGTGAAGATTTCACCCAAAGGCCCCGCCATTCTTATAACGCGGTCGAGTCCTCAATTTGTTGCCTCATTGTTCAGGATGGAGGTGCCGGAAATCAACGACGGTCTCGTAATTATCAAAGACATCGTTCGGGAGCCCGGGGAAAGGACCAAGCTTGCCGTGTTTACAAAAAACCCTTCCATTGACCCTGTCGGAGCCTGCGTAGGCATGAAAGGGACAAGGGTGCAGTCAATAGTGCGCGAACTCCGGGGCGAACGGATAGACATCATACCCTGGACCGACGACCCGAGACAGCTTGTGGCGCGCGCATTAAGCCCTGCCTCCGTGGACAGAATCGGCATTAACGAAGAAACAAAGACAGCGATGGTTATCGTCAACGATCAGCAACTCTCTCTTGCTATAGGCAAAAGGGGTCAGAATGTCAGACTCGCGATGAAACTTACAGGATGGGATATCGATATCCTGAGTGAATCGGAATATTCCAAAATGAAGATCGAAGAGGCCGACAAAACATTCTCTGCTCCTTCTGCCGATGCCTAAAGACATATCAGATATCCCGATTCAGTTTATCAAGGGCGTCGGACCCCGCAGGGCAAAACTTCTCAAAAACCTCGGCATCACTAATGTTAAAGACGCCATATATTATCTGCCCTACCGCTATGAGGACAGAACCGCTCTCAAAAAAATCAGCGAATTATCCTACGGACAAGTGGAGACCGTTGCCGGCATTGTCTCTTCGGCCAGCGTTGTTAAGACTGCCGGGAAAAATTTGAGGATTTTTGAACTGGTTATAAGTGACGGCAGCGCGGTATTGAAAGGCAAATGGTTTAACCGGCCTTTTATGAAAAATGCCTTTGCGGCCGGCGGCAAGGTCGTACTCTGCGGGACTCTCAGGAAAAATCCGTACTGGGGAATAGGCTTTGAAATGGACAATCCGGAGTACGAAATAGTCGATGACGGGGACGACGCCTCAATACATATGAACAGGATTGTCCCGATTTACAGAGTTACCGGCGGGCTCAGCACAAGGCAGATGCGTTCAATAATGTTCAAGGTTATCAACACCTGCCGGGATGACATAATCGACGCAATTCCTCCGGAAATCCTGAAAAGGAATGCAATGCCTGATCTGGTTTCGGCCATCTCCCAGGCGCATTTCCCCGATGCCGGTCAGGACTTGAAACTCTTTAACAGCGGAGAAAGCGCATTCCATAAACGCCTGTCTTTTGACGAGCTGTTTTTGCTTCAGAGCGGCCTTGCACTGTTAAAGAACGGCAACCTGTCTGAAAAAGGAATACGGTTTATTTCTTCAGGCGCGATGCTCGAAGACTTTATCGCTTCGTTGCCGTTTCGCCTCACCAACAGCCAGAAAAAAACCTTCGGTGAAATCCTGTCCGACATGATGAGGGGATGTCCTATGAACAGACTGATTCAGGGAGATGTCGGATGCGGCAAAACCATCGTGGCGCTGATGGCTATTATCGTTGCGGCCGGCAACGGCTATCAGTCGGCGTTTATGGCTCCGACGGAGATACTGGCAGAGCAGCATTACCTGAATATACAGGGCAACCTGGGAAAACTGGGGCTTAAATCATGTCTTTTGACCGGCAGCAGCGGCAACATATCCTTGAACCGCGAACGGATCGCCTCGGGAGAAATAGACATTGTTGTTGGAACGCATTCCCTGATACAGGAAGGAGTCGGCTTCAAAAATCTCGGACTTGCCGTCATCGACGAACAGCACCGGTTCGGGGTTATGCAGAGGGCGATTCTGCGGAAAAAAGGGCTGAATCCCGACATGCTTGTCATGACCGCAACTCCCATACCACGGACACTGGCACTGACTCTCTTCGGGGATATTGACTGCTCAATCATCAATGAACTTCCGCCGGGAAGGCATCCGGTTCAAACTCTCCTGATTCATAAAGACCAAAAAGAATTTGTCTTCCGCCTCATCAGGGACGAAGTTGAAAAAGGAAGGCAGGTGTACGTCGTTTATCCGGCAATTGAAGAATCTGAGAAGACAGACCTCCGGTCTGCCCTGAACGGCAGGAAGGCCTTTGAAAAGATTTTCTTCGAATTTTCAATCGGCCTGATGCACGGAAGAATGAAGCCGGCGGAGCGGGAAAATATTATGGCGTCATTTAAACGGGGCGAGATAGACATCTTGGTCTGCACAACGGTTATAGAAGTTGGGGTCGACGTGCCAAATGCGTCACTTATGCTTATAATACATGCAGAAAGGTTTGGTTTATCACAGCTTCATCAACTGAGAGGCCGGATCGGAAGAGGACCGTATCGGTCCGTTTGCATCCTGCTTGCGTATTCTCCCTATGGGGAGGATGCCAGGCGGCGGCTTGACATCATGGTAAAGAGCGACGACGGGTTCAGAATCGCCGGGGAAGACCTGAATATCAGGGGCCCGGGGGAATTTTTGGGCACGCGGCAGTCCGGATTGCCGGACCTCAAAATAGCCGACATTGTGCGTGATGCCGAACTTCTCACCGCTGCGAGGCGGGAGGCATTCGACCTTATTGACGAAGACCCTGACCTGGATAGATATCCGCTCCTGAGGAAATCTGTCGAGGTTTTCTGGAAAGGGAAAACCGAATTTTTTAAGACAGCTTAGGGATAATTATGTATAAAAGGCTTAAGGACAGTTTTTACAGCGGCCTTGAGAAAATCAAATGGTTTTCCTCGCTGGTCTCGGATAGGTTGAGTGTCGAGTTGACGGTGATCAAGCTCCTGTATCAGTCCGACCAGATGGAAAAGAAAAAGGACGACTTAATGCGGGCGATAGGCCTGCGTGTTTTCGAGATGAAAAACTCCACTGACAGGCAGATATTAAAGGACAGGATTATTGAAGAAGCTCTTGCCGAAATCGAACGGATTAGTCTTGAAATCGAACAAACTAAGAAAAAGGCGTCTGACATCAGCAAGATCGAGGAGCAATGAGTGACATCGCGCCCTACGCAATAATTTTTACTTTAGGCGCCTTCGTGGGCTCTTTTCTGAATGTGTGCATATATCGTGTGCCGCGCAATCTTTCAATCGTATCCCCCTCTTCCAGATGCCCATCCTGCAACACCCCTATCAGACCAGCCGACAATATACCTCTTCTGAGTTATTTCCTGCTGGGCGGCAAGTGCAGAATCTGCAAGACCGCCATATCGATCCGCTACCCTGTTGTTGAATCGCTGAACGCCGCGCTCTTTGTTCTCGTCGCCTATAGATTCGGGTTTGAATGGCATACGATCATCTACTGCATTTTCTGCTCGGCCCTTGTTGTCATTACCTATATCGACCTGGATTTTCAGATAATCCCCGATGCGATAACTCTTCCGGGAATAGTCGTCGGCCTCACCGCCGGGGCGCTTCTCATGCCGGATCCGTTCATGCGTGATTCAATGCTCGGCTTCAAGTCTTCTGCCATAGGTCTGCTGGCAGGCGGGGGTATTTTCTACGCAATAGCGGTGCTGAGCAAGGGCGGCATGGGCGGCGGGGATATAAAAATGATGGCTATGGTGGGAGCCCTGATGGGATGGAAATCCGTCCTTTTGACCATTTTTCTCGGCAGCCTGAGCGGCGCTGCATTCGGAATATATTTGATGATCACCCAGGGCAAGGGCAGAAAGACCAAAATACCGTTCGGTCCGTTTCTTTCGGCCGGGGCCCTCATAACACTCTTTTCAGGACAGGAAATTTCCTTCTGGTATTTCGCCCCATAATGAATACCGAGTTTATATTGTTCTATTCAGTTATTCTCCTTATCGCGGCAGCGACGGTTCTGTTCTTGTTCCGCTTCCTGCTCCGGTCAATGAGAACAAAAAAAAACAGCGCGGGAAGCGACTCCGCTCAGGTGGAATTCGTCGTCGGCACCTTTCAGGAAGTTGTTTCCCGGCTGAAAGAAAAGGAGAGAGAGCTTGAGATTCTGAAGATCAGGGCGGAGGACAGGGCCGCGGCAATTGAAGGATACAGCGAGAACATCCTGCAGAGCGTTCAAAGCGGGGTCATAAGCTTCGATGATGAGATGAGAATAACAAAGGTCAACGTTGCCGCCTCGAAGATGCTGGAAATCAGTGAAAAGGACGCCGTCGGCCGGAATCAGGAACATGTCCTTGGCAGGCCGATCACCGGTTTCCTTCGGGACAACAAGGTAATTGAAAGGGGGGAAATACTGTATATTACGCCGTCAGGAAAAAGGACCTGGCTCGGACTCACCCTTTCACCCCTTAAAAACAGCGAGGGTGCGAGGATCGGCCAGATACTCATTTTCACCGACCTCACTCATTTGAAAGCGATTGAAGCTCAGATAGAACTGCGGGACAGACTCTCCAGCCTCGGCGAGATTTCCGCAGGAATAGCTCATGAACTGAGAAACCCTATGGCCGTGATCGCGGGCTACACTAAATTGCTGTCGAAAAAAGTGGACGCAAACCTGATGCCTACAGTCGATGCGATTTCACGTGAGATCGGGGCAATGGACAGAATCATATCCGACTTCCTTTCCTTTGCGCGCCCTCTTGAATTCAACCCGGCGGATATTGACCTCCGATCGATCATAGATTATTGCGGCGCCGCGACGGCCCAGAGAGTCAACAACATCAATCTTGAGCTCGCGGTTGATAATCTGCCATTTATAAAAGGCGATGAAGTGCTGATGAGGCAAGCGTTTATCAACCTTGTTCAGAACTCCATCGACGCCATGCCGCGGGGCGGAAAGCTGACAATTAAAGCTTTCCCGTCAGACAATAATTTTGTGGAAATCAGTGTCGCCGACACCGGCCATGGAATATCTGAAGACATGAAGGACAAAATATTCCTGCCATTTTTTACCACTAAAGAGAAAGGCACCGGGCTTGGATTGGCAATTGTGCAAAAGATTGTAGTTTCACACGGCGGCAGCATCCAGGTTGAAAGCGGCGAAGAAGGCGCGGAATTCCGCCTTCGACTGCCGGCAAGCGGCGCGCGGAACCGGTCCGCAGGCGGAGCTTAACCATGAATTCCTCTGAGACCCTGCCGCTACTTCTTCCAGAAGCTGGGGACAAAAAGTATAAGCACAGTATAGATCTCAAGTCTTCCGGCAAGCATGCAGAATATAAGCGCCCACTTCCCGGCTGCGTGAATGCCGGCATAATTCTCGGTAGGCCCTGCCGACCCGAAAGCAGGGCCTACATTGCATGTCGCCGATATTACCGTCGTAGCTGAAGTCACAATATCCGCACCCGTTGACGCCAAAACTATTGTTGCAACAGAACACACGCCAATAAAGAGAAATATCATGCCCCAGATGCCGCCCAGTATTTCCTTATCGAGAAATTTTTGGTCGAGCTTGACTGATGTCACAGCATGTGGATGAATCAACTGATATAACTCTCTGTATCCCTGCCGTATCATGAGAAGTATTCTGACCTGTTTCATTCCGCCGCCCGTTGAACCTATCATTCCGCCGAAAAACATCAGGATAACAAGCACTACCTGCGCCAAAGGCGCCCAGCTCTCATAATCCGCCGTTGCGTAACCGGTGGTCGTCATTATCGAGGCTGCCTGGAACAGCGCATATCTGAACGAATCGATGAGAGAATCGTAGGAAGACCTCCAGACAGCCAACATGATAAGCACTGTTGCCACGGCGGCAACTCCCACATAGAACCTGAATTCCTCGCTTTTCCATAAACGGGAATAACGGCCTCTGAAAAAATAGAAGTACAATGAATAATTCACCCCCGCCATCAACATGAAAAAGCTCGTTATGAACTCAATAGCAGGGCTCCCGAAACCGGCGATGCTGGCGTTTTTTGTAGAAAACCCGCCCGTCGCCATCGTCGTAAACGCGTGGCAGACCGCGTCGAACGTGTTCATTCCCGCCGCGTAGAGGAGAACAGCGTTCAAAACTGTGAGCGCAAAATAAATAACCCAGAGCGCCTTGGCCGTATCAATAATCCGCGGCCTGAGCTTATCGAGGCTTATTTCCGGAACTTCAGCTTTAAAAAGCTGCATGCCGCCGGTTCCAAGGAAAGGCAATATGGCAAGAGCGAACACGATTATGCCCATTCCGCCTATCCATTGGGTCATGCTCCGCCAGAAAAGGATCCCTTCAGGTACAACCTCTATGTCGGTCATTGCAGATGCGCCTGTTGTCGTAAATCCCGCCATTGACTCAAAATATGAATCAGTGAAGGAATCGAATGAGCCCGACAGGAGATAAGGAAGCGAGCCGAACAGCGACATTATCAGCCAGGTTAGCGTAACAATGATAAACGCCTCCCTGTGACTGATGTCTTCCTTTTTATTTTTTCCGGCAAGGAAAAAAAGAACAGCCCCTGAAACAAATGTTATCGCGCAGGATATAAAAAGAGGCGCCAAATCCGGGGTCTTGTGCAAAAAGGAGACAAGAACCGGCAACGTCATGAACAGCGACAGGAAAACAAGAACCGCGCCGATGAAATTTACTATGCCCCGGATGTTCATTCTGGCTGAAACGTATTCACCGGAGCATCTTTTCGACGTATTTGATCGATTCCCGCAGTGTAAAAATTATAAGTTTGTCCTCTTCCCGGAAATAGTTCTGTCCGGAGGGAATTGTGACTTCATTTCCTCTGATAATGGCTCCGATGATAGAGGCTTCCGGCTGCACTTTCTGGAGCGATTTTCCGACCAGGGATGATGTCTTCCTGATTCTTCCTTCGAGTATTTCCGCCTTTCCGTCCGCTATGGAGGTGAGGTTGAGGATATCAGCCCTCCTGACGTAGCGGAGTATCGTACTGGCGGTAATAAGTCTTGGACTTAAGACAGACTGGATGCCCAGACTGTGTGCAAGCGGGATATAATCAGTTTTGTTTACGAGGGTAATCGTCTTTTTTACCCCTAATTTCTTTGCCAGGAGTGAAACCATGATATTCAGCTCGTCGTTGTTCGATACCGAAACAAATACATCCATGTCCCCTATGTTTTCTTCCAGCAGGAGCTTCTGCTCTGTTCCATCAGCGTGCAGGATGAGGGAACGGCCAAGATTCTTGCTGAGAAATTTGCACCGTTCCTCGTTTTTTTCAATAATTCTGACGTCGACTTTGTCCTCAATGCTTGATGCGATATGGAATCCCGTTTTGCCCCCGCCGAGAATCATGATTCTTTTCACCGGCTGCGCCGGAATGCCGAGCAAAGCTATTGTGTTCCGCAATTCGGAAGGAACGACCGGCACATAAATGATATCCCCGCGTTTAACGTAATCATTGCCTGAGGGAACAAATGTCTTCTCATCCCTTACGATAAGGCCAATCAAAAATCTCCGTGTGGAATTGACTTCCAAGGATTTCAAGGGTCTGCCGATCAGAGATGACGTTTCAGGGACTTTGAACCCCACCACTTTGACCAGCCCGCCTTCGAAATCCTGCATTTCCGACGCAAACGGGGCTTCAAGAATTCTTACAATCGCCGCCGCGATTTCAAGTTCGGGATTGATCGCGGGTTCGATGCCAAGTGTCTGGAGAAGCCGCTCATTGGAAAAGTAATCCGGGTTTCGAATGCGCGCTATCTTTCTGGGGATGCCAAACATGGCCTTTGCGATAAGGCACGCGATCATATTCGTTTCGTCCTGATCGGTCACGGCAAGGAGAATATCCGCCTTGTCCGCTTCAGCCTCCTTGAAGGAGGACGGCGATCCGCCTTCGCCGTTTATAACTGCTATGTCGATTTCTTCGGCAATACGGTCCGTCTTGTTTTTGTCCTTATCGATTACCACCACGTCGAGCGATTCGCGGGACAAAAACTTCGCAATCTGGTATCCAACTTCGCCGGCGCCAACCACTATAATGCGCATATCCGTTTATAGTACACTATAACAAGAGAGTTGAAAACCCATGCCGCCGGTTCAGGATCCGGCAAAATAACAAGACGATCCGGCATAAATTGATTCCCAAATCCAGCGATAAGAATTGTCATTGCGAG
>CAZKLK010000071.1:0-9455 GCA_964553535.1 uncultured Nitrospiraceae bacterium
TCACTGGATTCCGGCGTTCGCCGGAATGACGGTCCACACTAATCCCAGAAAAAAAATTTAAACGAAATGAATTCGTTGATTGTTTCAACCACTTTGCTTACGCTGTATTTCGGTGGAATAATTATATGAATATGACCATGGTCGTTATCTATCCCTATCTCGATATATTCCCAATCGGGATAATATTTTCTCACCTCTTCCAGTTTTACTCTGAGATACTGCTTTACTCCTTTCACTAATATCTTCCGCCTGAATCGTGTTATCCATACCATGTGATACTGTGTCTTGTATACTGTATGCGCTGATTTCTTGAGCTGCACGCCCCTATTATATCAACGCTCGGAAGACCCTGGAATCTGCTCTCATCCCCGCCTTTACAGGCAGGGAGTTCCCGCTGTATTAAGTGAACCGGGGAGAACTTGCCTGATTGGAGCGCTCTCTTTGCAACTTCTCCACTGCAATCATCAAAAGAGAAAGAGAGGCCGGGGTAATGCCAGGTATCCTGCTTGCCTGGCCGAGGGTTGCCGGTTTCACCTCTTCAAGTTTTGTAAGAACTTCCCGTGAAAGGCCGTTTACCGAGCGGTAATCGAAGTTATCTGGAATTCGTTTCCCTTCAATCTTTTTTAATCTCTCAGCAGCTTCCATCTGGCGCAAGATATATCCTTCATACTTGATCTGGATCTCGACTTGCCTCTGCACATTATGGGTCAACAGATGATCGGACGGCGACCGCTCATTAATAAAGGCGTAGCTTATTTCCGGCCTCCTCAAGACTTGTTCCAGCGTTTCCGACCTTTTCCCGTTCAACCTTATTCGTGTAGATCGCAGCCGCCGCATCTCTTCTTCAATCAGTCTTTTCTTTTCAGAAAACCTATTGTAAGCGTCGTCATCAATTAATCCGATTTCGCGTCCTTTTTCCATCAGCCTCAGGTCTGCATTATCATGGCGCAGAAGAAGGCGGTATTCCGCCCGCGACGTGAACATGCGGTAAGGTTCCAGAGTTCCCTTGGTCGAGAGGTCGTCAATTAGAACGCCGGTATATGCCTCATGTCGTCCGAGAATCAGCGGTTCCCTCCCTCTGAGCTTCAACGCGGCGTTGATTCCTGCCATAAGTCCCTGTGCGGCAGCTTCCTCGTAGCCGGAGGTGCCGTTAATCTGGCCGGCCAAAAAGAGCCCGGTCAGGCTCTTTGTTTCCAGCGTCTGCTTGAGCTGTACGGGATAAACAAAGTCGTATTCGATTGCATATCCCGGCCGCATGATTTCAACTTCTTCAAGCCCGGGGATGGTCCGCACAAACCGGACCTGAACGTCATAAGGCAGGCTTGTTGGAATTCCATTCGCGTAATACTCTTTAGTCTCGAGACCTTCCGGTTCGAGAAAGACCTGATGCCGTTCGCGCTCGGCGAACCGGACGACCTTGTCCTCGATAGACGGACAATAGCGCGCTCCCACGCCCTTTATCTTCCCGCTGTAAAGCGGCGAGCGATCCAGATTGCCGCGAATAATGCTATGGGTCTCCGTATTCGTATAGGTTATGTAACAAGGCAGCTGGGGATTTGTGATCACTTCAGTCGAGTGGGAAAAAGGCGGCGGCGGATCATCCCCGAACTGGGGTTCTGTTTTCGAGAAGTCTATGGTATTTGCATCGAGGCGCGGCGGCGTTCCTGTTTTCAAGCGGCCCATTTTAAGACCAAGGCCGGCAAGTGACGCTGATAACGCATTTGCCGGAAACTCGCCGGCCCTTCCCGCAGCGAAACTATCGAGTCCGATATGGATCAAGCCCTTTAGGAAAGTCCCGGTCGTGACAATTACGGCCTGCGCGCCATAAAAAACGCCCAGAGAGGTGAGCACGCCCTTCACGATTCCATCGTCGGCAACGATCTTTTCTGCGAGCGCCTGTTTTATGTCAAGATTTTGCTGATGCTCGAGAACCCCGCGCATTGCCAGCCGGTACAGTACCCTGTCCGCCTGGGCACGGAGGGACCATACTGCAGGACCCTTCGACATGTTGAGCATCCTGAACTGGATTCCTGCCCGGTCGGACACTTTCGCCATTTCGCCGCCAAGGGCGTCAATCTCCCGGACCAAGTGACCCTTTGCAAGACCGCCTATAGCCGGATTGCACGACATCTGGGCAATAGTATCAAGATTGATGGTCAGAAGGCATGTCGAGCATCCGAGGCGCGCTGCGGCCAGTGCGGCCTCGCAACCTGCATGACCGGCGCCGACGACAATGACATCGTAATCCCGTTCCCTGAACATAGATTTACTATAAAGGATTTTTTCATGCTTCTTCAACGAAAGGCCCGGGGTCCCGCTTGCGGTTAAATCAGACATGTCTTGTGATCGAACTGGCGAGGATGCCCGGGGCGCGGTGCAACGCGCGGCAAAAAACTATATCGTATTTACAAAAATCTCGATATTTGTTTTTTCACCGATTTCGCGGCATGCCTTTTCGGCTTCCGCCCGGCCCAGATATTCTCCTATCAGGACATTGAACTGTTTGCCGCCTTCCGACGGCGAGAGAGTTATATATGCGTTGAATCCGCGGTCCGCCAGTCTTTTGCGTTGAACTATTGCTTCCTCCATATTTGAGTAGCACCCCGCCTGCGCCACATATTTGTCTTTGGGAGGTTTCATCGCAACGATCACTTCGGCATTCCCTTTCATTTTTATCTCTTCTGCAAGCTTTTGAGCCTTCTTTCCATCTGTAAATCTTCCAACAAGCACACGGAAGATCCTCTGGTCTTCGCTGAACCCCGATACGGTCATGTAGCTTTCATATCCTGCATCTTCGAGCCTTTTCCTCGTCGCCTTCGCATAGGAGATATTCTTGAAAGCGCCTGCCTGGACAACAAACAGACCTTCTGAGAGCGGCTTGCATCGCTGTCCGGGCGATGACGTTCCATTATCCGGATTATTAAGTGACTCATTGGGTTGTCCTTTTCTCGAAGCAACGGAATACGAGGAGCAGGATACGCAGAATAACACCAAAAAAATCAGCGCCCATCTGCGCGGCAGCGCCTGGGTATCCGGCATGCGGGGCTTCCGGCGGATTTTGATCATGATTGCGCTCAACAATATCAACTAAATAATCCCCTGCCTCAGAATATCATGCAGGTGGATAATGCCGAGGAGCTTTCCGGATTTATCGGGAACAATGAGGGCGGTGATTGAAAATCTCTCCATTATTGATAATGCCTTCGCTGCCAGCTCATTCTCCGGAATTGTTTTGGGATTAGGCGTCATTACCTTTTCCGCGGGCAGCTTAAAGAGTTTTCCACCCCATTTCTCCAACCCTCTGCGCACATCGCCGTCCGTGAGAACCCCGCGAATATTTCTCCCGTTATCAATAACTATTGCATGCCCCAGTCTCTTTGAGGACATCTCTATAACCGCCTGTGACAGGGGCGTATCGAGATATATGAGAGGAAGGCGTTCGCCGACATGCATAAGGTCGGAAACCTTTATGAAGAACTTTTTCCCGATGCTGCCTCCCGGATGAAATCTGGCGAAGTCTTTTTCATTAAGGCCCTTTTTTATCAGGAGACAAACCGCAAGGGCGTCGCCCATTGCCATGGTTGCCGTTGTTGACGCTGTTGGCACGACCCCCATGGGGCAGGCCTCTTTCCTGACTGAAACGTCGAGCGAGATATCGGATGCCTTTGCGAGGGTGGACTTGATGTTTCCGGTCATGGAGATCAGCGTTACTCCGAACCTTTTCAGAAACGGTATCAAGGCTATGAGTTCTTGGGTTTCGCCGCTGTTGGATATGGCGATAATAATATCCCTGTCGGTGACCATCCCGAGGTCTCCATGGCTCGCTTCCGCCGGATGAAGGAAGAAGGCCGGTGTTCCGGTTGATGCGAGCGTTGCCGCGATTTTCTTCCCCACAAGTCCTGACTTCCCCATGCCGGTAACAACGACCCGTCCCTTGATTTCATGTATCATATCAACAGCCTTTTCGAAATCGCTGTTCAGTTTCAATTTCAGAGAGCTGACGGCTTCCGCCTCTGTATCAAGGACCTGCTTCGCGACGTCAATGACGCCGCCGCGGGAACGGGACTGGTCCTTTTGTTTTTTTGGGGTATTTTTCATCTATTTGCCAATTCGTGAATTTCCCTGCAGATTTTTAATAGCTTTTCCACGGCATCCAGTCTCATCATATTCGGACCGTCACACAGGGCTTTATCCGGGTCAGGATGAACTTCTATGAATAGGCCGTCCACCCCGGCCGACGCCGCGGCCCGGGCAAGCGGTTCGGCGAACTCCCGCTGTCCGCCGGAACTCTTCCCCATTCCACCCGGAAGCTGAAGACTGTGGGTGACGTCAAATACAACAGGATGCCCGAAGGAGCGCATGACGGGAAAAGCCCGAAAATCAACTACAAGGTTATTGTATCCGAAAGAAGAGCCGCGCTCGGTTATGAAGATATTCGGGTTGCCGGCAGAAGTGAATTTATCAATTATATTTCCAACATCCCATGGGGCGAGGAACTGGCCTTTTTTTACATTTACCGGCTTGCCGGTATTCGATGCCGCAAGAATCAGATCGGTCTGTCTGCACAGGAACGCAGGTATCTGGAGGGCATCGAGGACCTCCGCCGCGGGTTCCACTTCCTCCACTGAGTGAACGTCCGAAATTACCGGTATCCGCAGCCTGCTCCTGAGTTCGGATAGAACCTGCAGGCCTTTGACTATTCCCGGACCCCTGAAAGATGAGAGGGCCGTCCGGTTTGCCTTGTCGTAGGAACTTTTAAACAGTAGAGGCAGCCCCAGATTATCGCAGATTACCTTGAGCTTTTCCGCGGTCCGGAAGGTAAGGTCTGTATCCTCTATTACACAAGGTCCGGCGATTACGAGCAGCGGGTTTCTTCCGCCGATTTTTATATCCGCTATCGTTATTTCCGCAGTCAAACCCTACATGCCCCTGCTTTTTTCTTCTTTTTCTATTTCATGATACGGGAACAGAGATCTCTTTTCCCTTAACGAGGCTTCGATGAAAGCCCTGAACAGCGGGTGTGGATCTACGGGGCGCGATTTGAATTCGGGATGGAACTGGCACCCGATAAACCATGGATGGTCATCTATCTCAATCATCTCAACCAGTTCTCCGTCGGGACTCACTCCGCTGATCCTCAGTCCATGCCGGGTGAGTATCCCCCGGTATGCGTTATTGAATTCATACCGGTGCCGGTGTCTTTCTGATAATTCCTTGCGCCCATAAGCTTTCAGGGCCTTCGTCCCTTCCTTCAGTATGCAGGGATAAGCCCCGAGTCTCATGGTGCCGCCCATTTGCGAGCTTTCTGAGCGTATTTCCACCCTGTCCTTTTTATAATCGTACCATCTCTCCATGAGATAAATAACCGGATCTTTTGCGTTCAGGTCGAATTCCGAACTGTTGGCGGAGAGGCCGCAGACGTTTCTCGCAAATTCAATGACGGCGCATTGCATTCCCAAACAGATACCAAAGAATGGCATCCTCTTCTCGCGGGCGAACTTGATTGCCCTTACCTTCCCTTCAATTCCCCTGTACCCGAACCCGCCCGGTACAAGGATCCCATCCGCTTCGGAGAGGAATCTCTCGGGCCCGTGCACTTCTATATCTTCGGAGTCTGTCCACTGGAGTGTTACGCGGGCATCATTTGCGATTCCGCCATGGATAAGGGCCTCCGTCAGACTTTTGTAGGAATCTTTCAATCCGGTATACTTGCCGACGATTGCAATCGTGACTTCATTCTTCGGTTCCTTGATCTTTCTAAGGATGTCTTTCCAGAGAGAAAGATCAGGCTCGCTCGGATTCAAATTGAATTTCTTGCTGATCAGGTGATCGAGCCCTTCATAATGGAGCATCAGCGGCACCTCGTATATTGTATCCACATCCCTCGCGGCGATAACGGCGTCGACGTCGAGGTTGCAATGGATTGCGATCTTCTTCTTGACGTCGGGTGGAAGAGGCCATTCAGTCCGGCATAAGATGATGTCCGGCTGTATCCCTATCTCCCTGAATTCCTTGACACTGTGCTGAGTTGGCTTTGTCTTGATCTCACCGGCGGTTTTGATATACGGGATGAGAGTGAGATGAATATATAGGCAATTTTCCCTCCCGACATCGTACCGGATCTGACGGATTGCCTCGAGGAACGGAAGGCTCTCTATGTCTCCGATCGTGCCCCCTATCTCTACGATAACTACATCGTAATTATGACTTATTGATTTGATGGCCCGCTTTATTTCATCCGTGATGTGGGGAATTACCTGAACGGTCTCTCCCAGATAATCCCCGCGGCGCTCCTTTGTGATGACCGTATAGTAGATTTTGCCGGTTGTAAAGTTGTTTGCCTGCGATGTGCGGATTGAGGTGAACCGCTCGTAATGGCCGAGATCCAGATCCGTCTCAGCTCCGTCGTCAGTAACGTATACCTCCCCGTGCTGAAACGGGCTCAGAGTCCCGGGATCCACATTGATATACGGATCCAGTTTTTGCAGCGTTACCTTAAGCCCTTTAGCCTCAAGCAGCGCGCCTGTTGCCGCGGCCGCAATCCCTTTGCCGAGCGCCGAGACCACCCCGCCAGTTACGAATATGTATTTAGACATTTCTCCACCCTCTCAATATCTTCAGGGATATCAACCCCGCATGTTTCAAAGATTGTCTCCCTGACTTTGATTTTCAATCCATTCTCAAGGGCACGTAACTGTTCAAGTTTCTCAATTTTCTCCAATCCCGCCTGTCGCATCCCGGCGAAGGCGAGAAGCGCTTCGCGGCGGTAACTGTATATGCCGATGTGCTTGAAATAGTCGGGCGTCCAGATTTCGGAGTGGGGAGCCCGGAAAGGAATCGGCGCACGGGAAAAATAAAGCGCAAACCTTTCGCTGTCGAATACAACCTTTACGACATTCGGGTCGGCAATTTCCTGTGGGTCTTGAATCCTTTTGACCAATGTGCCGATAGAAGCTCTCTCGTCTTCAAGAAGTTCGATTACATCATCGATCATTTCGGAACGAATGAGCGGTTCATCTCCCTGCACATTGACAATTATATCATAATCGGTAAGTCCGGCCACTTCTGCTATCCTGTCGGTTCCTGACTGGTGTCCCGTTTTGGTCATTGCGGCCTTGCCGCCGAATGAAGTGACCGCTTCAAAAATAATTTCGCTGTCTGTAGCGACAATTACATCGCCGGGCATGCGAGCTTTTTTTGAATTTATATAGACATGCTGGATAACCGGCAGCCCTTTAAGAGGGCATAATAGTTTTCCCGGGAAACGGGCTGAATCATACCGAGCAGGGATAATGACTATTGAAGTCATAGAAGCTGTTTCATTATATATACTTTCCCGAACCTTGACAACAGGTTTTCACACACAGTATAGTTTCATTATCCGCGAGATGGCCCTGGTGTTTCCCTGAGGTCATTCCGGCGTTGCAGCGGCCGGTCAATTGCCGATTGATAAGCCTCTCTGGATATGCAGAAAGAGAAAAGTAATTTCCATTATTGCGGGGTACATTTTTGGATTTTGCGGATATCATAAGAAAGCTGATTATCTCGGCGCCTGCCATCCTGATAGCGATAACCTTTCATGAGGTTGCCCATGGTTTTGTCGCCAACAGGCTTGGCGATCCAACGGCAAAAATGATGGGGCGGCTGACGTTAAACCCTGTCCCGCATATTGACGTTGTCGGAACTGTTGTGATGCCGCTCATGCTCCTTTTCTTTACCAGCGGGCAGTTTGTATTCGGCTACGCCAAACCAGTCCCGATTAATCCCATGAACTTTAGAAATCCGCGAAAAGACATGGCTATTTCTGCGGCGGCGGGACCTGTGACTAATATTCTTCTGGCAATTGCCAGCATGGTTATGCTTAAGTTCTTTTTTTTGCCGGCTTCACATTTCCTGCCGGAGTCAATCAGTTCTTCTGTCATGACGCCACTCATCATGATATTCCAGGCAAGTGTCATGGTTAATATTGTATTGGCGTGCTTCAATATGATACCGGTCCCGCCGCTTGACGGCGGCCGGGTATTAACAGGGCTGCTCCCTTACAAACAGGCTGTTTCATTCAGCAGGATTGAACCGTTCGGATTTATCATTGTCATTATTTTGATTGTGACCGGTGTTGCAAGTTATTTTGTATTGCCCCTGGTAAACTTTTTTCTGACGATTTTGCAGGTGTTTTAAGAAATTTGCAATTAATCCCTGTGATCCCGGCAAATGACTTTTAATGCGAAGAATTCCCCGAAAGCCGGGTTGCGTCGGTAAATATATAAATTTTGATTTATGAGAGAAGGGCGACAGACACATGACAAAGGAAAGGGTTTTGAGCGGGATGCAGTCGAGCGGCAGGCTGCATCTTGGCAATTTGGTAGGTGCATTGAGCAATTGGGTCAGGTTGCAGGATTCGTATGATTGCTTTTACTTCATTGCGGACTGGCATTCACTGACCACCGGGTATGCCGATCCCTCGGAGATCAAAAATTCCGCCAGGGATCTGCTCCTGAATTTTCTTGCAGCCGGACTTGATCCGGGGAAATGTACCATATTCGTCCAGTCGAAGGTCCTTCAGCACGCGGAGCTGCATCTCCTGCTCTCCATGATCACACCCCTCGGCTGGCTTGAAAGGGTTCCCACCTACAAAGAGAAACAGCAGGAACTGAAGGACAAGGACCTTGCTACCTACGGGTTTCTCGGATACCCCCTCCTCCAGACAGCTGATATAATTATCTACCGGGCAAAGTATGTGCCTGTCGGGATAGATCAGGTTCCCCATCTTGAGATAAGCAGGGAAATTGCGAGGCGGTTTAATTATCTTTATGGAGATATTTTCCCGGAACCGGAGGCATTGCTCACCGAGTTTCCGAAGGTTGCCGGCACCGACGGGCGAAAGATGTCAAAGAGTTATGACAATGCTATATATCTTTCGGACAGTCCCGCTGAAGTTGAACACAAGATAAGGACGATGGTTACCGATCCTGCACGGGTGAAAAAGACAGATCCCGGCAATCCTGAACTGTCGCCGGCTTATCAGCTCCATAAAATTTTTTCCTCAAAGGAGGACCAGGAGCAGGTGGCTGCCGGTTGCCGGACCGCCGCTATCGGATGCATCGAATGCAAAAAAATTCTTGTCAGGAATGTTTTCAGGGTCATGGAGCCTATCTGGGCAAAGCGGAATGAGCTTGTCCGGAGCCCTGAAATTCTTCATGGCATTTTAGAGGATGGAACGGAAAAGGCTCGGAGTATTGCCGAGGAAACAATGACCCTCGTGCGGGAGGCCATGGGTTTAAATTAAAGGCCTCTTCTGGGAACCTTGTGGATAGGAATTGTTCATTCTTTTATTTTTATTGGAATTATATACCCCGCAGTCTCTGCTGCGGGGAGGTTTATTGTTTGTCATTCCGGGCCCGACCCGGAATCCAGCGACTTTTGCCTTATAGGATGTCTTCATACAGATCACGCCA
>CAZKLK010000072.1:0-9345 GCA_964553535.1 uncultured Nitrospiraceae bacterium
CAATAAAAATAAAAGAATGAACAATTCCTATCCACAAGGTTCCCAGAAGAGGCCAGAATACAAGGTACCAAATCCAGCGATAACTATCCCGAATGATTGATAAACGCGTCATTGCGAGCACCCGCAAGTTGCGTGGCAATCTCCTTTCATACGACGAGATTGCTTCGCTGCACTCGCAATGACAATTCTTAGCGCTGGATTTGGGAAGATGCTGGATACGCGACGCGCTATACGGAAATGCTGACGCTTGTACAGTCCTTTTTTATCATGCATCTAACATCATGCGTCATGAATCTTTTATGAAGATTTGAAACCGGCCATCGTCATAATAACCGGACTTTCCGGCTCAGGGAAAACCGTTGCTCTCCGGTCTCTTGAGGATTCCGGTTTTTTTTGCGTAGATAACCTGCCCATAGCGCTCATGGAATCTTTCGCGTCTATTGTATCCCGAAACAGGGAGATCGGGAAAATAGGGATAGGTATCGATATACGGGAAAAGGGGACACTTTCCGAGATTAACAGCGTCCTTAAAACTCTCAGAAAAAAATTCCGTCCGGAGGTTCTTTTCCTTGAAGCGGAGAAAAATGTTCTAATCAGGAGATTCCGGGAGACGCGCAGACCGCATCCGCTTGGAGGGGATATCGACGGCGCGATTCAGACGGAAAAAGAGCGGCTTTCCCATTTGAGAGATGCCGCCGATCGCATTGTGGATACCTCATCATATACTCCGCACCAACTGAGGCAGTTGGTCTCTTCTACCTATGGCATTCGGGAAGGGAAGCAGGCGTTGACCGTCATACTAATATCTTTCGGGTTCAAATTCGGCGCCCCTCAGAACACGGACCTTCTTTTCGACGCAAGATTTTTACCCAATCCAAACTTTGTCCCGGAGTTAAAATCGCTGAGAGGAACTGACAGGAAAGTCGCAGATTATGTGCTGAAAAATGCGACGTCAGCAATTTATGTCAGAAAAATTCAGGGGTTGCTGGATTTTCTTATCCCTCGCTATATCAGCGAAGGAAGATCATATGTGACGATCGGCGTGGGATGCACCGGCGGGAACCACCGTTCTCCCGCCATTGCGGAGAAATTGATGAGTCATCTGAGAAAATACCCCGTTGATCTCGGCATTATCCACCGGGACATGAACTGACGCGCTTCGTGAGAATCCTTGCTTTATACCGCCGAAAACTGCCCGTTTCATGATCTTCTGTTGCGGGCCGCGCGTGTTGATGTCCGGTCCGCCCGATTGTTTGCAAAGATTGCATCAAGCTGTTACTATAATAAACTTTGGATTTATATCCACGGTTGCTTGTGTTCTGTTTTCAGTTTTTAAGGGGAGAGGTGGCCGAGCCGGTCGAAGGCAGCCGCCTGCTAAGCGGTTGTGGGGGTAAAACCTCACCCAGGGTTCGAATCCCTGCCTCTCCGCCATAAGGGAAGCAAAAATTGAGATTAAAAAGGAGAAAAGAATGAGAAGCAAGATACTTGTGGTCTTATTGACTCTTTTGTGCGTTTTCGCAATAGGGGCGTGCAAGAAAAAGGAACCCGAACCACCTGTTCCTCAGACGCCTGTTCCAATGATGCCGGGCGGGCAAATAACACCAGAACAGATTCCGTCCGGACCTTTGCCTCAAGGCCAGATGCCGCCGGGTCAGATGCCGTTTGCGGGGCAGCAAGGCGCGGGGCCCGGTATGGGGATGGCGGGGAAAACACAGATCGTTGTCCCGGAATCCGTAAGGGGAAAATGGAGCGCCGCAAGGATAATCCTGGATGACAAAATCACAAAGACGAAGACGGAGTACGATATCAAACTCAACAGCGATTTTACCGTGCCGAACTCTTCGCTTAAAATTCATGTTGGAGAGTTTCTTCCTGATTTCAGAATGGACGGGCTGAACCTTACGTCAGGCTCCAACGAGCCGAAAAACCCCGCCCTCAGCATCAGGGTTTTTGAAAATGACAGGCAGATTTTCCCTGCCGCCGGGAAGCAGTGGGGCTGGCTTTTTTCCAAGGTGCCTTCCATACACCCTTTTGAGCATCCAAAATATGGCATAACCCTCAAGGAAGGCGTAAAAAAGGGTTGAAAAAGAGGGATAAAAGCGCCCATAGCTCAGCTGGATAGAGCGTCGGACTACGAATCCGCAGGTCGGGGGTTCAAATCCTCCTGGGCGCGCCATAATGAACGCCGTAATAAATCTCAATAAGCCTGCGCACATAACTTCACAGCAGGCCGTAATAAAAGTTAAACGGTTGCTGGGCGCGAAGAAGGCGGGGCATGCCGGGACACTGGATCCCATCGCAACCGGCGTTTTGATAGTCTGTCTGGATGAGGCAACAAAGATAACAAGGTTCTTATCGGACCTCGATAAAGAATATGTCGTCCAGATGAAACTTGGTGAAAGAACGGACACTTACGATTCTACCGGCAAAATAGTTGAGACGAAAGATGCCGGGCTCCTCCGTGAAGCGGACGTCAAGGAAGCCCTCAGCGGATTTACCGGAATCATTCAGCAGACTCCACCCATGTTCTCCGCGGTAAAAATGGGCGGGCAGCGTCTTTATAAGCTGGCGAGAAAGGGAATTTCCATAGAGCGACCGGAGAGAAGTGTGCAAATCAGGCAAGCTGAACTCTTGTCTTTCCATCCCCCCTACGTCAATGCCCGAGTGATATGTTCAAAGGGAACATATATACGGACACTCTGTGACGATATTGGCAATGCCCTTGGAACAGGCGCGCATATGACACAACTGATGCGGTCCGGGGCAGGCAGTTTCAGGGTTGAAGACGCCGTTTCGCTTGCGGAACTGCCCCATATGAAATACGGTTTTTACTCCATGGATGAAGCCCTCTCGCATCTCAAGGAAATCACACTTGATCACGACTCATTGCAAAAAGCAAAAAACGGGGCGCCGGTGCGCAACCCGGGGGCCGGTTCATGGGCTTTTGGAGAAGGGTTCTATGTCGGCCCTCAGGATGCTTCCGCCACGGAACCGGAATTTGTCCGTCTGAAAGGTCCGGACCGTGCGCTGTTCGGGGTTGGATCTCTCCAGTTCAATTCCCTGAAACCCGTGCGGCTTTTTCACTCACTCTGAAAGACGCCAAACCGGCGACGGACACTCAATTTCCTCCCTTTTTGTGACTTCAGTCACATACTTCAACTAATTTCTTAATATTTGCTATAAATCCTGTTATTTAAATTAAAAAATGCTTGACAAGATCTTCATTTTCTGGTATTCATATGCTATGTTATTCGGCGGCAAGGGCACTATCGGATTAGATATAGGATCCGGGTATCTGAAACTTGTTCAACTAAAAGATACGAAGGGCGGGTACGAACTTGAACATTTTGATATGATTCCTCTCCCCCCGGAATTGATTGTCGACGGCTCTATCATCGATTCCCTCCGTTTGGTTGATTCCCTGAAAGAACTTGTGCGGAAGTCAAAGATTAAGGCCGGGGATGTCACAATCAGCATAGCAGGCCATTCCTCCGCCATCATAAAGCGTGTGTCTCTGCCGGAAATGACAGAAGATGAACTCTACGAGTCCATCAAATTTGAAGCCGAGCAATATATACCGTTCGATATCGACGATGTCGATCTGGACTTCCAGATACTTGGGCCCAAGGAAGAGCCGGGGCAAATGGATGTCATTCTCGTCGCTGCCAAGAAGGATATTATCAATGAGTACCTCTCGGTGGTTGAAGAGGCCGGATTAAAGTGCCAGATTGTCGACGTCAATTCATTTGCGCTCGAAAATATCTTTGAGATCAATTATGAAATAGAGCCCGAAAAGAACATCGCGCTGGTGAATATCGGAGCAAGCACAATAAATATGAATGTTTTGAAGGGCGGCATATCCGTATTCACCAGAGACAGCGGCGTTGGAAGCAATCTTCATACGGAGGTCCTCCAGCGGGAATTCAATCTGACCTACGAAGCCGCCGAGAGACTGAAGAAGGGGGAACCCGTTGAAAATGTCTCGCCTCAGGACGCGGCTTCAGTGATGGAATTGGCGTCTGAAGAGATCATTGGCGAGGTCAACCGCTCCCTGGAGTATTTTCATGAGGATATACATGAGATCGTCCTGAGCGGAGGGTGTGCTCTTATCAGGGACTTTCCGAATCTCCTCGCGAACAAAATTCGGGTTGAAACCAAACTCATGCAGCCTTTTAAAAATGTCAAAATTCCCAGGCATTTTGATCTCGCTTTTATCCAGGAAATGGCCCCTATGGCTGCAGTCGCCGCAGGTTTGGCCCTCAGGAGGCCCGGAGACAGATGATTAAGGTCAACCTCCTGCCGGTCAAAAGGAAAAAGAAGCCAAAACCCGTCCCGTCCTTTCTCGTCATCGCAGTTCTGGTTACAGTCGGGGCCTGCATAATCATGGCTTATCTCACCTTCTTTTTCAATTCGCGCCTGACGTCGAAAAAGGACCAGTTTGCCGCCAATGAAAATAAAATTGCGGAACTCAAGGGAATGATAAAGGCAGTCGACGACTTTGAAGCGAGGAACAAGACATTTCGGGAGAGGAGCGAGATAATCGAGCAGCTGAGCAGAAATAAGAGTCTCCCCGTAAAGATTCTTGATGAGATCAGCACTCTTCTGCCGGCCGGCGTATGGCTGCAGACATTGTCGGTATCCGGGGATTCCATCAATCTGGAAGGGTACGGCTATACAAATAACGATATTGTCTCATATGTCGATAACATAAAAAATTCGCCGCTGTTTATGGAAGTATATTTGCAGGAATCCAAAAGCGTGGAAGCGGAAAAGGTTGCTGTCTACATGTTTAAATTAACCTGCAAGCTGAAGGTCTGACATGGCGCTGAAAATTAATATTTCTCTCAAGAACGTGCCTTTATTTGTCAAGATTATCCTGTCTTTGATCCCCGCGCTTATTATTTCGCTTGTCGCGGTTTTTCTGCTGATTCTGCCGAGACATAAAGAAATCAAGAGTCTTGAGAGTAAAATATCGGTGCAGGAAAATGAAATTGCCAGGAACCAGGCAAAAGCCTCAAAACTTCCGGAACTCACTCTGGAGAACGAAAAATTGCGGATAAGGTTAAGCGAATTGAAACTGCAATTGCCGGAGGAGAAAGAGGTATCGACCTTGCTCAAACAGGTGTCCGACCTCTGCATCGATTCGGGGTTGAAAATAGGGCTCTGGCGGCCGGAACAGAGGAAAACCCACACAAGCGGAATTGTATATGAAATTCCGGTCAAAGTTGAGATTTCCGGAACTTATCATAGCCTTGGGTATTTCTATAGCAGCCTTACCCGGCTGAGCAGGATAGTCAATATCGCGGATATCAAAGTAAGCGACCCGAAGCCGGAAAAGGAGAATGCGATTGTCAGGATATCATTCACTGCAACCACGTTTTCTGCCGTTCCGGAAGAGGAGATTGAGAAAAAACACACAGAAGCCGCCAAGGGGAAGAAACCATGAAAACGGCGCTGTACGGATTCATCATTTTTCTGATATGCTTAACAGTCGGCTGCAAGAAGGAACAGGTTCCCGGCAAAAGACCGGCGGCCGAAAAGGTTCAAGCGGCCGGAACAACCGAAGAAAAGAAGGCGGCCGATGAAGCAAAGGCCGCGATCGAAGCCTATCAGTATGATGCTAAAGGGAAGAGGGACCCGTTCCTGTCTCTCGTTGCTAAAGAGAGGCAGAAGCCTGTCAATAAGAAAGGGGCCAGCCCATTCGAAAGCTATGAAATTGATGAAATAGAATTGCTGGCGATCGCATGGGATAATAACAAATTTTACGCCCTTATTTCATTGCCTGACAGGAAGACATATACGATAACGGAGGGCGTGGCTCTCGGAATGCGCGGCGGGAAGGTGCATAAGATAACAAGAGAAGCCGTCCATATGAGGGAGTTTGTCAAGGATTATAAAGGGAATATCAAGCCGAGGGATGTAATATTGAAACTCCATAAGGGGGAATAGTGATGACTCATAAAGCGCTAAACGGGCATAACAACGCCATGAGTAAAAATTGTGGCATGTTTCTTTCTTCCATATCGGGCAGTTTAATTGTTCTGTTGCTGGCTGGTTCACTGATTTTCATTTCCGCATGCGCAACCGCAAAGGTTAACGTGGAAGAGCCGCCAAAGCCCGTCATCTCAAAAATAGAGATTGCGGACAACGCAGTTATTATTGCGGCGGATCAGCCCTTTAAGTACACAATGTATAAGCCCGGGGATCCTTACAAGGTCATTGTAGACATCCCCGACGCCCTGATCGGCGCGTTTGATAAAAAGATAGTATCCCGTAAGCGCGGCATTACGGAAATCGTTCCATCACAGGTTAATTCGCCGTCTCTTCTTGCCCGCATCGAGATACTTCTGGAGACCCCCCTGGCGGTTGATCAGGAATATGGAAATAATCTGCTCACGATAAAGGTAAAGGATGACGCGTCGCCGAGACTTGCCTCAGCGAGGCAACAGGAGCCGCCGAAGGAGCTGAGGATTCCCGACCCGGACAAGAAAGAAAGGACGGCTCCAGCCGTGAAACCGGATATCAACCGGGCCCCGGACGCGCAGCCTCAACTCCCGAAGGCCACTGAAATTACTAATATTTCGTTTGACACCTCTGCAAACTACGTGAAATTGCTCATTCGGGGAAATGGCTTGATGACCCCGAACGTCATTCCGGTGGAAAACCGTTTGGTTTTGGATATCCCGGATGTGATTTTGAATGCGGCAGTTCCGGCCGGAGTCGTTTCGCCGGTAAAGGGCATACGTTCAGGGCGCCATGATAACAAGACGCGGATTGTTATTGATCTGAAGGAGATGACAAAATTCGATGTTGCCGCGGACGGCGACTCCGTTATTGTTACTGTCAAGCGTGATAAGGAGCCGCTTATGCTTGCCGCTCCTTTGGCCGAGAAAAATGCCGGGTCTCCGGCTGAGCGCATCCCCGGGGTAAGAGAAACCGAAAGGAACGCCGGGAATATATGCTGGTCCTATATTGAAGGGAGGGAGAACATCAATTTTGATTTTCAGGATCAGGATATCGTTCCCATTTTCAGGTTATTCGCCGATATCAGCGGATGCAACCTGTTTGTCCATCCTGATGTTAAAGGCAGGGCCACCATGAAGTTTATTGATGTGTCCTGGAGCCAGGCCCTTGACACGATTCTGAGTACTTTCAGCCTTGGCAAGTCTGTTGAGGGAAATATCATCAGGATCGCCCCGCATACTGTTTTTCAGAAAGAGAGCGAGGAAAAGGCCAAGGCTCGGGAGGCATTAACGCTGGCCGAGCCCCTCCATGCAAAAATATTCAATATCAGTTATGCGAAGGTCAAGGATGTTGATGCCGCCGTAAAAAGCGCCAAGCTCCTCTCACCAAGGGGCAGCACGAGCACTGATGAGAGGACGAGCACGATTCTGGTGCAGGATACAGCCGCTGTATTCCCAAAGGTCGAAAACCTACTCGCAACTCTCGACAAGCCGATCCCTCAGGTCCTGATAGAGGCGCGGATTGTTGAAGTGAGCACTACCGGCGAGATAAATCTGGGGATTCAGTGGGGGCTGAATTTTAACGCCTCGAACACTCTCTCTTCCATCGGCGGTCTGACGGGGCTTAATAAGGGGCCTTTCACGGGCGGGAATTATTTGGTCGATTTCCCCGCGGCTGCCAAGGGTTCCGGAATTCAATTCGGCGTCCTGAGTCCGGACAGGACTTTGGGGATTGACCTGCAATTATCCGCTTTAGAATTGGTCAGCAAAGGCAAAATTATTTCAAACCCAAGAATTCTCACAACAGATAATGTGCCGGCGAAGATCATGCAGGGTGAAAGCGTGCCTTACACGCAACCCTCCACTGAAGCGGGAGGGAAGGATACCACGGCCTTTAAAGACGTCGCAATCAGCATAGAAGTTACTCCGCATATAACACCCGCAAATTCGGTGCTTATGACTATCAAAACAACAAAAGAGGAACTGATTGAGTTTATAGCTCTCTCGTCGGGCGCCGCGCCGCGCACCTCCAAGATAGAAGCGAACACGCAGGTCTTGATACAGGATGGCGAAACAATAGTTATAGGCGGCATGTATAAAAAAGTGGATAGAAGCGGCTCGGCGGGCGTGCCCGGCTTGATGCACGTCCCCGTGCTCGGATGGTTGTTTAAAAATAAGAGGGTTACCGAAGACGTAAGGGAGCTTATGATCTTCATAACGCCGAGAATAGCGGGAAAACCATGATGATTAAGAAAGATGCACGACGAAGATACGAGATTTCATCGGGAGCGTGTTTGAAAATCAGGCATCATGAATCGCGCGTCCTGAATCTTTTATCCTGAGGAGGCAAGATGAAGAGAAATACATTTTTGCTGTTTGCTGTGTGCTGCCTGCTGTCTGCCGTTTATTTATGGGGTTGCGGCGGCGGATCCGGCTCGCCCGGCAGCACGGGCACCGAAGACACCGGCGTCATGGTGGATGCGACGGTTACACCTGTTTACTTAGGCGAGAATACCGCTTCAGTCGATGCATTCAGGGGTGATTGCGATGAAGACCCCGATGCGGTAGACCCCGAAGATTTTGAAGATCACATGGCTACCCTCAATCTGACTGCGCGCCTGATTAATGCAAATACGTCCTTCAAAGCGGGAAATCTCTATATACGAAAGTATACTATTGAATTCAGGCCTCTCCCGGATTCATTGAATGCGCCGCCGATTCAGTCTTACACGGGCGGAGATACCATTGTCATCCCCGCGCCTTCAGGCAGCGGAACGACTACAGTACAGGCTCCCGTCCGCTTCGTTGATTTGATCAGAAAAGGCCAGTACGCAGATGATATTATGACCTCTGGCGGCAGATCTTTGAATAATTATACGGCCGTTTATACGTTTTCAGGCGAAAACGAGTTCGGGAAAAAATTTTCTTTCATTACAACGAGGGATTTTCAGATAGGTCCGTTTGATAATTGTGATTGATTTTTTCGGGATGGGGCTGCAAACGGACAGCTGCGGCCACGGCGGATGACACGGGGTAGATTCTGAAGCGGTGCGGCGATGAAATAGACAGGCCGGGACGGGTGACATTCCGTCCCTTTTTTATTCCCGCTCACTTTTTAACCCGAACTGCATTTTCGGGGTTAAGACAAGTTCCCGCTATGACCGGTGCAGCGGCATCCCCGCAATAAGAATAAATGGCGACATTATTTATGGCTCCGCTACGGTCAAGCAAATTCTTGTTTTGTGTGGTTAAGATTATCGCATTGAGAGCGGCGGGGGATTTTCATTGAAATCGGATCTTCTGACTCGGAAAAACATCTTATGCCTTAATATCCTGCTCGGCGTGGTTCTGGTCGTGTCGTCGATTTTCCTCGTCCGTGATG
>CAZKLK010000073.1:0-9051 GCA_964553535.1 uncultured Nitrospiraceae bacterium
TTCCGGGTCAGGCCCGGAATGACAAACAATGAATACTCCCCGCCGCAGAGACTGCGGGGTATATAATTTCAATAAAAATAAAAGAATGAACAATTCCTATCCACAAGGTTCCCAGAAGAGGCATTTTTAATATAAATGCAGTCACATGACATATATAATATCGGCAGGCTGCTCTGATTATAATTTGGCGCATTGCTTTGTCGTTCGAGTCGCTGAATGGCTTAATCCGGCAATCCGGAGGAAGAAACTAAATTTGCGCCCCGGCAACGGGGCGGTTGGAAAGCAGGCTTGAAGATGTCGGGAGTGAGATGGCCCTGGTCCGAGTTTTTAGCGCGGGATTCTTTAATATTGAGGCCATGATGCCTGAAGGAAGAGTCAGGAAAATCTCTCCCGCGGATTCTAAATCAGCGTGTTATTTCTTAGAAATCGACCCGGCTCGCGAAGTACCTTCAACTGACGAGTCTTCATCCGTCTCTGAGGCGTCGGAAGATCATAAAGTTCCCTATGTCTTTGAAATAACGTTGTGTTCTGAGCTGACGAAATCCCTGTCACGTGAAGTGATCCAGGATCTGCTGAGCAATATGGAATTCCGGCGGATTCCTGAAGGGGAGCGCTTCATGCGGCAAGGAGACAAAGCGGAGCGTTTTTATCTGATCCTGAAGGGTTCATGCACCGTTCGCCTAAAAAAGGACAATATGTTTTTTACCTTAGCTCAGCTCGGGCCGGGGGATTTAGTCGGGGAGATGGCGGTGTTTACAGGTGAAACACGCGGCGCCAGCGTAGATGCTGATACAGAGATGGATGTGCTTGGCATGAGCAGCGGGCAGTTCGAAGTTCTGTCGCAGAAATACCCTGAGTTCAAAGGATATTTATCGGAAATAGTAACGCGGCGGCTGAGCACCTCCAAAATTACGGCAGAGAAAAAAATCGGCAAGTACCTTATAACCGATAACATCGGCGACGGCGGGTCCAGCATTATTTATAAAGGCATTCACAGCCTTCTCAAGCTGCCGGTGGCGGTCAAGATGCTGAAGCACGAGATGGCTATGGACCCTGAATTTATTGACATATTCTTGAATGAAGCGAAAATTATTGCACAGATGAACCACCCGCGGATTGTCCGGGTATATGACGTTGAGGAACTATACCGCACGGTATTCATCATCATGGAATATCTTGAAGGCGTTACTCTCAGGCAGATGCTGGACAATGTCAATAAATTGCCGATTTCCCAATCCATCAACATTGCTCTTCAGGCATGCTACGGTCTTGAATATGCGCACAAATCAGGCATTATCCATCAGGATATCAACCCGAGAAATATTTTTGTGCAGCCTGACGGCAGTGTAAAAATCATCGATTTCGGGTTGGCCTGCCGCACCGGCAGCGTTGATGCGAATTTTCTATTCCCGGGGACGATTTACTATATTTCCCCCGAGCAAATTAAAGGGGATCCTGTCGATGAACGCTCGGATATTTATTCGTTGGGGGTTACGCTCTATGAAATGCTCACGGGCACCCTGCCGGTTGCGGGAGACGACATGCGGGTGTTGATAAAATGGCATCTGAACGAAGAGATACGCGACACGCGGCCGGCGTTCCCGGATCTCCCCGATGAGGTTCATACTTTTTTTATGAAATCAATCCGGAAAGATCCTGCCACGCGGTTTAACAATATGGCTGAAGTGATCGGGCTGCTGAAGCCGCTGTCCGAAAAATTAGGGGTTAATATCGAACCGGATTTTTGCGCGAAACAAAAAATGATCGGGATATTTCTTGCCTATCAGGAGCGCCAGCAATTGACGCTTAATCGGTTGATAGAAGAATTCAACAGGAATGCCAGTGATGCGGGCGCTTCCCTGAAAATTACGCGGTTTGAGGACTTATAAATAACCTGTATGAAAGGATCTCCGCAGATAAAAGAAATACTCTCCCGTGACAAGCGGCTGATCCGCCTCCCGCAGCATGGGAAAGCCGTGTTTGTCGGAGATACGCACGGGGATTTTGATGCAACGGAGACGATTTTCGGCCGCTTCTTCAAGCCCGGCTATTGCCTCGTATTCCTTGGGGATTACGTTGACAGGGGAGATAATTCACTTGAGAATTTAGAATATCTTCTCGAAAAGAAAGCGGCGGCTCCGGAGCGGATATTTCTGCTTGCCGGCAACCACGAAGGCTACTGTTCGGTTCCATTCAGCCCGGCCGATTTCTGGGAAAGCCTTTCCCCAAAGGAATTTGAACACTTCTCGGAGATATGCAAGTTATTCTCTTTTGCTGCGGTTGCGAGAAACGGCCTCTGTGCCGTACATGGGGCAACGCCTGATCTGAGAAGCATAGAGGAAATAAATTCGGTTCAGCTTTGCAGTGAACACTGGCTCCAGCTCACCTGGGGGGATTTCGTCGAGCGACCGGGGGAATTCCTTGGAGACAGGGGAGGCAGGCCTGCATTCGGAGAGGACTATTTCGTCCGCACGATGGAGCAGATGGGAATGAACGTACTCGTCAGATCTCACCAGCCTAATATCAACCCCGTCATATTCAAAAAACGCTGCCTGACTTTGATGACCTCTCACTTTTACGACTTTGTGCGGCATGTTGCTATCGCAGACCTCGAAAAGCCGGTTATTAATTCGGTGGATGATCTGGAAATAATCGAGATTTAAACCCGGGTTTCGCCAATACAGATACTCAATTTACACCCCCGGTTCCCTATTTTAGAGCAGCTTCATCACTTATAGCACTGTCCAGTTTTTCCCGGCCAGCTCTGAGGAAGAGTCTGAACTGATTGGCAGCAAAACGGTGACAGCTTAACCGGTCTGCTTTCAGTCCGTTCTTAAACTCATCAATGCGTACTTCACACGTGCCTCCCCGTTCGGTGTAAAACTCATAGAGTTCTTTTGGATCACGTGAGAGATTGGAAACAACAAAACGGCTGTTTGGACCTTGCGGTAGCCATTCTGCCTTCATGATGACCCGTCGCGCTGTTTCCCAACTGCCCCGGCCTCAGCATCATAGATAACCAGAGGATGGTACATATATTGGTCATAGTAACCATGAAAAAAGGCGAGCTGTTTTGTGTTACACTCTGTCATATAGCCAATCTTCCTTTCTCTGGTT
Source organism: uncultured Nitrospiraceae bacterium (assembly GCA_964553535.1). Classification (GTDB taxonomy): domain Bacteria; phylum Nitrospirota; class Thermodesulfovibrionia; order Thermodesulfovibrionales; family SM23-35; genus JALHSV01. The sequence goes on from CAZKLK010000073.1 coordinate 3,118, forward strand.
TCGAGTTGTCGCAAACTCAATAATGCCAAAGCTCTCAGGATTGTTGGCTATCTTTTTTAGAAGAATTTACGAATTATGCGGGGTAAAGGGGGAAGATGAAGAAGATCAGAAAGGCAAATGCCGTAAAAAGAGTCGAGATCATACTTAAAGAAGACGCTGCTGCCCTTGTCAGTTATGGTGGCGTCCTTCTCGTAGATGAATTTATCCGGCCCCTGCCCTTTTGAAGGTATTTAAATGCTTTTTACACGCTTAATGACAAGACTTCAGCCGTGATCCAGGATATTCTTATCCCTTTTGCAGCTGTAGGGCTTGCGGAACTTGGCGACAAGACCCAGCTTGCGATCCTGTGCCTGGCGTCAAAGACAAAGAAATATTATCAGCTTCTTCTGGGGGTTGTTCTCGCTTTTGCCGTAACAGACGGGTTGGCCATACTTGCGGGTAATTTTATAGCGGCACATATCCCTGTTCTTTATATCGAGATATTCTCCGGTGCCATATTTATAATATTCGGGCTTATCATCTTGCTGAACAGCAAGCCTGAGGAGGCCCGATGCGAGCTGAAGCAGCCTTTTGCCTCGGGGTTCCTCCTGATCTTTATATCAGAGATGGGGGACAAGACCCAGATAGCCTCCGGTTTATTTGCCACGAAATACAACGCGGTTCTGGTCTTCATTGGGGTGCTTTCAGCCCTTACAATCCTGTCGGTCATGGCCGTCTATTTGGGGCGATTCATAGCCCTTAAAATTAAGAAGGATATTGTTTCGAAGATTGCCGGGACGGTTTTTATTGCGCTGGGAATACTATGCTTACTTTAATGCCCGAATCCAGCGATAAAAGTTGTCATTGCGACCCCTTTGCCATCCGTCATTCCGTGCGAAGCGAAGAATGACGGATGGCAAAGGCTAAGTTCTGCGAAGCAATCCCGCCGTTTTCAGAGATATTGCCGCGCCTGCAGGCGGCCTCGCAATAACGGATTCATTAAGCATTTAAAAAAGCTTATCGCCGGATTCGGGCAATGAATTCTTCCTATCAAGGACGCGGGAAGATCAGGCAAGAGCGCCACGCAACTGCCCGGTTGCTGCTACTTTTTAAACACGCTGAACAGCTTGTCAATCCCTGACTTGTCAAGCTTTGACGCCGTTTCAAGCTCGCCTGCGTCAAGCCAGACCCCTTCGCATCCGGAACACTCATCAATCTTCATCCCTTTGTAGCTGATCTCGATCAGTTCCATCCCGCACTTGGGGCATCTCATAAAGTGAAGTTCTTTCAACTTTTTCTTTTCGTCAGAGCTGAGTTTATTATGTTTTTCTTCCTCAATTTTCTTCTTTTTTTCGAAATCGAGCTTTGCAAAATATTCGTCTTCCTGTTCACTTGGCTTTAACGGCATAGCATCCTCCTTTGTGTTATGTGGCGATTTTATTAACGGGCCCCTGAATAAACGGCCCGGTTTTAATTCTACCATAATCGCGTCCGGTTTTCTTTGCCGGAGTCGCGAGAATCGCGACGGTTCCCGGTGTTGGCTTTTTGCATCAACTTTCTGTTATCATAAAACAGCTTTTAGTATTTGGATGTCAGGAACCCTCAGATGCTGAAAAAGCTCTGGGGGGTTTTTTATTTTAGTAAAGAACGAAAGGATAAAAAAATGAATTTTGCAGATTTTGGATTAAGCAAGGAGACATTGAAAGCAATATCGGAAGTCGGATTCGAGGAACCGACCCCTATTCAGGTCTCCGCCATTCCCCCTATACTGAGCGGGAAGGATATCGTCGGGCAGGCGCAAACGGGCACCGGAAAGACCGCTGCCTTTGCCATCCCGGTTGCGGAACGGTGCCGGAGAGGGAAAAACCCCTGTGCCATTATCCTCGAGCCGACACGGGAACTGGCGATTCAGGTCGCGCAGGAGATGCATAAAATCGGCAAACATAAAAAAATCAGCGTGCTGCCGATTTATGGCGGCGCGTCTATTGAGCGACAGATAAAGACCCTGCAGCGGGGCGTCAATATCGTTGTCGGAACACCGGGCCGCGTAATTGATCTCATTAACAGGAAAATACTCGCCCTATCGGAAATAAAAATAGTGGTTCTTGATGAAGCGGATGAAATGCTCGATATGGGATTTCTGGATGACATCGCAACCATACTGAAGAAGACGCCCCCAGAGCGGCAGACACTTCTCTTTTCAGCTACAATACCCCCTCAAATAATGAATATAGCCAGGCGATACATGATCAGCCCGGAAAAGATTCACGTAAATGCGAGGGACATTGTTATTCCAGAGATCCGGCAGATTTTCTATGAAGTCGGTGAAGAAACCCGGATCAACGCCCTGTGCAGGCTGCTCGATGTCGAAGATCCCGAACTTGCAATAGTTTTCTGCCACACCAAGAGGGATGTTGATGATGTCAGCATGAAACTCAGCCAGCTGGGGTTCAACGCCGGAGCCATTCACGGGGATTATACCCAGGCGAGAAGGGACGAGGTGATGAGGAAATTCAGGGGAGGGACGCTTGATATCCTTGTCGCTACTGATGTTGCCGCGAGGGGTCTCGATATAAAAAATGTGTCGCACGTTATCAATTACGGCATCCCTCAGAATTCCGACAGTTATGTCCACCGCATTGGAAGGACGGGCAGGGCAGGGAAGTCCGGGATCGCTATAACCCTCATTACCCCGAAGGAATATAGACATTTAAGGTTAATAGAAAGAACCGCAAAAACGGTCATTGACCGGAAAAAATTACCTTCAAGCGCGGATGTGCTAAAGGCCAGGGAGGAAAACATTGTCCGGGATATCGCGGAAATTATCCGGGGAAACCTCCATTCGGCATATCTGCAGACTGTTAAAGAATTATCGGCATCCCATGCATTTGGGGATATTGCGGCGGCAGCTATCTTCGCCGCTTTCGGCAGGAAAAGTGAGAAATCCGGAGAGGAGGCGTTTATCCATGAAAAGCCTGTGCGCCCGCCTGCAAGCCGAAAAAGGTTCTTTAACGGCGGGACAAAAAAATACCATCAGTTTCAAAGCCGCACACCCGCTTCTATAAAAACGGCTAACTCCCCGGCACCGGTTTAAAAAAAATCAGCAATTTGTCCCTGTGGCAAAACCACAGGTACAAATTGCTTCCCCGTCTGCGTCATTGCCCGGCTTGACCGTGTAATCCACAAAAGGAATTGCATCCCCCGGTCAAGCTAAGGGGGTGACAGCATTGGGTTTGATTTTTACGCCCTGCGCTCCCGGCTCTGTTGCCGAAATGCGTTGTTTTGGCTATCATAAGGCTATGCAATGCCTTATGATCATTATCCTGTCCCTCTCCCTATGCTTCCCTGTTTATGGCGAAGACCTTGACGGCAAGGCATGCCTTCAAAAAGGCCGGAGCGAGCTCGACAAAGGAAAGTACAATGACGCAATTGTCAGTTTGACAAAAGCCGAGAGAGAATTTCCCCTACTCGGCGATTATGCCCTTTTCTGGCTTGCGGATGCTTACCGGCAGACCGGCGATCATAAACAGTCCCTCGCGACCATACGGACCCTTTTAAATAAATACCCGAAATCCCCCCTCGTAAAAAAATCCCGTTCGGGAGAAGTTCAGGCCGTTCTGAAGTTGCAGGAAGAGAATCCCCAATCTTTGTATGAGGCCTATCTGAAAGACTACCCCGAAGACAGGGAGATGAAATATTATTTCGCGCAATGGCTGACGCAGAGCGGGCAGACTGAAAAAGCCAAAACCATCTTCAAAGACATTTACAGGGATGCGCAGGCATTTTCGATGATGGCCTCCCGGGAGCTAAAAGAAACTGATATCGGTGTTGGAGACATGCTGCAGCATGCATCAAACCATAATAAGCAGATGAATTACAAAACAGCCGAATCTGTACTGAGATCAGCGCTGGCAAAAGATGAAGGCCGCCTCAAAACCGATATCCTCAGAGAACTTGGTCTTTCCATGTTCCGGCAGAAGAAATACCTTGAAGCAGCGGACATTTATAAACAATCCGGAGATAAATACTGGGAATTCCGGTCGCTTTATCGCTCCGGGGCAAAGGAAACTCTCGACAAAAGTCTGAATGAACTCCTTTCATTCAGTGACAAGAGAATGGGCTCTATCCTTATTTCAATGGCTGCCGACAGGAGAAGGGAGGGAAAAGGCAAGGATGCCGTCACGCTTTATCAAACTGTCATGGAGAAATTTCCTTCTGAGGCCGAAGAAGCCCTTTGGGGAATCGGATGGACGCATTTTCTCGCCGGTGAATATATGAAGGCATCTGAGATTTTTTCCCGCCTCTACAGTGCATACGGCAGCCGGAAGTATCTCTACTGGAGGACCCGAAGTCTCGAACTGAGGGGTGAAGGCGGCGCGGTGGAATATCCCGCAACACTGTCAGGCGGAACGGATTTCTACAGTATCATGCTGAAGGTGCGGGCACCGGGTGGCCGGCAGCAGGCAGGTTTCACGGGGAATAAATTAATTGTCAGGAATACAAAGGCTGTTCAGGCGACATATTCCTCATCTCCGGCAATCGAGCGTATCGAATACCTTTTTTATCTCGGCCTCCGGAGCGAGGCATTATCGGAGATGATGCATGTATCAAGAAATACCGGTTCTCCGGATGATCTTCTCTATCTCTGCTTAAAATTCGAGGAGATGGAAGAATATAAATCTTCGGTCAGGCTGGCGGGCAGAGTCCCGGGTGCAGATATGGTCCAGCAGTTCCTTTATCCTCTTGCTTACAGGGACTTGATAGAATCGTTTTCGGAGAAATACGCTCTGGACCCCTTCCTGGTGCTTGCCGTTATCCGGGAGGAAAGCAGATTCGATTATGAAGCCCGTTCGCCGGCAGGGGCGATCGGCCTCATGCAACTCATGCCGGGGACTGCGTTCAGACTTAACCGTGAGCTAAATGTCGGGGTAATTCGTTCGGGGGATTTGACCGACATAAAGAAAAATCTTCATCTTGGCATTTACTATCTTAGCGCCCTGATCAGGGAGTTCGGGGCTTATCCCGAGGCGATTGCGGCATATAACGCCGGCGAGGAAACAGTCAGAAAGTGGCTTCAGAGAGGAAAGTATTCGTCTGTGGATGAATTTATCGAAGACATACCGTATAATGAGACAAGGAATTATGTTAAACGGGTATTAACGTCCTTCTTCGAGTATAGAAGGCGTTATTTAAATGACCGTGACATGGCCGGCGTAACCCCCGGAAGCATGTAGATTTTACTCTGACTCTTCTGGTATTTTAGGTACGATGGTTTTTAGAAAATCCCTCTTTGACGACTACAAAACTGCGGATCTGTCCAAAGACCGAAAAAAGGAGGTTAAGCCGTTGGAAAAACTAAAAAGTCTTGAAGAGAAAATATCTACTGCCATAGAGAGAGTAAAAAGCCTTAAGGAGGAAAAAGTTCTTTATGATCGGAAGATCCGGGAACTCGAACGGCTTCTCGACGAAAAGAGCCAGGAGGTTGAGTATCTCAGATCGGAAAAGAATGCGATAAAGAACCAGCTTGAAGCTCTCCTCAGCGAACTTGATGCGCTCGGGGCCGACTGAGAACAATGGGCAGCACGGAAGTCTACATCCTGGGGCAGAAATATTCTATCAGGGGCGATGCCCCTGAGGAACATATCAGGGAACTCGCCGCTTATGTCGACAAGAAACTGAAAGACGTATACAATGCTGTCCCGAATATTACTCCGGTGAAGGCAAGCATCCTCGCGGCGCTCGATATCGCGGATGAACTCTATAAACTGAAAAACCAGCAGGATGAAATGACCAGGCATATCGAGGAAAAGGCATCAACCCTTGCATCGCTGTTCGATTAAACAGGGGCCTTCTCTCCTGTCTCACTGATTGTCAATTCTTCTCTCCCGTAGATATAATTAAGGTTCTTCTGGGATTAGTGTGGACCGTCATTCCGGCGAACGCCGGAATCCAGTG
>CAZKLK010000074.1:0-8806 GCA_964553535.1 uncultured Nitrospiraceae bacterium
AACCGTTCACTTTTAATTCTTAAAGAGTTCACTTTTAAATTATTCCTAACAGAACTAATTTGCCGGAAATTAATGAAACCAGATTTGATGCAATAATGGATGAGCCATCATTGTTATAATATTATTCATACTATGGGTAGTCGTAATTCACGGGCGACGGTCTCTTTAATTCCGACGCGCGCAAGCCATGCGCGTATTGTTTCGGTGTCCGGCGAACCCCGCTGTCTTGACACGATACAATTAAGCCGGCTGGAACGGTCGTTCCGGCAATGGGCGGACAGGGCTCCGCGCTCTGACGTCCGTTTATCCCGGAGGCGCGTATTGCTGATCTTCCTTGTGATCCGATTTACGGCAGGCAAGCTGCATGAGGTGATCGCTCTTGATCCATTTCGGGATGTTGATGTTGAACGTAATGTGGTGTCTTTGGGGAAGGCTGGAAAGAAGGCTCGTCTGGCGTTGCGGGAAGTCCGGATACCCGAAGCACTTTCAGAGGAAATTGGGCATTCACTGAATGACCCTGACTTTAAAAAATGTAATGACGGCCTGTTTAAGATCGATCCCGGCCACATACGCCGCAAATTTTACGAGCGTGCGAAAGAAGCCGGTTTCCCCCCGTCAATGGGCTCTCCGGAGAGCATACGGAAGTCAAGGGCTGTCGAACTAATGCGCAGCAATGTGCCCATACCGGTTGTTCAGAGAATGCTGGGTCATTCCACAATCAATATGACGGCGTCGTATGTTGATTTTTCTGACGCCGACGTGCAGCAGGTGGCAAAACATTTCATAGAGAGGGAATCGCGCAGAAAAACAAGCGCCCGGAATTCCTTCTTCGGCAAGATATACGCTATTGTAAAGGGAGATATTCAGACGATGGTGAGGATGATCACGCCGGGCGGAGACATTATAACGACGATAATCACGAACGACAGCCTTGCAAGGCTCGGTCTTAAGGTGGGTTCCCTGATAACGGCAGAGGTAAAGGCGCCCTGGGTGATTGTGGAGAAGACTGATAAGGAGCCGGTATCAACCGCGGAAAACAAATTTCCGGGCGTCATTGCCCGCGTTAAGAAAGGCAAAATAACAACTGAATATATTGTCAGTGTTTCAGACGGCACGGAACTCTGTTCCGTCGTTTCTTCAGAAAAAGGAATCCTGGCGGAGTTTAAATTGAACGATAAGGTGTGGGCGCTGTTCAATAGTTTCTCGGTAGTGATCCATACCGATTAATGAGAAAAGGCGGCGACAACAGAGAAGAGCGGTTATCAGTCGCATCTTTGTGCCCGACAGTTCCCGCCGCCCTTTATCACCATAATCCATAATGGAACCGTGCATAAAAAGAAAAATAATAAAAAGGGCGGGATCAACTTCAGAAGAAATTGAGGACCTTCTTGCAACAGAAAGGCGGGTAATAATTTCTGTCAGCAATGTAGAAGTATTACGTCTCTATTGCACGCCTGCCATGATAAAGGAGTTGGTTGTCGGTTTTCTGCTCAACGAGGGAATTATCAAGGGTCATTTTTGCGCAGATTCCATTACCGTCCAATCGCGGGATGACCTGTCGATTCATGTAAATATCCCGACCGATGGGGAGGCCTCAGCAGAGGGAATGGTGAAGACTACGGGCTGCGTCGGTGGTATTACATTTGAGAGGAAGGAATTCAAAAAGGTTTCAGACGGTTTTCTTGTCGCATCCCATGCGGTCAGAACCCTTTACAGGGAATTTAATCAGCGATCAGTCCTTTTTAAGGCGACGGGGTGCATGCACAGTGCCGCGATAGCTGACCGGGATAAGATAGTGATTGTTGCGGAAGATATAGGAAGGCACAATGCGGTTGACAAGGTGATCGGGCACTGTATTCTTGAAAATATAAACTTTGAAGATAAAATGATGCTGGTGAGCGGCAGGCTTTCGTCCGAGATTGTTTCGAAATGCGCGAGGTGGGGAGTCCCCGTTCTTGCGAGCAGAACCTCAGCAACGAGCTATGCTGTTGACATAGCCGAGAAAGCGAACATCACCCTCATCGGTTTTGTCAGGGGAGGGCGGTTCAATATATATGCTAACGCTTACAGAATTCTCTAACAACTGATTTCTCATGAGAAAAATTGTCTCTCTAAAATATTGGAACAATACATCAGCGGGGCGTATGATGCAGCCGCTTGATATATAATACAGGCGATAATGGAAGATATCATAAATATAAAAATCCCGGTATTTGAAGGACCGTTCGACCTGCTCCTTCATCTCATCAGGGAAAATAAGATCGATATATACGATATCCCGATATCTCTGATTACGGGCCGTTATCTTGAATACCTGGAAATGATGAAGGAGCTGAACCTCGATATCGCCGGCGACTTTCTTGTTATGGCAGCCACCCTGATTCAGATTAAATCACGGATGCTTCTTCCCCCGGACGAGGAAGCTTCTTTGGAGGAACAGGAAGACCCGAGGCGCGAGCTTGTCCAGAGGCTTCTTGAATACCAAAGATATAAGGAGGCGGCGTTCGAGTTCAGGTTGAGAGAGGATGAATGGCTGAAGGTATTCCGCAGGGAGCCGGCGTCGGAAGACGATGGCGAACTGTATCTTTGCGATCTGAGCCTCTTCGATCTCCTTGACGCCTTCAAAAAAATCCTCGCTAAGGCTCCGCCTGACGTAATATCTATTACCAAGGAGACTTTGACTGTCAAGGACAGGATGTTCACAATAATGGAGATTATCGAAAAGCAGGAAACAGTGAGGTTTGAAGATCTGTTCCAGACAGGCATAACGAGGATCTACCTCATAATCACATTTGTAGCGTTGCTTGAGCTGGTGCGGCTCGGTCTGGTTAGGGCTTATCAGGAGAGGCATTTCGGAAAAATCTGGATAATAAATCCGGCCGGACAAGGCGACGCGCCTTTAAATGCGTCATAGATATTTCTCATAAATCCTGTATTTCTTGTAGAGTTTCCCCCCTATCATTTCCACGAGCCTCTGCACGGGGATGTTGTCCTCGAGTATCCAGGAAAATTCGACCCGCCGGTATCCTCCCCGTTTCACCCCCTTGAAACCTTCACGGAACAGCAGGGCGTCAACGCCTCTATTCCTGTATTCCTTTTTAATGCCAAGGAGAAGCATTCGCAGATCTTTGATCCTTCTGGAGAACACGAAAGCCTTGATCAAACTGAGCGGATTCAGTTTCCCCTTCATCTGTTTGAGCGCCACGTTAAAATCCGGCAATAATCCCATGAAGCCTATCGCTTCTCCGTTTTTTTCCGCTATCAGGGTGAGTTCCGGCACAATGACCTGTTTAAGGTTATTGGCGAGATAAGCAAGTTCCTCCCCGGTCAGTGGAATGAATCCCCAGTTCTTTTCCCATGCCGAGTTATATATATTCATGAATATGAGCATATCGCGCTCGTAATGTTTCCTGCTCAAAGGCCTCACGGTGACTCCGGTCTTCTGAACGATATCGGCAACCCTAACGACCTTATGCGGAAGTTCGTCGGGGACGTTTAAAATGTACGCATACAGATCTTTAGCCTTATGTAGGCCGTAATTTTCCATGAGTGAGTTGTAGTAAGGCGGATTATAGGGCGTCATCAGGATCGGGTGATCGTGAAACCCGTCGATTAGAAAACCGCATTCCTCATTTGTTGAAAAACTCATTGGTCCGCGCATCTTGTCCATCCCGGACTCTCTCAATTCCAAAGCGACTCTGTCGAGGAGCGCAGACGCGACCGGTTTGTCGTCGGCGGATTCGTAGAAACCAAAAAAACCTGTACTTTCACCATGAAATTCATTGTGGCGATTGTTGATGATCGACGCTACTCTTCCCTTTGTCGCGCCGTTCTGTCTTGCGAGAAAAAATCTGACGCGGGCATGATTGAAAAAGGGATTGCTTCCGGAGAAATGCTTCCGCATATGGCGCATCAGCGGCGGCACATAGCAATGGTCGCGCGAGTACAGCGCAAGGGGTAGTTTGATGAAGTCATTGAGGTTTTCCTTTGATATAACCTCAATGACTTCTGTCATGCTATCAGGCCCGTGGTTTTTCCAACTTTCTCGAATGCAGCGAGGACCTTGTCAAGATGCTCGTCAGTGTGGGTTGCCATGTAGCTGGTGCGCAAAAGCGACATCCCGGCGGGAACTGCGGGGGTAACTGCAACGTTCACAAATACTCCTTCCTCCTGAAGCATCATGGCTATAATGAACGCCTTTTCGTCGTCGCCGACGATAACCGGTAAAATCGGCGTCTGACTGAGTCCGGTATTAAAGCCAAGCGACCTCAGCCCGTTAAACATTTTCCTGGTATTTTTCCACAATTGTTCTCTTCTTTCCGGTTCGCTCTCTATGATATCTATTGCAGCACTCACTGATGCAACCGATGCGGGAGGCGGACTTGCGCTGAAAATAAGAGATCGCGCGCAGTGTTTAATATAATGGATGACGTCCGCCGAGCCCGATATGAAACCGCCAATTGAGGCGAGAGACTTGCTGTACGTTCCCATTATCAAGTCCACTTCATCCTCAAGATCGAAGTGCTCCGACGTACCCCTGCCGGTGTTGCCGAGCACACCGATACCGTGAGCGTCGTCAACCATCAGGCGCGCCCCGTATTTTTTTGAGAGGGTCAAAATCTCCGGCAGCGGGGCGATATCTCCCTCCATACTGAAAACGCCGTCGACGACCAGCAGTTTATCCCGGTTCTCATTTTCCCTGAGGACTCTCTCAAGTTCCGACATGTCATTATGACGGTATTTCCGGATTTCTCCGAAGGATAGCCTGCACCCGTCGATGATGCTCGCATGATCCATCTTGTCGATGACAATGAGATCATCTTTTCCCGCGAGGGCGGAAATTACCCCAAGATTGACCTGAAATCCCGTTGAAAAAATAAGGGCTGCTTCTTTGCGCATGAACCGCGCGAGTTTTTCTTCAAGCTGCACATGGATATCGAGCGTACCGTTCAGGAATCTTGAACCGGCGCATCCGGTCCCGTATTTTTTGATCGCTTCGATTGCCGCTTCTTTAACTTTCGGGTGATTGGTCAGGCCAAGATAATTATTTGACCCGATCATGATCATTCTCCGGCCGTTCATTGTGATTTCCGGGTCCTGGGCGCTTTCTATAGTTCTGAAATACGGATAAAGGCCGTGCGAAATAAGCAGTTTTGCCTTGTTGAATTTGAAGCACTTGCTGAAAATGTCAGTCGTTCTTTTCATAGCCATCTGTGGCTTTTGTACCAGTCCGCTGTCCACCTTATCCCTTCCTCCAGTGTTACCCTGGGTGTAAATCCCAATTCTAACCGGGCCTTGCCGGCGTCACATATCCAGTGGGAGTGCTTAAAGTCCTGCATTCTGTCCCGGTTTATAATTCCGCGCTTATTGATTATTTCGCCTGCGGCAGCAACAACGGGCAATATGAATTTCGGAACTTTCACGTGCCTTGCTTTCACATTTAACGCTGAAGAAATGGCTTTAGCTATCTCCCTGCCCGTATAGACCTGGCCGTCACACAGGAAATAGGTTTTGCCTGTCGCATCAGCGCTGCCGGCGGATAATAATATACCCCGCACAAGATCGTCAACATACAGCAGAGAATAATAACATTTTCCGAGATCAAAGAAGAACCCCTTTTTTATCATCCGGAACATCACCAGCATATCTCTGTCCCGTGGCCCGTAAACGGCGGGCGGCCTCACGATGGTAACTGGAATGGTGTCGGCGTATTTCAATACGGCCGTTTCTCCCTCGAGTTTGCTTCTGCCATAATCCGAAACCGGAGAAGGAGGCGTGTCTTCACGGACGAGGGCGCCTTTTTCACTCGGACCGGCGGCTGCCAGACTGCTCACATGGAGAAATCGTTTAATGTTCGGGTTTCTCTCTGCAATTGCCTTTAGAAGATTTTCCGTGCCCCGCGCATTGACGCAGAAAAAATCTTTGGGAGAGCATGTTTTTGTGAGGCCGGCAAGATGAAAGACGTAATCAAAATCCCCCGGAAGTTCGCGTAAAGATTCCGGTACGGTGCAGTCACCCTGAATATGCGTAAGTTTCCGGTTTTGAACCCACAGGTGGCCGGAAGTATTCCTTGACAAACAGGCGACGTCGTAGCCCAGCCTGCCCAGCTCTTCGCACAAGTGGCTCCCGATAAAACCGGTGGCGCCAGTTACCAGGGCTTTCATACGGCCTGTCTCGTCCCGTTGATAAATATATCAGGGCTGAAAAAGCATTTGTACAAATACCTATCTTGCCCCATATGAATGCAGGCCGGAAAGCAGCAGGTTCACCCCCAGATAGGTAAACATAACCGCCATGAATCCAACGACTGCGACAATAGCGACTTTCTTGCCCCGCCAGCCCTGCACCATGCGGCTATGCAGGTAAAAGGCATAGATAAACCAGGTAATCAGGGACCACGTTTCTTTCGGATCCCAGCTCCAGTAGTTTCCCCATGCCTGATCAGCCCAGATTGCGCCGAAGATAAGCCCTCCGAGAGTGAATATCGGAAATCCGACGGCGATACTCCTGTACGTTATCTCATCGAGCATATCCGGGGTGACATGGAATTTCGCTATCATTGTTTTAAGAATGCGGCCGTAGCGCCAAACAAGAACAAGAAGAGCAAGAGCCAGGATATAGCTTGTTATGTTTACCAAAAGGGAAGGGTGAAGAAAGGAGGTTTTAAACAAATAGTCGTGTATGAATACCTCCGGCCTTACCTTAACCTGAAAGGTGAGGAAGTCTATGCCCATCGAAATGAAAAGAACAGCGAGCAGTCCGAACATAAGCGTCCAGAATATATATGCCGGCTCGGTTCTTTTGTCCGTGGTTATGATCAGGTACATAATTCCGGTGCTGAAAGACACGGAAAAGGCGGCATAGGCAATGAAACTCATCGTGACATGGGCGAGAAGCCAGTTGCTTTTCAATGCAGGCACGAGCGGCTGGATTTCTTTCGAGAGGCCTGACAAATCAATAAACGCCAGCGCCAGGCCTGCAATGGGCGTAATAAACGCCCCGAACGAGCGATTTTTGAATTTGAATTCGATAATGAGGTATCCGAGGATTAGACACCAGACAAAAAGTACCAATGACTCGTATAGGTTTGTCATGGGCGCAGAGCGGATCAATCCAAGGCCGCTCAGATCGGCAAACTCCTTCCAGCGCAGAATAATTGCAATTGTCTGCAATAAAAAACCGGATACTGTTACGGCGGTTGCCACGACGCCCAGCGAATGTTTCCTGAAAGCTACATAAGTTATGTATGTCATCATGGCCGTAATATATGCCATGGTGGATAATCCAAAGAAAATGGAACTGTCCATCTATTCTCCTCCTGAATCCCGTTTCCTCATGATTGACAATATCTTATCGGCCCCGCGCTCTAATGAAGCCCTGTTCTTATTTGCTGTCCCCCCGATGACAACCCTCGTAGCATTCCTCTCATCCACCAATCTGATCCAGAGTTTCCTGTGGCTCATGAAAAAAACCATGAACAGCCCGACGCTCATGGCGATGCATCCAAAATATACAACCCATACGCCGGGATCTTTCCGCACCTGAAGCCCGGTATATTCCACTCCCCAGTAGTCGAGAAATTCTACCCTGCTTCCATCGGGAAGCTGCCATGTCTGAGGATGTCTCGCAAGTACCCAGCCGGAAAAAGTATTTTTCCCCTTCTCGGAAAATTGAATGAAAGCAGCGGGGTTGCTCATCTGATTGGCATAGGTAAATGAGTGTCCGCTCTGATCGAATCTCAATGCGGGACTAAAGTCCACAATCCTGGCGCTCAAGTTTTCCGATATATGGAATGACTCGCCGAGCCTCAGGTTAACTATCCCGCGGCGGTCATGTGAAACTGCGTTTAACACGAAAATGCCCTTGTCCAGATCTCTGGGAACCATTCCATAGCTCGACTGGTAGAATGTAATGCCTTTATACTTGAGAGGGGCGTTTACCGTGATCGACTTCCGCACAACCTCTTTTCCATTCTCAAAAATGGTAAGCCAGCTTCTGTACTCCTTGGGCATGTCTGATTTGTCGTAATAATCGACCTTGAAATTATCGCAGCGTATCTGGAAACCAAGGGGCACTTCATGCCCGTTTGCTGAGAAAACGGAACCCGATAAGGCACCCTCCGGGAGATTCAGGTATGCCTTGTAGCCGAAGCGCATTCCGATAAGCGCACCCATAAGGATAAAAAGAATGCTGAAATGCGTGACGATGACGCCCAATCTGCTGTATTTGCCCCGCTGGGCGCAAAAAGAGCGGCCATTTTCGTCCTTCATTTCTTTTGCACTGAAACGCATCTTTCTGAGGGCCGCGGCAACCTCATCTTTCACTTCATCGGGGTTGCCCCTGACGGTGATCTCCCTGTGAACAGGGAATTTCCTGAGCTTTTCCTCGGGCATGGGGACCATTGACTCATTGACAAGTTTCCAGATTCTGGGCAGCCTGTCAACAGAGCAGATAATGAGATTCACCGAAAATAGAAGCAGCAGTCCGGTAAACCACCAGGAGTCGTACATGTCCGTAAACCCAAGGCTATCGGCGACCCAAAACAGGGTTGGAGCGAGTGATTCCCCGAAAATTGTGGACAATATCTCAAGGTTTTTAGCGTGATCGCCTTTCTGATCGAGAATGGTGCCGGCGATTGAAGTAATTGCAATGAATGCAAAAATTATGATTGCAAGCCTGACGGATGCGAGAAAATCCCATATTGCATCTGCTATTGTCTTTTTTCTTTCTTCTTCCACAGCGATCCTTTTTTAAAGAATAATATTATAGTATTATTGAAAGGAATAAGACAAGAAGCCTTGATTCC
>CAZKLK010000075.1:0-8685 GCA_964553535.1 uncultured Nitrospiraceae bacterium
GGAAGGCGAGGGATACCGGATCACAATCAAGAAGATTTGATATCTCTCTATGTTCAGTTTCCCGAAAGAAAAACACTTAAGACGGCGCCTCAGTCGCGGACCGATGACAGTGGCATATTTGTGTTCAGGAACGCTATCGAATAACATCCGCGCTTTTCAAATGCATTTTTCGCCGGGTTAACTGAGGGACAGTCCGCAAAAAAATCATAGTCCGAACATGAGAGCGCTACGATAGACAGCTATGCCGGCAACATAGGACAATACAATCATAAAGAAAAAAGATGTCAGAAACCACCGCCAACCGCCCATCTCCTGCTTCATCACCACAAGAGTAGCAACGCAGGGGACAAAAAGCATGAGGATCACCATAAAAGATAGAGAGGACGCATGGCTCATGACATCAGGAAGTATCTCCCTGATTCCTTCCTCACCGACACCGTAAAGCACCCCAAAGGCAGCTATCGCGTTCTCCCTTGCGGCGATGCTGGCCAACAGAGCCACAATCATCTTCCAGTCAAGCCCAATGGGTTGCCCGACGGGTTCAATGGCGCGTCCTATCATACCGAGCAAACTGCTGTCGATATCACCCCCCGGGATATAAGACAATATCCAGAGAAGAACCGAAAAAATCACGATGACCGATCCCGCTCTTTTTATGAAAGCCGCCAACCTCTTCCACACAACGATGCCGATTGTTTTCGCATTCGGCTTGTGATAGACCGGGAGTTCCATAATAAAAGGCATTTGCTGACCTTTAAAAAGGAATTTACTCAGAACTGCTCCTACTAAACCGAGAACAAGTATGTTGCCCGCGATTAGCGCCCATGAAACCGGGAGCGCTTTATTGCCGAACATAGCGGCGGCAATGAGTGTAACCACTGCCAGCTTTGCGGTGCACGGGATAAATGGGGTAAGAAAAATGGTGAGAAATCGCATCCTGCCCGATTCCAATATCCTCGCTCCCATGACAGCGGGGACATTGCAGCCGAACCCGAGACAGAAAGGCAAAAAACTCTTCCCGTGCAGTCCGATGAAGTGCATAAATCTGTCCATGACGAATGCTGCACGCGCCATGTAACCGACATCTTCAAGAAATGCCATGGCTGTGAAGAAAATAAACAGCACCGGAAGAAAGGTAAGTACCGTTCCGGCGCCGCCCACCAAGCCGTCAACAACAAGACCCCGTATCCAAGGTGATTGACCAAGAAAAGGCTCAACCCAGGCCGCAAAGGCGCCCATCATGGATTCAAGCACCTGCTGCAACGGCAACCCCAGGCCGTATGTAAGGGAAAATACAAGAGCGAGCACGCCCAGGAGGATGGGAATTCCAAAAGCCGGACGTGTGAGAATATGATCAAGCCTGTCGGTCAGAAGGATCTGTCCTCTCTTAAACTTCGATATGGAAGCGCGGACGGCATCCTCAATCCAGTCATACCTTCCCCTGACCACGGCAAGAAGGGAATCTTCATGCTGTCTCAGGATTGTCTGAACCTTATTCCATGTTTCAGGGGAGACAGTCCGTCCCATCGTGTCAGAAATATCGGGGTCCCCCTCCATTATTTTCGTAATAGTCCATCCCGCTAAATAGGGGGGCGCAATATACGGCTGGAGAAGACCCAAAAGCTCCATAAAAATATCTTTATGGTCTTCTGATACGTCGGCCAGGGACGGCGAATACCACTTTTTCCCCCCGGAAAGGGAAAGAATCTCCGAGATCAATTCCTTAATCCCCCTGTTCCTGGAAGCGACCATGGGGACAACAGGCACTCCGAGGTGCTGCTCCAGAAGGCCGACATTGATGCGGATCCCCTGTTGTTCAGCCACGTCCATCATATTGAGAGCAACAATGACAGGAACGTTCAGCAGGAGGAACTCTGACAGCAGATACAGACTCCTTTCCACTGCTGAAGCGTTGGCGATCAGAATTATAGCGTCCGGACGCTCGTTGATGATGAAGTCACGGGCTATCTTCTCTTCCTCGGAGTAAGCGGTTAAGCTGTAGCTTCCCGGAAGATCGACAATCCGGAGCCGCACACCGTCCGCGGCATATAACCCTTCTTTCTTCTCGACCGTCTTTCCGGGCCAGTTGCCGACGTGCTGGGACAGACCTGTCAAAATATTGAAGACTGTTGATTTGCCGACATTTGGCTGTCCGGCGAGCGCGATGAGAAGCGACTTGTCCGGTATCACGCGGTTTTGGTTTTATTCCCGGGGGCGCTCAAGGGCCGCACAGCGATTTTCTGGGCCTGTCCCCTCCCGATTGCTATCCTTGTGCCATTTGTAGTCACGATAAGCGGCCCCTTGATATTCCGCACGATCCTGACTTTCATCCCCGACGTTAATCCCAATGAAGCAAGCCTTCCAACAAGCCTTGCACCGCCGGAAACAACGTGTATTATTCCTTCTTCGCCCTCTTTCAATAAAACTAACGGAACTACTTCATCAACCATGAAATTCTCTCTTTCTAAGGTATTTTTTGTGTTTTGCAGTTTCCGCAATATCCGCGAATCTCAAGGGTATGAGTTTTACCCTCAAAGTTTTGCTCCCGGCATATTTCTTCCTGCAGTCTTTCGAGGCTTGATGAATAAAACTCTATGACTCTTCCACAACCAAGACATACCATGTGATCATGGTGCTGGCGGCCCAGCGCCTGTTCATAGACGGTGCCGTGCTCTGTTTTTCCGACCTTTTCGACAAGCCCGCATTCGCAAAGCAGGTTCAACGTTCTGTATACTGAAGCCCTTGAAGCCTTCATGCCCCTCTTCCTCATGTCCATATACAGAGTCTCCGGGTCAAAATGGCCGCCGCACGAAAATGCCTCCTGCAGGATGGCATTTCGCTCCTTCGTTAAACGATGCCCCTTCTTTTCAAGATACTGCCTAAAAAGTTCCTGTCTCATTGATATTGAGTCTCAGTATATAGTATCTGGCAACATATTGATTTGTCAACTGATATTATGCATCTCTGAAACAGAGGGGTAACAGCGAAGGCTGGTAATATCTAATTACACAAATATATTAGCATCGTATTTTGCCCGCAAGCCATCCGATTTTGACTTTTTCTCCCGGTCCGAAATCCGGCACATAGGGTTTTATGTCAAGCAAAGGTGTGCCGTCAATTACATCTATGCCCTTCACATACAAACTGTTTCTCAAACGCTTCACCAGCCGAACGACGGATAACCCTATCTGGTTCGGTCTCCTCGGCGCTCTCGTGGAGAATAATCCCCGAACCCGGTCGTCCAGAAAGGGCTTCACTCTGAGGTTAAATCCTTTGGACCGGTGAAACCGATAGATAAGTACAAGATGGGAAAAGCCGTCTATGTCCTCCAACCCCTGTTCATATTCCTTGAACACTATTACTCTGCCTTCCGCTTTTGACCTGAAGGGTTGAATCGGCGTCTCACGCTTGTTTCGAAACGGAGAATGAATTATTCCTATGGGCTTTATTTTCAATTACAACGCCTCACGATGCGGCAAGGCGGACAAAGCTGAATAATCTGCCGAATAATATACGCACAATCCGGAATAAAGGGTAGTTGCACAATTTGTCCGGGAGTTTAAGCGATTACCTGTTAATAATTTTCGCGGCCTCTTTAGCAAAATAGGTGAGAATAAGATCGGCGCCCGCACGCTTGATCGAGGTGAGCACCTCCATCATTATGCGCTGCTCATCTATCCATCCGAGTTTTCCGGCAGCTTTCACGAGAGAATATTCCCCGCTGACATTATAGGCAGCCACCGGGACATCAAATGTATTCTTGACGTCGGAAATAACATCGAGATACGCAAGCGCGGGCTTCACCATTACTATATCCGCCCCCTCTTCAATATCCAGCGCCACCTCTTTCAACGCCTCTCTTCTGTTCGCGGGATCCATCTGATATGAGCGTCTGTCGCCGAATCGGGGGCTTGACTCGGCAGCTTCCCTGAACGGACCATAAAAGGCCGAGGCGTATTTGGCGGCATAAGACATGACGGGGACTTCTGTAAATCCCTCCTCATCGAGCGCCTCGCGTATCGCACCCACCCTTCCATCCATCATATCCGAGGGCGCAACCATATCCGCGCCAGCTTTCGCATGCGACACAGCTTCCTTTGCCAGCAGCTCAAGGGTCGGATCATTCAGAACAGCGCCATTTTTTACGACCCCGCAGTGCCCGTGGCTGGTATATTCGCACAGGCAAACATCAGTGATAACAAGCAACTCAGGCGCCTTATTCTTTATGGACCTGACAGCCTTCTGGACAACTCCCTGTTCATCATAAGCCCCCGTTCCGGTTTCGTCTTTTTGTTCGGGTATCCCGAACAGTATTACCGAAGGGATGCCGAGGGACAGGATTTCCTTAGCGTGTTTTGTAACGGTATCAATGGATTCCTGATAGCAACCGGGCATGGATGCTATCTCTTTCCTTATGCCTTTCCCGAACGTAACAAAAAGAGGATAGACAAAATCATCAGGAGAAAGCGAGGTTTCCCTCACCATTCTCCTGATTGTTTCGTTAGTTCTTAATCTGCGCGCCCGGCTAACAGGGAACACGGCTATGTCTTAATCTCCGCAGGGACTGCAGCCCGACCCTCCGGACCCGCACGCCGAACTGCCGGTGCCGCATGCCGGGGTTCCGCCGGTAAATATAAACCCTTCGCCTTCCCGCCCGGCATAGTAATCAAGCTGCCTTCCGGCGAGAGTTGACATGGTGTACCTGTCAACAAATACCTTCAGTCCGTTTTTCTCGACCACTTCATCATCAGGATTCTGCTCCTCCTGGATGTCGAGCCCATATGAAGGGCCGCAGCAGCTTTCTCCTGCAACAAAAATCCTCAATCCCCAATTTGCCCTGCCTTCGCCGGTAAGAATAGCCAGAGCTTTTTCAGCAGCCTTATCGGTAATCGTCATTACTTGACACCTCCATCCGCATAATAACTTAGCATAGTAAATTGTTTATATAAAAAGCAAACGCGGGGTTTCCCAGAAAGTCCCGCAAAATTTTCTACAGGATGTCCTTAAAGGGAATAAGTTCGGAAAACGGATAGAGCGTCGACATAGCCTTTGTTACCGTCGGTATGCCTGCCTCCTCAAGGGCCGCGATAGGATTTAGACCGCCTACAATGATTATGCCGGCCTTGTCCAGTCCTACCGGCATTTCAAGGAGAGGTTGGTTGGGATTCCCTATAAGCAGAACGCCTCCGAGATTTTTTTCTTTCATCACAGCGTCCAATTCTCTTGCCTTATCAATGCTGACGACAGGAACTTCGCGAAAGCTCGCAAGAATTTTGCCTGAGCGATTTTTTACGGCACCTATGACATCCGTCATCCTGCTTTTAATGAATATCTCAAGCGGATCATGAGATGATCCCTCATAACTGATTAGAGCGGTAAATCTTGACAGATGAGACGCTTCTGTCTGCAACACGCCGCCAAATTTCGAAGCGACGGGAATTCCTGCCTTAAGGAATATCCCGTTTATCGTCACACTGCATACTGTGCCGAATCCTATCTGTCCGTCAGGCACTGTAATACCGCCGATTTTCTCGCCCGCTCTACAAAATACAACCTTATCAGACATAACGAAGGAAGATGAAAAAACCGGCTTCATAATACGTAATGCTTCTTTCGCTTTCTCCCGGGGGAAATAGGAGATATTCAGAATGATATTGCCATCTTCCCTTTCCAGGTTAAAGTCCGTGAGATAGGATAAGGTTTCTATTTTGCTGCCCACAAAACCAACCTTCTCGGATATTAGGGCATCGGATAGTTCCTCCCTCCCCTTCTGGGTAATCATTCTCCCCTCTTTTCCAAATACTTTTGTGTGCCCTCTTTCATCAAGTATCCTCATGTGATATCTGACGGTCCTTTCCGTGAGCTCAATGCCGTGAAATTTCAGTTGTCTTGACAGTTCCCTCGAGCCGAGTATTTTGTCCTGATGTTTATCAAGAATTTTCAGGATTGCCAGCATCGTCTTTGTCATAATAGGATTGCCTCATTCCGGGGACACTGTGCGCCGGCCATGAGCTGCTCAAGTCCAATAGTCAGCCTGTCACAGAAAGTATACATTCCGATCGCCCCGATGCACGTCCCTTGAATGTTCAGATGCGAGTAATTTACCGGGTATTCTTTGACGGCTCCCTCAGTGACTTTCCCAAATGGCTGAGGATACAGGACTTCCCCGCCCCTGATGGATGATTTCCCGATCTCACAGATTCCAGGGCATCCGTCAAGGCAGACAGAACATATACCTGAGGAAGGCGCCGGGTCTGATACCCTGTTTTTTGTCCCCGTGGCTGCACTTGCATTCGGTTTGCCGCAGTTCACAATTTATTACCTCCATAAATTTAAGGCTACTTATTTTATGGAGGTGTCTCCTAAATTTTTCAGCGGACACCCCCATATTTACAAAATAAGTTGAGACCAAGTTTTGTCATTCCCCGGCTTGACCGGGGAATCCAGAGGGAGGCTGGATTCCCGCCTTCGCGGGATGACGGCTAAAAATAAAAACAGCAATTTATAAACAGTCTCTTATTTTGCACCCAGGATTTTCATCGCTTCCTTCCGGTATGAATCCATCAGATACGGAATACCGGTGACCTTCGCGCATTCCTCGGTAAGTGACATCAGTTCGTTCCTTGTGATCGACTCGATATTGAAGCACCGTGCGCCTGCCATCAGCTGCTGCAGGCCGACCTTTATTTTCTGTGAATAGCTGTAAATGCCGATCGACCCGAGTGGAATGTTCTTGATCTCCTGGCTGCCCACGATATTCTTGACGTCTTCATAATTCACAAAGATCTCTTCGACTTTGGTGCCATATTCGCTGACGGACTTCGGGAGATCGTTCGCTTTCATCCATTTCCCGATATTCTTGCCGACCATCCCGGGGATCATTAAGGCACGGCCCATGCAGACCGCCTTGGTGTATGGTGCGCCCAACGCCAATGCCTTGAATATGCCGTCTTCGCTGCTGAATCCACCCGCAAAGGCGATATCAGGAACACGCTCGCCTTTCTTGTCGAGTATCTTACAGAACTCTGCAGCCGCTGCATGGAGGTAGAGCGATGGCATGCCCCATTCTTCCATCATGCGCCACGGGCTCATCCCTGTTCCGCCCGGGGCTCCGTCTATGGTGAGCAGGTCAATCTTCGCCTTTGAGCTCCATTTAATCGCCATCGCGAGCTCGCGGAGACCATATGCGCCCGTCTTGAGCGTAATTCTCTTAAACCCGAGTTTCCTGAGCCTGTCGACTTCAGCGTAAAAACCCTTTTCATCGATAAAGCCGAGACGGCTGTGACGCTCGAATTCCTTGATTGCACCATCTTTGAAGGAGGCCTGCACAACGGGATCAGACGGGTCGGGGGTTACGATATACCCGCGCTTCTGCAACTCCAGCGCCCGCTCCAGAGAGTGGACCTTGATCTCGCCGCCGATGCATTTTGCCCCCTGTCCCCATTTCAGTTCGATGGTGTCGATACCGTGTTTATCAATTATATATTCCGCAACCCCCAGCCGGGTATCCTCTACGTTCATCTGGACAAGGATCTCACCATATCCCTGATGATAGCGGCGATACAACTCGATCCTGCGGTCCATATCAGGTGCTTTTGTTATCTTCTTGCTGGTGTTCAACGAAAGGCCGGGGTCTATCCCGCAGACATTCTCTCCACAGACGATGGTAACACCGGAGATCGCTGCTCCGACAGCAAAATGCTCCCAGTTCTTGCGGGCAATTTCCGTAGAGCCGAGGGCGCCGGTAAAGATCGGGACTTTCATATGCACTTTTTTGGTCCAGCCGTATGAGGTCTCTGTATTCACGTTCGGAAATTTTGCAGTGTCAGGGTCTCCTTTCTGGCCTTTGGGAAGCCCTTTGGCGCCGAGGGCGTATCCATGAATGTTCAGGTGAGAATAATCTATCGGATAGTTTTTATCTCCACCAGCGGTTATCTCTCCAAACGGCCCGGGATAGAGCAACTCTCTCCCTCTGAAGGTCGCCTTGAAAACTTCACAATTCCCCCGGCATCCGTCTATACATCTGGTACATATCCCGCTCATCGGGACAACGCTTTTCGAACGGTTATACGTTCTGGTCGCTTCATTTGAATTGGGTTGCTGCAAATTCATACAATTTTCCTCCTCTGATTAAATTTGTTTGATAGTGCGATATCAGTGTGCACCACTTGAGAATGCTTGGGATTTTGTCCCGGCAGCAAGGCTTCAGGCAACTCATTCAATTTTTTTCTCCATCTCCTGTTATTCAGTAAGGCTGAATTAATATGCAGATAATTAAGTATTTCTTAGCGTTGCAGGAAAAAAATCTCTTGCACCAATGAAAAAGACTCAAGCTCTTAACAACGCAAAGTTAAGAACTCATGAAAAGAATTTCCGAGCTATCACCCCCT
Organism: uncultured Nitrospiraceae bacterium; assembly: GCA_964553535.1. Classification (GTDB taxonomy): domain Bacteria; phylum Nitrospirota; class Thermodesulfovibrionia; order Thermodesulfovibrionales; family SM23-35; genus JALHSV01. The sequence continues at coordinate 8,391 of CAZKLK010000075.1, forward strand.
TTATTTTTGAATACAAAAGCGACCTCTTTTTTCGGAAAAAGTGAATCTTGTGCCCTGAGTATCACGCCTTTGCCGTCAGCGATTCCGGAGTTAATCTTTGACATGATTCATCGGCTAACGGTTACCTTTAGCTTCTCTACATTAAAGAATCCGGGGGGTAATTGTCAAAAAAAGGCGGAAAAACCATTGTCTGTCATCCCAATTTTTACCATATGCGCAACAATTTATTTCAAATATAAAGAGGTTTTTCTGGGATTAGTGTGGACCGTCATTCCGGCGAACGCCGGAATCCAGT
>CAZKLK010000076.1:0-8549 GCA_964553535.1 uncultured Nitrospiraceae bacterium
GATATTAAAAACCTAAATATATCAAATTGTTAGCATTTTCCTGTATTATTACGCATGGTGCCTCCGTGGGTCATGCTGTCACTTCTCTCCGCATTCAGTCTCGCCACCAGCGACGCACTGACCAAGAAGGCCCTCGGGACATGCAACGAATACCTTGTTGCGTGGTTCAGGCTCCTTTTTTCGATCCCGTTGCTGCTCATTTTTCTCATCGTGCTGCCGGCGCCGAATCTTGACGCCGAATTCTTCACGGCCTTCGCCGTCGCCCTGCCGCTCGAGATACTGTCCGTGATTTTCTACATACGGGCATTGAGACTGTCACCGCTCAGCCTTACCCTGCCTTTTCTGTCTCTCACGCCTGTTTTTGTCATGCTCATGTCTTATGCCTTGTTAGGCGAAAAAGTTTCCCCGAGAGGTTTGATTGGAATTATGTTGCTTGCGGTCGGGAGCTATGCGCTCAATATCCACGGTTTGAAAAAAGGAATTTTAGAGCCTCTCAAATCCGTTGCCAGTGAAAAAGGGTGTGTTCTCATGATAGTGGTTGCTTTTATTTACAGTGTAACGTCTCCGCTTGGGAAGATGGCGATCCTGCACTCGTCGCCTTTGTTTTTTGGCGCGACATATGTTATATTTTTAACCCTTTTTCTTGCGCCGGTTGCCTTGTGGAAGGGCAGGCATGATATCAGACATTTTTTATCGAATAAATATTACAGGAGTCTTCTTGCGCCGGGGATTTTTTACTCGGTAATGGTGGCTTCGCATATGGCTGCTATCAGCCTGACGAATGTTTCATACATGATCGCGTTAAAAAGAACAAGCGTTCTCATGGGTGTGCTGTATGGATACGCTCTCTTCAGGGAAAAACAAATCCCGGAGCGCCTCGCAGGGGCTGTTGTAATGCTTGCCGGTTTTATTCTGCTGGTTACGGCGGAGTAGAGGCGAAACGCATGAATTTATGAGAGCGATGGAAAAATTACTTCTTCTGAGCGAAGGCCTTCGACGGGAAGGGATTTCCGAACCGCTCAGAGAAGCGGAGATGATTATCGTTTCATGTCTCGGTATCAGCCGTCTCGAATTGTACCGTGATGATCCGGAGATTGATGAATCCGCGCAGTCGCGCATCGGGACGTATTATCAAAGGAGATCGGCAAGAGAGCCTTTACAGTACATTTTCGGATATGCGTATTTTTACGGACTGAGGATAAGTGTCGGACCGGGAGTGCTTATCCCCCGGCCTGAGACCGAGGTGCTGGTTGAAGAAGCGATTGCGACCGTAAAAAAAATTGAAACCCAAACATCAAGGCCAAGGATTCTGGATCTTTGCACCGGAAGCGGATGCATAGCGGTTGCGCTTGCAAGGGAATTCCCCGCGGCTGAAGTATTCGGCACCGACATATCGGAGGCTGCTATTCGATTCGCAGCGGAAAATGCGAGATCGAACGGCGTTGTCAATGCGCTGTTTATCAAGTGTCCTTTTTTTGAACTGTTTGAAAACGATTTATTGTCCGGCATCCCCCATGCGGCATTCGACCTGATCGTCTCGAACCCCCCCTATGTCAGTACAGATGAAATAAGGGATCTGCAGCCCGAGATAAGGGACTGGGAGCCCCGCGGCGCACTCGACGGCGGTAAGGACGGTCTTGACTACTATAGAAAAATTATCCCTGAGTCGAAGCGATATCTGAAAGGGGACGGTTTTCTCATGTTTGAAATAGGAGCGGGTCAGGCAGAATACGTCAGGGGAATTTCGGAAGCCGCCGGATATGGGCATAGTGTCGTGAAGATGGATTACTCGGGAGTCGGCAGAATTATAACGATATGGCGGTAATCGAGAGGGGACGGAAATATGGGAATAGCTGAAGAAAACAGCAGGCTTGAACGGCTTGACAAACAGTATGTCTGGCATCCCTTTACGCAAATGAAGGAATGGCGGGAAGAAACTCCTGTTATTGTTGCGGAGGGCAGGGATTGCTTCATTAAGGACATATACGGACGTTGGTATCTTGACGGAGTTTCATCGCTCTGGCTTAACGTATTCGGTCACAGAAAAAAGGAAATTGACGACGCCGTTAGAAAACAGCTCGACAACATTGCGCACAGCACGCTCCTCGGCCTGAGCAATGTTCCCGCGATTACTCTTGCCGAAAAACTGGTGAGTCTAACTGGAGCCCCGCTCAGCAAGGTGTTCTATTCGGACAACGGTTCAACCGCAGTGGAAGTTGCCCTCAAGATGGCCTTTCAATATTGGAGACACAAGGGTTTTTCCCGCAGAAATACTTTTATGTCAATCAATAATGCCTATCACGGAGATACGATAGGGGCGGTCAGTGTCGGAGGAATAGACATATTCCATAAGGCCTTTGAACCGTTGCTTTTTCGGACATACAGGGCGCCATCCCCTTACTGCTACCGGTGCGAGCTTGGCTTGACTTTCCCGGAATGCAGTCTTGCGTGCCTCGCCGGGATGGAAGATATTCTTCGCGCACATTCAGAAGAAATTGCCGCGCTGATTATTGAGCCTCTGATTCAGGGCGCCGGCGGAATGATTACGTCTCCCCCCGGATATCTGAGGGGGGTGAGGGAATTGTGCACCAGGTATGACGTCCTCATGATTGCTGATGAAGTTGCCACCGGCTTCGGGAGAACGGGAAGGATGTTTGCGTGCGAACATGAGGGCGTTCTCCCCGACATGATGTGTCTGTCGAAAGGGATAACAGGAGGATATATGCCTCTGGCAGCCACTCTCGCAACCGATGAAATCTATAACGCGTTTCTCGGGGAATTCAGTGAACTAAAAACGTTCTTTCACGGGCATTCATACACGGGAAATCCGCTTGCGTGCGCTGCAGCGCTGGCCTGTCTCGACCTGTTTGAGAAAGAGCGTGTGATAGAAAAGCTTCAGGGGAAGATGGATATGCTCAGGGCGCGTCTTGCGGATATTCTGACACTTCCCCATGTCGGAGATGTCAGAAGCGCAGGATTTATGGCAGGAATAGAGCTTGTAAAGGACAAAGATTCGAAGCGTCCTTATAACCTAAAAGAAAAGACGGGCTGGAAGGTTGCATGCCGCGCGCGTGAACGGGGCGTTCTGCTGAGGCCGCTCGGCAACGTGACCGTCATTATGCCGCCGCTGGCCATCAGTGAACAAAATCTGGCCATGATGATGAACATTATTGAACAAAGTATAGCTGAGGCAACCGGGGCGTGACCAAAAAAACGAAAATTACAACCTCAGGCAGTCTTCTCTCCAGAGGCAGTCTGCCTGATCGCAGAAGCCTGCGGCGGCAGTTCCAAAACACTCGAAGTTTCCCTCTGACTTCTGAATCGCCCTGATGATCGTATCTTTTTTCATATTGCCGATTCTGATCTTTTTTTGTTTGGCGATGTCCTTAACTTCGTTCAATGTCATAAGATGCTCCTTTGTTATTCCTGTTTACACTTATGCCGGATTAACTTGTTTTCAATCTATCAGATTGCTTGACTAATTGCAAGCTTATGTCAGCCGCCGCGGCAGAATGGGTGAGGGCTCCAACGGAAATGATGTCCACGCCGGTCTCGGCGACCTCCCGAACGGTGTCAAGGGTGATTCTGCCGGACGCTTCAAGCAAAATCCTGCCCCGCACTATTTGCACGGCCTTTCGCATATCGTCGACGGACATGTTGTCAAGCATGACAATATCCGCGCCGGCCTTGAGGGCTTCGGTGAGACCGTTCAGGCTGTTTACCTCAACCTCAATTTTTGAGAGGTGGTGAGCCGTCTTTGCCAGCCTCACGGCCTCCGATATGGACCCGACGGCGGTAATATGGTTGTTTTTGATGAGAATCCCGTCAAAGAGGCCGAATCTGTGATTGTGCCCGCCGCCTTTTCTCACAGCATATTTTTCCATGAAGCGCATGCCGGGGACGGTCTTTCTTGTGTCGACGATGAGCGCCTTGAGTCCGCGAATTCTCTCCGCATAAGCATTTGTAATGGTCGCTATCCCGGAGAGTCTCTGAAGGATATTCAGGCTTACTCTCTCGCCGGTCAGGATAGCCCGGGTTTTCCCTGAAATTTCGGCGATCACGTCGCCTTTTGTTACTCTGTCTCCATCGGCAAAAAAGGCGGTCCATTCCATGCCGGGATCAAGAACGCGAAATACCTCCCTGGCAAAAGGGAGCCCGGCAAGAATGAAGGGACTTTTTGCAAGAAGGCGGGCTTTCGAAACGTTCTCATCAGGAATCAGGAGTGAAGTGGTGGCGTCTCCCGGACCAATATCCTCCTTGAGCGCCAGACAAATGACTTCGGTAACAACCGGGGGAATGCCCGACGGAATCATTTCCGTTTGAACAACACGGAGAAGAGACCCCACAGGCCGCCGACGACAGCGCCCAGGGCGAGTGAAGAACGCCAATCGAAGAGCGTCGTAATGTTCCCCTCCACTTTGTTTGCGACAACAATAAATGCGGACGTGTTATCCGATTTGATTTCACGCGCCGCCATTATGCCTATGGCCGAATGGTTCGCCGTTGCATGCCCGCGCGAAATCGCCAGTGGCGACAAGGAAAAATTGACGGCAGCGGTGTCAGCGGCGGTGACGCCGCTTATGCTTTGGTTCATGGTGACATCTCCGCCTTTCAGCACGCCCAGAGCTCCCTGCGTCAATTCGATTCTTTCGCCGTCTATGCTGAAGGCTCCAACCTGCTGGAGTTCGATATGGCCTCCTTCAACAGACCGCACTGTGCTCTGTTTGATCGTGATGAATTCCCCCTCGATGAACTCTATATCACTTTTTTCGAGCTCCGTCGGTTCCTTGCGCATTTCTACACCTCCGCTTCTTTAAGCATGTTTATACTGTCCGTAATTTTGTTCTTTATTCTTGACAATTCCCGATGTTTCGCCTTCTCTTTTTCGATAACTTCCTTCGGCGCCTTCTCAAGAAAATCTTCATTGAACAGCTTCCTGTTCAGCGCCGCGAGGTCCTTGTCAACTTTTGCCATTTCTTTCCCAAGTCTATCGATTTCGGAAGCAATGTTCAAGATGCCCTTCAGGCTGACATATATCTCGAATGGCCCCTTAATCGCCGTAGCCGAACAATGCGGTTTGCTGATGTCCGGACCAATAAATATCTCTTCAGCCTTTGCCAGTAGTTTAAGGTAATGGATATTGTCCGATAAGACAGTTCCGGCGTGCAGGGAACGCGTCTTGATGGAGATAGCGAGTTTAAGGGCCGGTGAGATGTTCAGCTCGCCTCTGATCGTTCTGATTCCGGTCACCGCGTCAACCAGATAGGACATATCATCCTCGGCCTGCCGGTCCCTGCGCAGCGACGCCGGATAGTCGGCGATCATGACGCTTTCCGGTATGGTTTGGCGCGGGTATACGCCCTGCAATCCGGATTCCCTGATAGTTTGCCAGATTTCTTCAGTGACAAAGGGCATGAACGGATGGAGGAGTCTCAGAGACGAATCGAGCACGGTGAGAAGACACGAGCAGGTGCCCGAACGCAACCGCTCATCGTGGAATTCAATTTTAGTCATTTCAATGTACCAATCACAGAATTCATGCCATACGAACTGGTATATGCTGCTGACTGCATCATTGAATCTGTATTCAAGAAGCGCCCTGTTCATGCTGTCGGCAGTTTCAGCGAGCCTGCTCAGTATCCATCTGGATGGAAGCGACGGCGGGGCGGCATCCTGGGAAGGCTGAATCTCATGACGGTATTGGCCGACATTTATCATGATGAACCTCGACGCATTCCAGAGTTTGTTTGCGAAATGGCGGTAACCTTCGACCCTGTCCTCTGAAAACCTGATATCCCTCCCGTGTGCGGCAAAAGCGGCGAGAGTGAAACGGAATGCGTCAGTGCCGTACCTGTCCATCATGATCAGCGGGTCAAGAACATTTCCCTTGGACTTGGACATTTTCTTGCCGGCGCTGTCTCTCACGATCGCGTGAATGTAAACGTCTCTGAAAGGCACGTCATGCATGAACTGCAAACCCATCATAATCATGCGCGCGACCCAGAAAAAAATTATGTCAAAAGCGGTTACAAGGACGCTTGTAGGATAGAACGTTTTCAGTTCAACCGTATTCTCAGGCCATCCAAGCGTGGAAAAAGGCCAGAGGGCGGAGGAAAACCAGGTATCGAGGACATCCCCGTCCCGGTTCAGCGCTTCTGAAGAACAATGCGGACATTTCCGTGGTTCGACCCTTGAAACGATGATCCCGTTATTTTCCCTGCATAGTTCATTAAGCATTTCTTTACAGTACCAGACCGGCATGCGATGTCCCCACCAGATCTGGCGGGATATACACCAGTCCTTGATGTCATCCATCCACGCAAAATAGGTATTTTCCCACGTATCGGGAATTATCCTGATCCTTCCGTCCCTGACGGCATTCATTGCAGACTGCGCCATGTCATGGACATTCACATACCATTGAGGGGTTGAAAGCGGTTCGGTTATTGTCTTGCACCGATAGCAGTGGCCCACGGAATACCGGTGAGGCGAATCTTTTGAAATCAGGCGCAGCTTTGCGAGGTCGTCATGCACGAGTTTCCTGCATGCATATCTGTCCATACCCGCATAGCGTTCCCCTGCATCCGCGGTCATGCGGCCATCCTTTCCAATAACTGATATAAACGGAAGGGGAGGGGTACGGCGTTTTGCGATTGCCTCATCAGTGAAGTCATGGGCAGGCGTCACCTTCACAGCGCCGGTGCCGAAAGCCGGGTCAACCATGTGGTCGGAGATCACCGGTATTTTTCTGTTCGTCAGAGGCAGGTCGACTGTCTTTCCGATTAAATCCATATATCTTCTATCATCCGGATTGACTGCCACTGCCGTGTCCCCGAGCATTGTTTCCGGCCGTGTGGTCGCCACGGTTATGCGCCTGCCGCTTCCATCGGACAAGGGGTAGTGAATATATGTGAGTTTTCCCTCAAGTTCTTCATGCTCCACCTCAAGGTCGGAAAGTGCCGTATGGCATCTCGGACACCAGTTGATAAGACGGTTATCCCGGTAAATACGACCCTCCTCATATAACCGGACGAACACGTCGGTCACGGCTTTTGACAGCCCCTCATCGAGTGTAAACCTTTCTCTCGACCAGTCGCACGAGGCGCCGAGCCTTTTCAGCTGGTGGAGTATCTTTCCTCCCGATTCAGCTTTCCATTTCCATACCTCTTCGATGAAAGCTTCCCGGCCAATCTTATGACGGTCTATTCCCCGGGCGTTGAGCTGTTTTTCGACGACATTCTGCGTCGCAATGCCCGCGTGGTCGGTGCCCGGCACCCATAGTACCGCGTAGCCCGACATGCGTTTCCAGCGGGCGAGAATGTCCTGCAGGACCGCGTTGAGGGCATGTCCCATGTGGAGTGATCCGGTTACATTCGGAGGTGGAATTACGATGGAAAACGGAGACCCCTGAGAACCGGGATCAGGTCTGAAATATCCTTTCGATACCCAAAATGCATACCACTTCTCCTCGATGCCTTCCGGATGAAAACCCTTGTCTAAAATTCTGATCTGATCCTCTCTATTTCACGGGAAATCATTGTCTCCGCGAGTTCAGGCACCGTTTCATAGATGACCTTGCGCACCTCCACCGTCAGAGATTCAATAGAACCCTTAAGAATCTCTTTGATCATCCTCTCGACAAGTTCGGGAGTCAGGTCCCAGAGTATTTTATCGACCGAATCCTTCATGAAGGTAGTCAGCGAGGCCGTCAAGGTTTCCTTCACATCGTCTGAAGACAGTATGGATGATATTTTTTCACGCATCAATCTTTCCAACAGTTCCCGGATTTCATCCTTTGAAGGCAATTCGGCGGCAGGGAAAGTCGCTGACTTTTCTGCGGGCTTAATCCCTGCCTGCGGCGATTCCTGCGCCGTCTCAAAGACAGATGCAGCTTCCTCTATCTGTTCCGAAATACTGCTCAATTCCTCGGTGCCTGCCCCCTCTCCTTCCCCGAATGCCGGCAAGGAGGCAACTTGCGCTGCCGCTGGCTCCTCGGAATTCAGTGGTTCCTCCGCTCCCTGCAAATCTCCGGTGGCTGCGGGTTCCCCGGCGGCAAGATTCCCGCTCTGCACGGGCACTGATTTCGCTTCTAATGCAATGTTGATTTTCTGTATGAGTTCATATGACTCAAACGGCTTTATCAGGTGATCATCCGCTCTCACCTGACGGAAGCGATCCGCGTCGAGAGGCTCAAAGGCCCCGCTCAGGAGGATGACCGGGATATTGCCGGTTGCCGGGTCCTGCTTGATTCGCTTACAGAGGTCGTAGCCGCTTACCCCCGGCAAATCTGCATCGGCGAGAATGATATCAGGCATGTAAGATTCAAGAATGGCCAGCGCCTCTTCACCGGTGCCGGCAGACCTGATTTCACAGTTTTCGCCAGCCAGTATGAGATCGACAACCTTCTGGATTGTAATACTGTCATCTGCAAGAAGCAGCCTGAAGAACATTTAACACCTCTACTTTGACGGATGAAAAATTGTATTGTTCCCTATGAGGAAAAGTCAAGGAGTTTCATCCGGAATGCCATCAACGAATTAAAAGTGAAC
>CAZKLK010000077.1:0-8530 GCA_964553535.1 uncultured Nitrospiraceae bacterium
TTCCGGCGTTCGCCGGAATGACGGTCCACACTAATCCCAGAAGAACCATTTTTATAATTATGGTGACGGCGATTGTTAACCTGAAAAATGCAGTTCCGGGTATAGTCCCGAAGGGACAAATTCCAACCTGTTTCATTGTACCAAAATTCCATTTCTTCCAGGCACATGGAAGCCATTGATTGCCGGTTGAGCAAAATCCCCGATAAACTTTTTAGAAGAGAGCTTACGGCAAAGGCGCACGGGCAAGCGCAAGCACGGTCACTTCTTCAGCGCCGGCCTTCATGAGCATTTTTGAACACTCTCCGACAGTCGCGCCGGTCGTAATCACATCATCAACCAGCAATACCCGCAGGCCGCTGAGACTGCCGCGAATTTCAAATGCATTTTTAAGATTCGCAAGCCGCTCCCTTGCAGAAAGTCCGATCTGGGGAGGCGTCTCTTTTATTTTGAAAAGAGAATCCATTGACAGGTGAATGGATCTTTGCCTTGCTACAATCCGGGCAAGCAGAAGTGATTGATTAAATCCCCTTTTTATCAGACTTTTTTTAGTCAGCGGGACACACATAATCCTGTCCGCGCCCGGTATGTCAAGCCGGAGAAGCAGGCTGCCGAGTGGTTTGGAGAGTCTTCTCAGTCCGTGGAATTTGAACTGATGGATTGCCTCGGCAAGAACCCCTTCGTACAACCCGAATGGTATTATCCTGGAAAAAGGCGGGGGTTTTTGCATGCACTGGCCGCAGGTCCCCGCGTGCTCGGACACAAGCGGCAAGGCGCATATCCTGCACGCCGGTCCGGAGTATCTGTCCATCTGTCCCCAGCACGTGCCGCAAATCGGGGCGTGAGCCCATTTATCAGAGGAACCTGAACAAACCGGGCAACGGGATGGATAGAAGATATTAAGAAGACTTGAGATTACCGTATGCCGGCAATGGGCAATATCACGCACGCGCCTCACCCGGGGCACCGCAGTTTTTTTTGAGAACGGACTATGGTTATCTTTGCAGGCCTCCGCTATGAGCAGTTAAAACTGCTCTTTCAGGGTAATAATTTCGTCCCTTTTCTGGCCGGTCGATATCATATGCACCTTTACCCCGAGTATTTTTTCAACCTTCCTGACATAAGACCCGGCAATCTCAGGCAGCTTGCCGTAATCACTGATACCGAGGGTGCTGGTCTTCCACCCTTTCATTTCTTCATAGACAGGTTCACATTCTTCAAAGACATTCATCTCTTTCGGGAATTCGTCATACAGCGCCCCCCTGTAGCGATAGGCGGTGCAGATCTTGATCGTATCCAAACCGTCAAGGATGTCAAGCTTTGTGAGGGCAATCCCTGTGACTCCGTTTATCCGCGCCGCGTGCTTGAGTATCACCGCATCCAGCCATCCGCATCTTCTGGGCCTGCCGGTAGTTGCGCCGTACTCCCCTCCCTTTTCCCTGACGGCCTTGCCGAGATCGTCTTTCATTTCTGTCGGGAAAGGACCGCTCCCAACCCTTGTTGTATATGCTTTCACAACACCGAGAACCCGTGATATTTTCGTAGGTCCGACGCCGAGGCCTGTGCAGGCGCCGCCCGCAATGGCATTTGAGGACGTGACAAACGGGTACGTGCCGTGATCGATGTCAAGAAGCGTGCCCTGTGCTCCTTCGAACAATATATTCCCTTTTGAGGCGATTGCGCCGTTGATAATAATATCGGTATCGGCGATATAATCCGACAGACGGCCCGCATAGCCCAGATATTCCTCATAGATATCATCTGTCGCGAATGGTTCAGTCTTGTAAAGATTTTTAAGGAGAAAGTTGACATGGAACAGGTGGGCGTTCAACTTCTCCCTGAAGACGGAAGGGTAAAGCAGGTCCGCCATCCGTATGCCGGTCCGGCCGACTTTGTCGCAATAGGCCGGACCAATGCCGCGTCCGGTTGTGCCGATGCTCTTGTTGCCCCTGAGTTTTTCGCTTTCCCTGTCCAGCGCCATGTGGTAAGGCATTATCACATGGGCATTCTTGCTGATATAAAGGTTCCCGCCGACCTCAACGCCCCGGGATTTCAGCCCGTCAATTTCCTTGATGAGAGCGGCAGGGTCGATAACCACTCCATTTCCTATAAGGCATTTCTTGCCTTTATAAAGTATCCCCGATGGGATTAGATGGAGAACAAATTTTTCATTGCCGATGACAACCGTATGCCCGGCATTATGTCCCCCCTGATACCGCGCAACAACATGAGCCTTTTCCGCAAGATAATCCACAATCTTGCCTTTCCCCTCGTCGCCCCACTGCAACCCTACAACAACTGTATTTGGCATATCAAAGCCCCGCCTATAAATGTATCTGTCTGACCGACAGAATATTCGGCAATTCTCTGATTTGCTTAATAATCCCGGGAGAAGCATGCGCGTCGATGCTGACGACGGATATTGCCATCCCCCCCTGGCTTTCCCTTCCGAAATGCATCCGTGCGATATTGATATTATTCCCCCCGAGTAGTGTGCCGATATTCCCTATGACGCCGGGCTTGTCATTGTTATATAAAAAGAGGAGCTCCCCTTCCGGCACAATTTCCACCTTGAAATTATCGACATAGACAATGCGCGGGTCCTTCTTGCTGAAAAGGGTTCCTGCAAAATAACTCTCCTTCCCCTTGGCCTTGACCCTAAGAGCGATCATGCTCTGATAGTCGCCCTCAACCGTACTCCTGGCCTCCTTCACCTCAATTCCTCTTTCCTTGGCAATAACAGGCGCATTCACAAAATTTACTGTTTCCAGAAGAATGGGATTAAGGAAACCTTTAATGGCGGCTATCGTAACCGGCGCAGTGTTGATCTTCGCCGCATCCGCCTGGTATTCGATCATTATCTCGGTTGCGCCGCCTTCAAACATCTGGGAAGCGAACCCGCCGAGTTTCTCGGCAAGGGCGATATACGGCTGGAGTCGCGCAATCTGGTCCGCGGGTATCGAAGGGAAATTCACTGCGTGACGGATTGTTCCATGAACGAGATAATCCACGATCTGCTCCGCAACGGCAACAGCGACGTTCTCCTGCGCCTCTTTCGTCGAGGCGCCAAGATGGGGAGTGCAAATGACGTTTTCCAGACTCAGGAGGGGATTATTCTCCGGAGGTTCTTTTTCAAAGACGTCGAGAGCCGCGCCTGCAACTTTGCCTGAAACGATGGCGTCATAAAGTTCCGCTTCATTGATGATGCCGCCCCGCGCGCAGTTTATTATCCTTACCCCGTCCTTCATGAGCCGGAAGGAATCTTTGTTGATGAGATACTTTGTTTCCGGCGTCAGGGGCGTATGTATTGTAATAAAATCAGAGCGCTTATAAAGGGCTGGCAGATCAACCTTCTCAACGCCCATGATTTTTGCCTTCTCCTCATTCAAAAAAGGATCATAAGCAATGGCATTCATGCCGAATGCCTGCAACCTTTTCGCAACCTGACTTCCAATGTTGCCGATGCCGATGACGCCAAGCGTCTTGTTAAAAAGTTCCACGCCCATGAACTTCTTTTTTTCCCATTTTCCGGCCTTCATGGACGAATTCGCCTGTGGAATCAGACGCGCAAGAGAGACAATATGCGCGATTGTATGCTCTGCAGTCGTAATAGTATTGCCGCCCGGGGTATTCATGACCACAATGCCTTTTTTCGTCGCGGCCGCCTTGTCGACATTATCCAGTCCCGAGCCGGCCCGGCCGATGACTTTCAGATTTCCGGCGGCATCGATGATCTCGGCAGTAACTTTTGTCGCCGACCGTATGACCAGGCCATGGTACTTCCCGATGCACGCCTTAAGTTCCTCCGGCTTCATCCCTGCCCTGACATCCACAGACAGTCCGGCGTTCTTCAGTATGTCAATGCACTTCTGAGATATGTTATCGCTGATAAGAACTTCCATTCTTTCCCCCTAATCCATAAGTAATTCTTGCGCAATCGCAACGCCTGTGCCGAGTTTTACCGGATAACCCATGCCCTTGAGCGCCATTTCCACCCCTGCGACCGCAGTTATAGCATCGAATCTGTCCGCATAGCCAAGATGCGCTATCCGGAATATTTTCCCTTTTGCCCTGTCCTGCCCGCCTGCGGCGGTTATGCCGTACTTCTCACGGAGGTTCTTATAAACCGCCTGCCCGTCTATCCCCGGAGGAGTCATGACTGCGGTTACAGAATTACATGGAGATTCCTTCGAATAAAGCTCCAGACCAAGCGCCTGGAAGGCCATTCTCGTCGCATGGGCAAGCTTTGCATGCCGCTGAAAAACATTCTCCAGACCTTCCGCCTGCAACATCTTAAGCCCGGCATTGAGTCCGATAATCAGGGTTACCGGCGAGGTAAAATTTGTCTGGTTTTTCGCAAGATTTTCACGTTCTTTCTTGAAATTGAAATAGAACCTGGGCATCCTGGAGGTTTCCGATTTCTTCCATGCCTTCCCGCTCACGCTGACAAAAGCGATCCCCGGAGGAAGCATAACCCCCTTCTGCGAGCCGCCCACCATGACGTCCACCCCCCATTCGTCGGTTCTAAGATCATGCGCCACCAGAGCGCTGATGGCGTCAACGATACACAACACATCATCATGCCTGCCCACGACAGAGGCAATTGCCTGAATATCATGATACACGCCTGTTGAAGTTTCAGTGGCCTGCACAAAGACTGCCTTGATATTCCTGTTCTTTTTGAGTCTTGCCTCAACCTCTTCAGGGTTGACCGCGTATCCCCAATCCACAATGATTTCCTCAACCTTGAGCCCGTAGGATTGACATATTTTTGTCCATCTTTCCCCGAATTTTCCGCCGTTGACGACAAGAACCTCGTCTCCCTGATTGAAAAAGTTATTCACCGCTCCAACCATGCCTCCCGTACCGGTTGAACTCAGTATCAGCACATCATTTTTTGTCTGATACAGCCACTGCAGCCCTTTCTTTGCGGAGTCCAGCACCGGAATAAAATCCGGAGAACGGTGATGGATAATCGGCGCAGCCATCGACAGCAATATTTCCGCCGGCACCGGCGTTGGACCGGGCGCCAGGAGATAGCGTTTAAGCATGAAAAAACCCTCCCTCAAATTATTTTGTTGATTATATAGATCAGCCGGGTTCTGGAAATTAGCACAATGCAGGGCAGAAGGTCAAGGCCGGCTACTTTACAAGTCAATAATATCATTATTATAATGAGTTATCGTGAAAAAGAAAATTTTGACCGGGATCGCTATCCTCCTTATCGGATTCCTTCTGGGAGGGATTACATACTATGCCATAGGCAAAATAACCAGGCAAAACAAGGGCCTTCCCTCTCCGGTAAAGCCTAATGTGTCCCGGCAGATTATAGAAACCGGCAGGGCCTTCTCCGACATCGTTACAACAGTTTCCCCGTCCGTGGTTAACATTTCTACTACCAAGGTTGTTCGGAGGGACTCAGGCCCCTTTGCCGAGGACCCCTTCTTTGATTTTTTTAATCCCTTTCATGATTCCGGGACTCCCAGGAAATGGAAGGAACGGAGTCTCGGTTCGGGCGTCGTCGTCTCGCCGGAAGGATACATCGTCACCAATAACCATGTTGTCGAAAAGGCTGATGAAATCAAGGTAACGCTTTTCGATAAAAGGGTTTTCAGGGGGCGTATTGTGGGAGCAGACTCTAAAACTGATATTGCCATAATCCGTATTGACGCCGGAGACCTGCCGGTTCTCTCATGGGGCGACTCCGACAAGCTGCAAGTCGGAGAATTTGTCCTCGCGATCGGCAGTCCTTACGGGTTAAGCCACACGGTGACCATGGGGATTATCAGCGCCGTTGGAAGGGCCAATGTCGGTATCGCCGATTATGAAGACTTCATCCAGACGGACGCCGCTATCAATCCCGGCAATTCAGGCGGTCCTCTGGTGAATACTGCCGGCGAACTGATAGGGATCAATACCGCAATATTTTCCAGGACAGGCGGCTATCAGGGCATCGGGTTCGCGGTGCCAAGCAACATGGTTCGTCTGGTCATGGATCAGCTTATCCAGAAAGGTAAAGTGACCAGAGGCTGGATCGGAGTTACCATTCAGGAACTGACGCCGGAACTCGCCCAGCAGTTCGGTCTCAAAAAATCAAAAGGGGCCCTTGTCAGCGATGTATTTAAGGGCAGTCCGGCAGCAAAGGCCGGCATTATCCGCGGTGATATAATCATAGAATTCGACGGCAGAGAAGTAAAAGATGTCAGCAGTTTGAGGAACCTTGTTTCCCAGAGCAAAGCCGGCAACAACGTTGGCTTGAAGATACTCCGGGCAGGCAAAGAGCTGACCGTTCAGGTCAGCATCGTGGAACTTCCCAGAGAAGTTGCTGAAGTAGCGCCGGACAAAGCGCCCGATGAAGCAGACGCCAGGGGGCTGACGGGCCTTGCGGTCATGGACCTAACCACTGAAATCGTCAGACAGCTCGGCTTCAGCAAAGAAGAAAAGGGAGTAGTGGTAGTTAAGGTAGAGCCGGGTAGTGCGGCAGACGAAGCCGACATTAGAAAAGGGGATATTATTAAAGAAATCAACAAAAAGGAGATAGATAATATTTCAACCTATAACTATATGCTTTCAAATGTGAAAAGAAATGAATCCATGCTTTTTTTTATTAACAGGGGGGGGAAAAAGTTTTACGCAATCCTTAAATCATAGAAAGGAGGTGATAACAGTGTTTTATATTTCGCGCGCAATAATTTTTTTATTGTTTGTTTTTTCAGGATATATAATCGGCCTTAAATATCAAGTTGAATTATACGGGGTAATTGCAGGTCTTTTTTTGGGTCTTCTCGCAATAACGGCGGAAATGAAATTTAAAAAAATAGAACTTGGTTCGATTATTGCGGGATTATTCGGCATTTCATGCGGACTTTTATTCGCATATCTTGTCATGTTTCCTCTGCATCTGTTTCTCGGTGAGGAAATAAAAACTGTTTCTGTCGCCTTGATGATCGTGTTCGGATACGGGGGCCTGCTGATCGGATTAAGCAGGGGAAAGACCCTTTCACTGTCGAACATTGTCAGGCTCGTCCGGGGTCAGAGCATTGAAGAAAATCCCAAAATTCTCGACACCAGCGTCATCATAGACGGCCGCGTCGCCGACATCTGTGAAACAGGTTTCCTTGAAGGCAGCTTAATTGTTCCCCAGTTTGTTTTGCAGGAATTGCAGCATGTTGCGGACTCCGCGGACCCCATCAAGCGGGCCCGGGGCAGAAGGGGACTTGATATCCTGCACAGGATTCAACAGCTCGCGCGGGTTACGGTCAAAATAACCGACGACGATTATCCAAAAATCAAGGAAGTTGACGCAAAACTCGTTGCAATGGCAAAGGCATTGAATGCCAAAGTAATTACCAATGATTTCAATCTCAATAAAGTTGCGGGGCTGCATGGGGTATCAGTCCTGAATATTAACGAACTGGCAAACTCTGTGAAACCGGTTGTCCTCCCGGGAGAAGCTTTAAAAATCTTTATACTCAAGGAGGGGAAAGAGTACAACCAGGGGGTCGCTTATCTTGACGACGGCACTATGGTTGTTGTGGAAAATGCCCGGAGGCTGATCGGGAAAAACGCGGAGGTTGCAGTGACAAGTGTGCTTCAGACAACAGCCGGCAGGATGATATTCTCAAAACTCAAGGAAGATTTTGAACGGGAAGAACTGAAAGTCGCGGCGCGCTAGGCGTTGATACTTCAACATTATGAGCACGCTCCGGAAGCATAGCGTTACGGCGATTGTCCCGGCGGCCGGTGTAGGCAGGCGATTCGGTCCGGGAAAAGATAAACCTTTTCAAATCCTCGGCGGCAAGCCGCTTATTCTTTGGGCAATTGATACTTTTCAGGGAATCCCGGAGATTTCAGAGATCATTCCGGTTCTGAGGACGGAGGATTCCATCGCCGCCCGGAAACTTTTCGAACAGCACGGTATAAGCAAAATAAAGCGCATCGCGCCCGGAGGGAAGGAAAGGCAGGATTCCGTCTATAACGGCCTTAAACTGATTGAAGATAAGCATGGCGTCGTGCTTATCCATGACGGGGCCAGACCCTTTGTGGAACGGGATTTCGTGAATGGGATGATAGCCGAAATGCAAAAAGGCAGGGATGACTTTGACGGAATTGTTCCGGGGGTGCCGGTAAAAGACACCATTAAGGAAGCGGCACAGGGCTCTGTTACGAAAACGTTGAGGCGGGACAAGCTTTGGGCCGTTCAGACGCCGCAGATTTTCCGGCATGATAAAATCTTGAAGGCCTACGAGCAGGCAATGGAAAAGCGGCGCTACGCGACCGACGACGCTGCGCTTGTGGAGAAATTTGGCGGGAAGATAAGGATAATCACGGGGACATACCGGAATATCAAGATTACAACCCCGGAAGACCTTCTCATCGCAGAGGCGCTGTTGAGAGAAAATTCAAAATCATAAAATGCAGGCCGGGAAATTGTCATTGCGAGCCCGAAGAGCGCGGCAATCCCGTGCATTTAGAATTTAGGGTTTTTCTGGGATTAGTGTGGACCGTCATTCCGGCGAACGCCGGAATCCAG